>JAATGN010000357.1 GCA_015654615.1 Rhodospirillales bacterium
GAAAGTGGCACCGGCGTCCCTGCCGGTGTCCGTCGCCCCGCGGCGGAAACGTTCCCGTCAAGATCGATCCCTCGGCCGCTCTTGCACTGCCGGCTTCGCCGGCACACCGGCGGGGACGCCGGTGCCACTGGGATTATTTCACAAGCTCGAAAGGGAGTATCCGGGAGTGTCGGAAACGCTCGTGGTGCGCCCTCTGGATTCCGGCTGATCAAAGGGAATGACGAGATAAGGTGAGCGATCCAATATGAACGCAAACCGCTCTAGAGCGCGATGCCTTAATCGGCATCACGCTCTGGCTTTTCTTGATGTCCCTCGCCGGGCGCGCGCTTCCGCGCGCTTGGCCGCGGCCTCAATGGCCGCTCCAGAAATGAAAAGAAAAAGTGGCACCGACGTCCCTGCCGGTGTCCGCCGGCACGGAGGCCGGCGCCACTGAGTCTTTGCTTCTGAGTTCACCACCGGCCGCGCGCCGCCGGTGCGGAACGCGCAATGGCCGACTTGAAACGGAGCGGTCGACCTTTGACGAGCCCGCAGAGCGGTTTCATGGCGGCACCGACATCATGTCGGTGTCCGCCAAAGAAAAACCCGACGTCCTATTCGAGACCACCCTCGGCGCCCCGATTGTCCAGCCAAAGCTGAACGAAGGGAACATACTCGCGATCGACCTTCAGAATATGATCGCCCAGCCACTGCTGCAGGAACTGATGCACGCTCCGCGCGTCCAGGCTGGCCCGCGACCGCAGGTCGATGACCTTCTGGGCAAAGGCCCTATGCTGCTCCCGATGCTGTTCCAAGTTCGGATAGCCGGCCTTTTCCATCAGGCCTTCCTCATGCTTGAAATGCGTCTCGACATAATCGGCCAGCTCGCTGACCACTTTCCCGACGGTCTGCAGCGCATCGGACCGCCCTTCGACCGCTTCCAACCGCGCCATCATTTCGATCATTCGCGCGTGTTCCGCATCCATCTCGGCGATCCCGAGCGAATACTCAACCTTCCAACTCATATGCATCGTCTCTCTCTCCCGAGGCGGCCGGCGACATCGATGACGCGATCCCAAGGCGCGACGCGTCGTCCCATCCCACGAAACCTCATTACCCTTAATTATTTTGGCACTTTTCCGCCTCAAGATCAATCAATGCGTCATCGCCGCGAACTCGGATCGCCCCGCACGGGCTTACGGAAAGCCGACGGCTCGACGCGCTCAGGCGTTTCAGGCGCGAAATAAAGACGAAGAAGGAACGGATCGCCGGCATCCGTACGGACGGGCGATCGCTCAAGGAAATTCCATGGCCAATGTCGGGAAGGCGCCGAGTAGACATCACCACCAACAGGCCGAAATGTCAATATTTGATCATGGCAGAACCGATAAAATCACCGTTTCTTGGATCAACATCAAGAGGGAAACTTAAATGAGATAAGTTTTCTTTTGATTAAAAGCTCTCCGTGGAAATTCATGGAGAAAGGATCTGTCATGGCACAAACAAAATATTTTGATAATCAGACAGCAATAGATGACTTCGTCCACATAATTCACGATAAAGCTGAGATAAATACGAGCTTTTCTGAAGCACATGAACTTGAAAAGCTTGTCAGAAGCATGTGGAAACTTCTTACCCCAGCCCAGTGCGTCCGCTTCACCGAAAGCCAGGAAGTGAAAAGCCTGCTGGCACAAGACAATACGCCGCCCCGGCATGGCGGATTTCAGGGAAGCCTGGGTGGGTTCGGCACCGAAGAACTGGAAGAATGGCAACGGATGGTCCACTGGCCGACGCCTTAACCGCTCCGCCGCCGGCCAAGGCGCCGATATCGATGAAGTGATGGTCGATGCGGGAAAGACGCCATCGCCCCGCCCGCGATTCCTCTTTTGAGGAACACAGATGAACACAGATGGACACGGATATGCCTGTGCCGCAGGCAATTATCTGCGGTGCCCGACGACACGGGAACAGGATGATATTGGAACGCCTACGGCGCATATTCATCCGTGTCCATCTGTGCTTATCTGTGTTCATCTGTGTTCCATTGGCACACCGCTGGCATGAACACGAGAACGGGATACCCGGTCTGCCGCCGGCTCTTTCTTCAGGGACTGGCCGCCCCGGCGTCTCCGCCCCCAATCCGGGCTTCGGCATCGGCGAAGCGACGGTCGCCGCGCCGATTGTAACCGGAACCGCGGCACCGAGAAGGTACGGCTTAATTGTTAAGGAAGTTGGGGGCGTTCTGTTGCCCGGTGCCCCCGGACCGCGAATCAAATCACACTAGCGGCCGTTAGGCGGCGAGAGCGACATTTTCGGTGACAGCGATATTATCGTTGGCACTTAGAGGTTTTGAGCCTGATAGACGGTCGCGCTCATACCGAGAACAGACCTGACTTTTACCACGCACGTCGATCCTATTTCGCCCCCACAAAGCCGTTCACTTGCCGAACGGCCTGGTAGTGGTGGAGGCGCCGGGTACCGCCCCCGGGTCCGTAACGCTTATTCTGTGAGGCGTTTAGTTCCATAGCCGGTTGCCCGGCAAAAACAATATAGCACCGCATCGGAACGAATGTGCGGAGAAATATCGCCAACCGGAGCAGGATTTCGGAACCGGTGGCCGCCATGTCCACGTGGATCTTGCTTTTTCGGCGGCGAACAAATAACAGTTCCCCTTCCATCCTCTTTTCAATTTCCGTGAGCTTCATCCATGAACACGAGCGAAATCGCCCGCGTCGAGGCCTATCTCAGCGCAACCTTCGGCAATGACCGCATCCGTATCGAGATGCCCAAAAAACGGGGGGCGCCCGTCGAGGTGACGATCGGCGAGGAATTCATCGGGGTGCTGCACCGCGACGAGGAGGAGGGCGAGGTGTCCTATTCGCTGCTGATGACCATCCTGGAAGAAGACCTGCCGACCCTCGCCAAGGACAAATGACCGAATTCGTTTGCCGAATGCCCTGTGCCCCGCCATCTGCCATCCATGAGGGCCGCCAACGCAAGAGGTTTCCGTCATGAAGTCGTTCGCCGTTCTGCTGTTCCTTGCCGGGGTCATCCATCTGGGCCTGCACATGCCGCTGCTGATGGCCGGCGCCGGCGCCCTGTTCCTATGGATCTTGTGGAAGCTGAAATATGTCGTTCTGGCCCTTTTGGGCCTGGAGATGCTGTTCGGCGGGAACGGCGGCGATGGCGGCCTCGACGCCTGAAGGCCCGCCATCGCCGCGAAAGCGCCTTCGCGAAAATGACGGGATGGAAGGGAAGCCCGCCGACGGGCCCTATGCCGGACGGGTCATCCGGAACAGCTGCTCGGGACCGACGGTGAAATAGTCGCTTGGGCCGCCGCCGCGCAGCACATGTCCGGCGGCGGCGGTGTCATAGACCCCGTCCTTCAGCAGGCTGCGGTCGATGTGCACCATGACCACCTCGCCCAGCACCAGCCAGGTGCCGACCTTGTCGCCGCCGACGCCCTGCAGCTGCACGATCTGGGTGCTCCGGCATTCGAAGCTGACCGGGCTTTCGGCGACGCGGGGCACGGCGATCACCTTCGAGTCCGCCGGTGTCAGCCCCGCCAGGGCGAATTCGCTCACCTCGGGCGGCACGGCGGCGCAGGTCCGGTTCATCGCCTCGGCCAAGCGGCGCGTCACCAGATTCCAGGCGAAGACGCCGGTCTGTTCGATGTTGCGCACCGTGTCCTTGTAGCCGACGCTGGCGAAACCGACGATCGGCGGGATGTAATTGAAAGCATTGAAGAAACTGTAGGGCGCCAGATTCAGGCCGCCGGCGGCGCCGCGGGTGGAAATCCACCCGATCGGGCGCGGCCCGACGATGGCGTTGAACGGATCGTGCGGCAGACCATGGCCGTGCCGGGGCTCGTAGCAGTGAAACGCATCGGACACCGGGACGCTCCTTCCAGAAGATTCAATCCGACCAGAGCCCTCAGCATGCCGCATTCCGTCGCCCGACGACATCTCGGAAGCGGTCTCTCTTGGAATGTTCCATCCCGCCCCTATCTGATAGGGCATGATTCCTTTTTCGCTTCTCGATCTGTCGCCGATCGCCCAAGGCGGCACCGCCGCGCAGGCCTTCCGCAACACGGCCGATCTGGCCCGCCACGCCGAGCGCTGGGGCTTCCACCGCTACTGGCTGGCCGAACATCACAATATGACCGGCATCGCCAGCGCGGCGACGGCGGTGGTGATCGGCCTGGTGGCCGGCAGCACCACGACCATCCGTGTCGGTGCCGGCGGGGTGATGCTGCCCAATCATTCCCCCCTGGTGATCGCCGAACAGTTCGGAACGCTGGAGTCGCTCTATCCGGGCCGCATCGACCTCGGGCTGGGCCGCGCGCCGGGCTCGGACCAGATCACCGCCCGGGCGCTCAGGCGGCACCTGGCCGGCGACGTCGACGAATTTCCCCGCGATGTGCTGGAGCTCATCGGCTATTTCGGCCCGGCCCGCGCCGGTCAGCCGGTGCGCGCCGTTCCGGGCGAAGGCCTGGGCGTGCCCATCTGGATCCTGGGATCGAGCCTCTACGGCGCGCAACTCGCCGCGGCGCTGGGACTGCCTTACGCCTTCGCCTCGCATTTCGCGCCGGAGCAGATGGCGATGGCGAGCCGGCTCTACCGTGAGCAGTTTCAGCCCTCGGAACGCCTGGCCAAGCCCTATCTCATGCTGGCGCTCAATATCTTCGCCGCCGCGACCGAAGCGGAAGCGCGGGTCCTGTTCACCTCGCAGCAACAGGCCTTCGCCAATCTGCGCCGGGGCCAGCCGGGTCCCCTGCCGCCGCCGGTGCCGGCGATCGAGGCGGTGCTGACGCCGGCGGAACTGGCCATGGTCGATCGTTCGCTGGCCTGCCGGGTGGTGGGCGGGCCCGAAGCCGTCCGTCGCGGCCTCGCGGAATTCGTGCGGCAAACCGGCCCCGACGAAGTGATGATCACCGGCAATATCTTCGACCACCAGGCCCGTTTGCATTCCTTCGAGATCGCGGCCCAGGCCGCCCGCGACCTCGATCGCACCGCCGCCCTCGGGACGGCGGTCGGGTGAATTCGGAGGATTCCATGCGCAAGAAGATCGAAAAGAGCGACGCCGAGTGGCGGGCCCAGCTGACGCCCGAGCAATATCGCGTCACCCGGCAGAAAGGGACCGAACGCCCATTTTCCGGCGAGTACGAGCAGGTCTGGACGCCCGGGGTCTTCCGTTGCGTCGCCTGCGGACAGGAACTTTTCGAATCCGACAGCAAGTTCGACGCCGGGTGCGGCTGGCCGAGCTTCACGCAGCCGATCAGCACCGAGGCCGTCCAGTCCAACGTCGATCTCAGTCACGGCATGCGCCGCACCGAAGTCGTCTGCGCGGCCTGCGAATCCCATCTCGGCCATGTGTTCGACGACGGCCCCCGCCCCACCGGCCTGCGCTATTGCATCAATTCGGCGGCCTTGAAGCTGGATCCGAAATAACCGTCCCCGTCGGGGTCAGGTCCGCCGCGCCACGCCGAATCCGATCGCCGCCATCAGCAAGGCGATGGCGCCGAGGAAAAGAAAGCCCGCGGCCCAGCCGTCGGATGCCTCGCGCATGCTGCCGACGATGAGAGGACCGCTGGAGGCCAGGGTATAGCCGAGCCCCTGGACGAGGGAGGAGATTTTCCGATTCTCATTGAGCGTGGCGGCGTGATCCATGATGAGCATGAAGATGACGGTGAAGCCGCCGCCGCTGGCGATGCCGCCGGCGATCGCCCAGAGAAGCCATTGGCCGGGCGCCAGCAGAAATCCGATCGGCGTCACGAACCATGCGACGGCGATGCCGATCAGCAGGGTGGCCCGCGAGATCCATCGGGTCGCGGCCAGGGCGGGAACGCCGAAGGACCCGAGCAGGGCGAGAATCTGAAAGGCCGACGCGGCGAATCCCGCCGTCGTGGCGGCCATGCCGTCGGCCTGCATGAGATAGGTCGGAAGCCAGGCCGTAAGGCCGTAATAAATGAAGACATGGGCGGCGAAAGCGCCGACCAGCAGCCAGACGAGGGAACGGCGCCATATCGGTTCGGAGCTGCGGGGCCGCACCGGCGCCGGATCGCCGGGCGCGGCAATCGGCGAGGCCTCCGCCTTGACGCGCCGCGCCGACCGCCGATGATGCAGGAGGACCAGGCTCCAGAGGACGCCGGCCAGGATTGCCAGCAGAATCCACACGCCGAGGGCGAGCCGCCAGCCGAAAAAAGCGGCGAGAGGAGCCGTCAGGGCCGAGGACAGCATGGTTCCGACGTTGAGAGCGGACGTGTAGAGTCCGGTGACGACGGGCGAACGGCGCGGAAAGTCGCGGGCGATGATCATCAGGCTGACGATGTTGCCGATGGTCAGCGCGGCGCCGATGACCACCGTTCCCACCAGGACCGTGTTCACCCCGCCCATCGCGCGGAGGACCGTTCCCAGAATCAATCCCCCCAATGTTACGAAAATCGAGGTCTCGATGCTGGTGCGGGCGATGAGCAGCGAGGCTATGGGCGTCAGCAGACCGAAACACAGAACCGGAATGCTGGTCAGCAGGCTGGCCATGGCCGGACCGATCCCGAGATCCGATCGGATGTCGTCGATGATGGGCGGGATCGCCGTGAGCGGGCTTCGCAAGTTCAAGGCAAAGATCAAAAGCGCCAAGAGCACGATCAGCCCGCCGCCACGGGCGGCATCGCCGCCCCGGTGCCGGGCGGAGGCTTCGTCCTGTTGCCCGCTTTGGCCGTCGTTCGGAGAAACTGCTCCCGTACCCATACAGCACCTTCTTTTGATAAGGCAAAGAAAGGCCGGGCTTCGGTTTCGCCCGGCCTCGCTCCTGGACAAACGCTTACGAACCGCATTCCCCGGTCCGAAGACGGAATCGAGCTTCCGCCGGGAAGAGCCGCCTCATGGAGATGGAAAGCGCCGGACCGTTCACGCCTTTTCCCGCACCACCATCAGGAGGCTTTCATTTTCATGCGCATGGAGACGATCACGGAGACCAGGCAGCCGCCGGCCAGATAGGCCGCCACCGCATGCCATGTGCCGTCGACGCCGAGCAATGCCGTCGCGATGAAGGGAGTGAAGCCGCCACAGACCACGCTGGCCACCTGATAGCCGACGCCCGCCCCGCTGTAACGGTATTCCGTACCGAAAAACGCCGTGAACAGCGGTTGCTGGACGCTGACCACCATGTCATGGGCGATATTGGCCAGCATCACCGAGAAGACGACGATCCAGACGACGGAGCGCGCCTCCATGGCCAGGAAGAACGGCACCGAAAACAGCAGGCCGATCACCGCCCCCGTCACATAGACCCGCTTACGGCCGAAACGGTCGGCCAGCCAGGCGAAGGCCGGAATCGTGAAGCAGCTGACCGCTCCGACCAGGAGGCTGATGTTCAGGAACAGATCGCGCGACATGCCGAGGTTCTTGGTCGAATAGGCCAGGGCGAAGGTGGTGACGATATACATCGTGAACATTTCCGCCATGCGCAGCGCGATGATCAGCAGGAAGCCCTCGGGATGCTTGCGCAGCGCGGCGACCACCGGGGCCTTTACCTTGTGCTCGCCGTGGGTCCCGACCTTTTGGACGAATTCCTGGGATTCCTCCATGCTGGTCCGAATCCACAAGGCGATGGCGACGAGCACGATGCTGAAGACGAACGGGATGCGCCACCCCCAGGACATGAAGGCGTCGTTGTCCAGCGTGTGGCTGAGAATCGACACGATGCCGGTTGCCAGGACCAGCCCCACGCCATAGCCGACCTGCACGCCGCTGCTGTAGAAGGCTTTTCTCCCCTCCGGCGCGCTTTCGACGGCCATCAGGGCCGCCCCGCCCCATTCGCCGCCGACGGCGAACCCCTGCAGGGCGCGCAGGGCGACCAGCGCCAGGGGCGCATACCAACCGATGCTGTCATAGGTCGGCAGCAATCCGATGAGGGCGGTGGACAGCCCCATCATGCCGACCGTGATCACCAGCATGCGTTTCCGGCCGAGGTGGTCTCCGTAATGGCCGAACACGACGCCGCCGAGCGGCCGGAACAGGAACCCCACGCCGAAGGTGGCGAAGGCGGCAAGAGTCCCGGCCGTCGGACTGACATTGGGAAAAAACTGGCTGTTGAACACGATCGCGGCGGTGATGCCGTAAAGCAGGAAATCATACCAGTCGACGATTGCGCCGACGAAACTGCCGAGCGCCGCCTTGCGCGACCGGCGGTCGGCCATGACCCGATCCGATGCGGGAATATCTTGCGACGCAAGCATATCCGTCATTCCCGATCCTCCCATTTTTTTCATATATGCCCCCACGTCATTCTATATTTTCATAGGCGGGCCGTCGTCTCGCCCCCGGGGTCTTTCCGCAAAACGCCCGGACGCGTCGTCGGCCCGCCGGACCACCATTGCACCACCACCGGCCATTCGGCAACCGGGAGACTTCGTCCGGCGCAACAATTCGCATGCCGGCGGAAAAGAGACGGCGCATCACCCACATGTCGGGATTTCGCGGCAAAAAGTCCGATCCGCCGGCTGCGTTCCGGAGGGGACGACGTAACGAGGCTTCTCTGAATCCCTGAGTTGCACTACTCTATCGAAAAACGAGGGGCTGGATGATCTGTTCCATCCTGGAAATGTCCGCTGATACGATCCGCCATCGCTTGACACATGCCGCGAGTTGTTCAGCTGGAAAGCGAAAATTTCGCTCAAAGCCCCGGGATCCTTGTCTTGCGTAGCGGAGCCGCCGTAATTATGAAAAACGTCGAATCCTTTGTAATGACGCCGACACTTTTCGACCAAAGAGAAAAGCGCCGGAGTTTACTCTTCTCTCATACTTGGCGTGAATTAATTCCTCAAGTTTTTGAAGATGTCCCCAAATACTATCGTTTTGGAAACATTGTTGCGAGTTTTGGGTTTTGGGAATTGTGGGTTTGGCAATTCGTCAGAACGATCGAATTGAAACCGGGATACAAGGTCCTCGACGTCTGCGCCGGGACCAACGACATCGGCATCAGGCTTTTGCAGAAGCAGCCCGGCCTCGACGTCACCGCGATCGATCGCAGTCGGGAAATGCAGGTCGAGGGACAGAACCGCGCAAAAGACTACGGCGTCCGGATCAAGAGCGTGATCCACGACGTGCACGAGCTTCCCTTCCCGGACAATTCCTTCGACGTGATTACCTTGCAGGCCGCGTCGCGCCATCTGCAATTGAACAGGGTGCTTCCGGAAATAATTCGCGTCCTGAAGCCCGGCGGACATTTTTATCATTGCGATATGCTGAAGCCGAGCAATCGTTTTATCGAAATGGCCTATCTGCGTTTTCTGCGCCTTTCCGTCGCTTGGACCGCGCTCATTTTTGGCTCGACGGAAGCCTCGCGGAATTGCCATGACTATTTCATGGATGCGATCGCGAATTTTTATACGCCGGAGGAATTGTCCGAAATACTTCGGATGGTCGGCTTCGTCAATGTGAGCTGCGGCAAGAGCATCTGGGGCGGCATGGTCGGCTTCCACAAAGCGCAACGCAGCATGGAGACCGGCAACCGGCAGGCGGAGTTGAGTCCTTCTCCTTGATGGGTGACGCATTGCCTGCCTTTGCAGGCAGCGCCCGCAATCTGGTCATGCCAGAAGGCGGGCGTGCCATTGCACATGGTCGGCGATGAAGCTTTGGATGAACCAATAGGAATGGTCATAACCATCGTGCCGTCGCAGGGTCAGCTCCTGGCCGCTCGCCCGGGCCGCCGCCTCCAGCGCCTGCGGCGACAGCTGCGTGTCGAGGAATTTGTCCGACAGCCCCTGATCGACCAGGATCGGGCCGGGATGGCGCCGCTGCGTCATCAGCAGGCTGGCGTCATAGGCGGCCCAAGGACTGGGACTGGCATCCGGGCCGAGGTAGCTGGCGAAAGCCTTCCTTCCCCAGGGCACGGCGACCGGGTTGGCGATCGGCGAAAAGGCCGAGACCGAGTGCCAGCGCGCCGGCTGGCGCAACGCGATGACCAGCGCCCCATGGCCGCCCATGGAATGGCCGAAGATGCCGCGCCGGTCGGAGCGCGCCGGAAAATTCGCCTCGACCAACGCCGGCAATTCCTCGGTCACATAGGAATACATCCGGTAATTCCTATCCCAGGGCGCCGCCGTCGCATCGACGTAAAACCCGGCGCCGGTGCCCAGGTCCCAGCCGTCGTCCTCTCCCGGGACGCCGGCGCCGCGCGGACTGGTGTCGGGGGCGACCAGCATCAGGCCGTGCTCGGCGGCGAACCGAAGGGCGCCGGCCTTGATCAGGAAGGTCTCCTCGGTGCATTCGAGACCGGCCAGGTAGAACAGCGCCGGCACCGGCCCCTTCTCGGCCTGCGGCGGCACGAAAAGCCCAAAACGCATGTCGGTGCCCGTCTCCTCGGAGCGATGGGTATGAAAGCTCACCACCCCGCCGCAACACCGATATCGGGCCCGCGTGATCGGCCCGCTCATCAGTAGACCACGACGCTGCGGATCGATTCGCCCCGGGTCATCAGATCGAAGCCCTCGTTGATCCGTTCCAACGGCAGGACATGGGTGATCAGATCGTCGATGTTGATCTTGCCGTCCATGTACCAATCGACGATCTTCGGCACGTCGGTCCGCCCGCGGGCGCCGCCGAAGGCGGATCCCTTCCAGACGCGTCCCGTCACCAGTTGGAAGGGGCGCGTGGAGATCTCCTTGCCGGCGGCGGCAACCCCGATGATCACGCTCATGCCCCAACCGCGATGGCAGCATTCCAGCGCCTGGCGCATCACCTCGGTATTGCCGATGCATTCGAAACTGTAATCGGCGCCGCCCTTGGTCAATTCGACCAGATAGGGGACGAGGTCGCCTTCGACCTCCCGCGGATTGACGAAATGGGTCAGGCCGAATTTGCGGGCCAGAGCCTCCCGTTCCGGATTGAGATCGACGCCGACGATCATGTCGGCCCCGGCGATGCGGGCCCCCTGGATGACGTTCAGCCCGATGCCGCCCAGGCCGAACACCACGACATTGGCGCCGGGCTCGACCTTGGCCGTATAGATGACCGCCCCCAGGCCGGTGGTGACGCCGCAACCGATGTAGCACACCTTGTCGAAGGGGGCGTCCTCGCGGATCTTGGCCAGCGCGATCTCCGGCAGCACCGTATAATTGGCGAAGGTCGAGCAGCCCATGTAATGCAGGATCGGCTTGCCGCCGATCGAGAAACGGCTGGATCCGTCGGGCATCAGCCCTTTGCCCTGGGTCGCCCGAATCGCCGTGCAGAGATTGGTCTTGCGCGACAGGCAGGACTTGCATTGGCGGCATTCCGGCGTGTAGAGCGGAATGACATGGTCCCCCCTCTTGAGACTGGTCACGCCGGGCCCGACGTCGACCACGATTCCCGCCCCTTCATGCCCCAGAATGGCCGGGAAAAGTCCCTCGGGATCGGCTCCCGAGAGGGTGTATTTGTCGGTGTGGCAAATCCCGGTCGCCTTGATCTCGATCAGAACCTCGCCGGCTTTCGGCCCGTCCAGCTGGACCGTCTCAATGACCAGAGGCTTCCCGGCCTCATAGGCTACCGCCGCCCGCACATCCATCTTCATTCTCTCCATGCCCAGGGGCCGGCGGCGGCGCCGCCGGCCGACTGTTTGGCAAGATGGGCCCGGAGTGCGCAAATGGGAAGGCAAGGGTTGCGGGCGAACCGCACACGCCAGCAATCCGCCCTTGACTATTCGCTCAAGTAGCTCAATATTATATCTACCATCCACTACAGTGGAGGTACGAAGAGCGAATGACTCCACCGGGTATAGATTGAGTTGCCGAAATACTTGGCGCCGGCAACGAAACATAAAGTCCAAGATATAACTCGGCTTTCCGAGTGCGGATATTATTCCGCAAGCTACCCCCGCGAGTCATCATTGGCGTTTTAGCGGGGGTAAAGCCGTTTCTTGTTACCTTTTTTCCGTCGCGCCGCCATCTCAATCGTCGCCGAAACTGACCGAGCGGGTCTCGTCCTGGACGAATCCGCCCTGCATCTTGATGAAAGCTTCCGCGGTCAGCACGGCATCGAGCAGGGCGCCGTGATGCTGGAAGCGATCCGAGCGGTCGATCCACAGACGGTCGCACAAGACGTCCAGCGAACCGGGCACGCCGGGGAAAAATCGCCGCGACAGCTCCTGGGTGCAGACGAAGTCGCTCTCCGAGAAGATTTCCTCGTCGAAGCCGCAGCGGCCGACGCGGGCATATTCGAAATTCAGGAAATCGATCTCGTTGGTGGCGCTGTGCGCCAGCAGCACGTCCTGGCCGATGAAGGCCTCGAAATCGTCCAGAATGTCGCGGAACGGCGGCGCATCCTTCAATTCGGCCGGATTGATGCCGTGGACGGCGATCGACGCCTTGGCGATCGGACCATTGGGCTGGATCCGCCGCTGCCAGCTTTCTCCCGTCTTCCAACCGTCGCCGTCGCGCCGCAATTCGATGCAGCCGAGTTCGATGACGATGCCGGGCAACCGCAGCCCCTTGGGCATCTTCCGGATCGCGGCGGCGCCGGGCATGGGAAAGCCGGTGGTTTCCGCATCGATGGCGACCAGACGCCCCACCTCCGCCAGATCGTCCAAGGTCAGCATGGCAAGGTCCCCCTCCGGCTTCGGCGTCAGCGCCGGCCGCCAGCATACCACCGGATCCCGGATGACGGACAGATGTCTGGAGGCGGACGGATCGCGTTCCTCGGCTCATAATATACAATATTTTCACGTTATATCTTGGATCGTATCAACGAACGGAATCCGCCATTTTGCTTCCACTGACATATGTTCACTGTTAATCTATGACCTAAATGGACAGTATCGGAATGTAAAATGACCAAAACAGAGCCGGCCACCGGATGGCGATGGGTTTCGGTCCTGGGATCGGCGATCGTCGCCGCCCTTTTTCTGGCGGGGCCGGGCTCGGCCCGGGCCGAAGTCGCGGAAGTCCGGATCGCCCAGCAGTTCGGCGTCAGCTATCTGCCGTTTCACGTCATGAAGCATGAGCAATTGCTGGAAAAAGAAGCGGCGAAGCTGGGATTGACCGATCTCAAGGTCGTCTGGACCAACCTCGGCGGCGGTTCGGCGATGAACGAGGCCCTGCTTTCGGGAAGCATCGATTTCGTCTCGGCCGGCGTTCCCCCCTTCATCACGCTGTGGTCCAAGACGCGGGGCAATGTCGACGTGCGCGGCGTCGCCACCTTGGGCGCGATGCCGGTCTATCTGGTCACCAACAATCCGAATGTGAAGACCCTCAAGGACCTTTCGGCCAAGGACCGCATCGCCCTTCCCGCCCCCCGCGTCGGCTATCAGGCCGTCCTGCTGCAGATGGCGGCCGAGAAAGCCCTCGGCCCGGGTCATCAGGAGGCCTTCGACGACCTGACCGTCGGGATGCGGCATCCCGACGCCTACGCCGCCCTGATTTCCGGAAAATCGGAAGTGACCGGACATTTCGGCGGCCCGCCTTACCAGGAACTGGAACTCGCCCAGCCGGGCACCCGTCTGCTGGTGAATTCCTTCGATGTCCTGGGCGGCCCCTCGACCTTCAACGTGATCTATGCCAAGGCCTCCTTCCACGACCAGAACCCCAAGGTGTACGGCGCCTTTCTGGCCGCCCTGCACCGGGCGATGGATCTGATCAGGCAGGACCCCGACGCGGCGGTGCGCATCTATCTGGCCGAAGACGACATGAAGCTCGACCCCGCCTTCGTCAAGAAGCTGGTGACCAGCCCCGACGCCGTCTACACGACGACGCCGATGAATTCGATGGCCTATTATTCCTTCATGGCGCGGACCGGGCTGATCAAGGCCAAGGCCGAAAGCTGGAAGGATCTGTTCTTCCCGGAGATCCACGCCGAGCCGGGCAGCTGAGATGCCGGCCATGGCAAGCGAGACGATCCGGCCGGCGACCGGCGAGGCGCCCGAGGCGCCGGTGCTGAGCGTGCAAGGGGCGACCTTGCAGTACAAAACCCGCCGGCATCTGGTCACCGCGACCTATCGGGTGGATTTCGAGGTGTTCGCCGCCGACCGCTTCGTCGTCTTGGGCCCGTCGGGCTGCGGAAAATCGACGCTTCTGAAAGCCATCGGCGGATTCCTGAAGCCGGTGGAGGGGCGGATTTCGGTGAACGGCCGCACGGTCGAGCGCCCCGGCCCCGACCGCATGATGGTCTTCCAGGAATTCGACCAGCTGCTGCCCTGGAAGACGGTGCGGGCCAATGTCGCCTTTCCGATGGTCTCCAGCCGCAAATTCGGCCGGGCGCAGGCCTTGGAGCGGGCCGACCACTATATCGGCCTGGTCAATCTCGGCAAATTCGCCGACAGCTATCCGCACCAGCTTTCGGGCGGCATGAAGCAGCGCGTCGCCATCGCCCGGGCCATGGCGATGGAACCCGACATCCTGCTGATGGACGAACCCTTCGCCTCGCTCGACGCCCTGACCCGGCGCAAGATGCAGGACGAATTGCTGGCCCTCTGGCAGCAGGTGCATTGCACCATCGTCTTCGTCACCCATTCCATCGAGGAGGCCATCCTGCTGGGCAACCGCATCCTCGTGCTGTCGCCGCATCCCGGCCGCGTCCAGGCCCTGCTGGAAACCAAGCGGGGGGCCGACGGCCATGTCCTGCCCGAGGAGTTCCGGACCTTGCGCGACCAGATCCACCAGATGCTGTTCGGCGAAAACATCGTGCAGGAAGGAGCCGGCATCTGATGAGCCAGAACCTCGCGACCGAGTCCCTCTTCGGTCGGCCGTCGCCCGAATGGGCGGTGGTGGAACGTCCCCTGCCATGGTGGCACCGGCTGTTCGCGCAAGCCGTGGTGCGCCGCCTGCTGATCCTCGTCGCCCTGGCCGCGGTCTGGCAAGGCTATGCGACGTGGGCCGACAATCCCCTGATGTTCCCCACTTTCAGCGAGACGGCGAGCGCCTTCTGGGCCGACATGCTGTCCGGCGTTCTGCTGGTCAAGACGGGCAACTCCTTGCAGGTTCTGTGCATGGGCTACGCCGTCGCCGTCGCCGTCGCCGCCCTTTTGGCCGGTTTCGCCATGCTGACCCAGCTGGGCGACGATCTGCTGTCGACCCTGACCGCCATGTTCAATCCCTTGCCGGCCATCGCCCTGCTGCCCCTGGCCCTGCTGTGGTTCGGCCTGGGAACGCCCTCGATCCTGTTCGTCATGGTCCATGCGGTGCTCTGGCCGCTCGCCCTCAACGCCCACGCCGGCTTCTCCGGCGTCAGCGACATCCTGCGGATGGCCGGGCGCAATGCCGGACTGAGGGGCCTGCCCTTCATCACCGGCATCCTCATCCCGGCCGCCTTTCCGGCCATCCTCACCGGCCTCAAGGTGGGCTGGGCCTTCGCCTGGCGCACCCTGATCGCCGCCGAACTGGTCTTCGGCGTCAGTTCGCGCTCGGGCGGCCTGGGCTGGTACATCTTCGAGAACAAGAACCGCCTGGAAACCGCCAACGTCTTCGCCGGGCTGGGCACCGTCATCATCATCGGCCTGCTGGTCGACGTGCTGATCTTCCGCACCATCGAACGGCACACCGTACGGAAATGGGGAATGCTGCGGTGACCACCGTCATCTCCGTTCCCACAATGGGACGTCATCATAAATCACGTCATTGCGAGCCTTCAGTCGAAGCAATCCAGCACGGCGGGATTCTGGATTGCTTCGCTGGCGCTAGACAGAAAACGCCGTCATTGCGAGGAGCGAAGCGACGCGGCAATCCAGAGTGCCGGGCTGTCCTGGACTGCTTCGCTGCGCTCGCAGTGACGGCATTTTCACCCAGGAGGGTCGACCTCGGTCGGTGCGGAACGCGCAATGACGTTTTTGCTGTCGATCGGTCAACTCACAAGAGGCGAGGGAAATTTCCATGGTGCCGTCCGTGACCACTCTCTCGCTCATGCAGGCCGAAGATCTCGCCCGCCGCGTCCTCGCCGCCTCGCGGGTGGACCCCGACAATGCCGCCACGGTCGCCCGCGCCCTGGTCGCCGCCGACGCCGACGGCTTGGCGTCCCACGGCCTGGCCCGCCTGCCGGTCTATGCCGCGCAGGCGCTGGTCGGCAAGGTCGACGGCTTCGCCCATCCGAAGGCCGAGCGCACCGCCGCCGCCACGGTGCGCATCGACGCCGGCGACGGCTTCGCCTTTCCGGCCATCGCGCTCGCCATCGAGGAGGGCCGCCGCATCGCCGCCGAGGCCGGCCTTGCCGCGGTGGCGATCCGCCGCTCGCATCACGCCGGCGTGGCGGGCCACCATGTCGAGGCCGCGGCCGCGCACGGGCTGGTGGCTCTGGCCTTCGCCAATACGCCGGCCGGCATCGCCCCCTGGGGCGGACGCACCGCGGTGTTCGGCACCAATCCCATCGCCTTCGCCGCGCCGCGCCGTTCGGCGCCGCCGCTGGTGATCGATCTGTCGGTCAGCACGGTGGCGCGCGGCAAGATCATGGTCGCCCGGCGCAAGGGCGAACCCATTCCCGAAGGCTGGGCGCTGGACGCCGAAGGGCGGCCGACCACCGACGCCGGCGCCGCCCTGGCCGGCACCATGCTGCCCCTGGGCGGCGCCAAGGGGGCGGCCCTGGCCCTGATGGTCGAGGTGCTGGCCGCCGGCCTCGTCGGCGCCAACTTCGGCTTCGAGGCCAGTTCGGTCCTGGATGCCGAGGGACCGCCGCCGGGCATCGGCCAACTGTTCCTTTTCCTGGACCCCGCACGCCTCGGCGGCCCCGGCTTCGGCGATCGCCTCGAAGTGCTGGCCGCGGCCATCCTCGCCCAGCCCGGCGTGCGCCTGCCCGGCCAGCGCCGCCTCGCCGCCCGGGCCAGCGCCGAACAACGGGGAATCGAAATCCCATCCGATTTGCGCGACGAACTCGAACGGCGCGCCGCGACCGATTCGAAAGGAGAGCATCTGATATGAGCAGTCCCGATTTCATCGTCCATGACCCGGAGGACAGCGTCGGCGTCGCCGTGGTCGAAACCATCGAAGCCGGCCGCACGCTGACCGGCTGGGTGATGGAGGCCGACGCCACCATCACTCTTCTGGCCAAGGATGCGATTCCCCTGGGCCACAAGATCGCGCTGCGCAACCTCGGCACCGACGAAACCGTGCTGAAATACGGCCAGGACATCGGCCGCACGGTCGCCGCCGTCGAACAGGGCCGGCATGTCCATGTCCACAATCTCAAGACCAAGCGGTGGTAAAATGAGCAAGAGTTTCCGGGGATACCGCCGCGAGAACGGCCGGGTCGGCGTCCGCAACCATGTGATCATCCTGCCGCTCGACGATCTGTCGAATGCCGCGTCCGAGGCCGTCGCCAACAATATCAAGGGCAGCCTGGCCATTCCCCATCCTTACGGCCGCCTGCAATTCGGCGCCGACCTCGAGCTGCATTTCCGCACCCTGATCGGCACCGGGGCCAACCCCAATGTCGCCGCCGTCGTGGTCATCGGCATCGAGCCCGGCTGGACCAAGCGGGTGGTCGACGGCATCGCCAAGACCGGCAAGCCGGTCAGCGGCTTCGCCATCGAAGGCCACGGCGATATCGCCACCATCGCCGCCGCCTCCCGCCAGGCCAAGGATTATGTCCACTGGGCCAGCGAGAAGACCCGCGAGGAAGCCCCGATCAACGAGCTTTGGGTCTCGGTGAAATGCGGGGAATCCGACACCACCTCGGGCCTGGCCTCCAACCCGACGGTGGGCAATTTCATCGACAAGCTGGACGCCCTGGGCGCCACCACCTGTTTCGGTGAATCCTCCGAACTGACCGGCGCCGAAAAAGTCTGCGCCACCCGCGCCGCCTCGCCCGAGGTGGCGGCCAAATTCCTCAAGACCTGGACGGATTACAACGACTTCATCCTGGCCAACAAGACCAACGACCTGTCGGAAAGCCAGCCGACCAAGGGCAATATCGAAGGCGGATTGACCACCATCGAGGAAAAAGCCTTCGGCAATCTGTAGAATATCGGCAAAAAGGCCCGTTTCATCGACGTCCTGGAACCCGGCGAGGCGCCCGGCAAGGGCCCCGGCCTCTATTTCATGGACACCTCCTCGGCGGCGGCCGAATGCGTCACCTTGCAGGCGGCGGCCGGTTTCGTCGTCCATCTTTTCCCCACCGGCCAGGGCAATGTCATCGGCAATCCCATCGAACCGGTGGTGAAACTGACCGCCAATCCGCGGACGGTCCGCACCATGGGCGAGCATATCGATCTCGACGTCTCCGGCATTCTGCGCCGCGAACTGACCCTGGACGCCGCCGGCGATGCCTTGATCGACATCGCGCTTCGCACCGCCAACGGCCGGCTGACCGCCGCCGAGGTGCTCGGTCATCGCGAGTTCGTCCTGACCAAGCTCTACCGGAGCGCCTGAGATGCGGACGGCCCCGCGCTTCCACCTGGCGCCGGAGGTGGCGGCGCGGGGCGTCGACGGATGCTATTGCCTGCTTCTCGGGGTCGATCAGCAAGGCGCCGATGCGGCGGCCATCGGCGCCTTCGTCGATCAGGCGGTGGCGGCGGCGCGATCGCGCGCCGAACCCGGGCAGATCGCCGCCGATCCCGTCCTGGCCGGCTTTCGCACCCTGCACCAGGCGTTCGAGGTACCGACCCGAAAACTGTTCTCGGCGCCGGAAACCCTGATCCGCTATGTCGGCAAACGCGGCGACATCCCGCGGATCGGACCGCTGGTCGATCTCTACAACGCGGTGTCGCTGGAAACCGGCCTCGCCCTCGGCGCCCATGACGTCGCCCGGATCGACGGCGATATTTCGCTCCGCCTGACCACCGGGACCGAAGACTTCCATCCGGTCGGCGCCGCCGAACCCGAACCGGTGCGGCCCGGCGAATATGCCTATGTCGACGACGGCGGCGCGGTGATCTGCCGCCTCGAGGTCCGCCAGGTCGAGAAAACCAAGGTCACGCCGGCGACCACCGACGTTTTCCTGATCGTCCAGGGCAATCCCGCCACCCCGCCGCAGGTCGTCCAGGCCGGACACGACCGCCTGATCGGCGTCTTGAAGCGCTTCCTGGGCGGCACCGAAGTGCCGCTTCATCGGCCCGGCCGGACCTGAAACATCGCCGTCCGGCCGAAGGCGCCGAGGCGCGATGTTCAGGCCCCCCCTTGAATTCAGAAACGTTCAGTTCCATAATAAGAGCATGCAAACGCCAAAGCTCGTTCCATCGCCAGATCATCCCGGACCCGGGCGTCCGCGCGAATTCGACATCGACGAGGCCGTGCGCGACGCCATCGAGGTGTTCCGCCAGCACGGCTATCATGGCACCTCGGTCCAGGACCTGACGGAAGGCACCGGCTTGGCCCGCGGCAGCCTCTACAAGGCCTTCCACGACAAACGCTCGCTGTTCCTGGCCGCTCTCGACCATTATACCGCCGGCTCGCTGCAGCGCGTCGGCGAGACGCTGTCCCAGCCGGGTTCGGCCCGCGCGGCGATCCGCGAGACCCTGATGGGCTATGCGCGGCGCGCCGCGGAAGGGAAAGGCCGGCAGGGCTGCCTGCTGACGGCGTCGGCCATGGAACTGATGCCGGAGGACGCCGAGGTCAGCAGCCTGATCACCCGGATGTTCCGGCGGATGCAGGATCTGTTCGCCGCCGCCGTGATCCGGGGCCAGGCCTCGGGCGAGATCCGGCGCGACTATGACGAACGGGCGATCGCCCGGGTGCTGCTTTGCACCATCCAAGGGCTTCGCGTGCTCGGCAAGACCGGCCCCAGCGAAAGCGAAACGGCGGAAGTGGTCGATCTGACGCTGCGGATCTTGGATTGAAGGCCATCCCTCCCCATTTGCGGGGTGGACGACGGGCTAATTAGGAACTGATTGTTCTAGAAATGAAAAGGACGGAAGAGATGACGATGGCTTTGGCCCAGGCCGGGAGCGGCACCGGAACCGAGACGCTCGACCCCCGCCGCTGGGCGGCGCTTGCGGTGCTGCTGACCGGAGCGTTCCTGGCTCCCCTCGACTTTTTCATCGTCAATGTCGCCATGCCCTCGATCACCGCCGGCCTGGGCGCCGATCCGGCCGAGGTGCAATTCGTCATCTCCGGCTATGCGGTGGTCTATGCGGTTTTCCTGATCACCGGCGGCCGGCTCGGCGACATTTTCGGCCGCAAGCAGATCTTCCTGATCGGCCTGTCCGGCTTCGCGCTGGCCTCGGCGCTGTGCGGCCTCGCCTGGTCGCCCACCTCCCTGATCATGGGCCGGTTGCTGCAGGCCCTGGCGGCGGCGGCCATGGCGCCGCAGGCCCTGGCCTCGATCCATGCCCTGTTCCCGCCGCATGAACGCGGCCTCGCCTTGAGCATTTACGGCGTCACGCTCGGCCTGTCGTCGATCGCCGGGCAACTGCTGGGCGGCGCCCTGGTCGGCGCCGACCTCGGCGGGCTCGGCTGGCGGCTGATTTTCCTGATCAACCTTCCCATTTCCATCGCCGCCTTCGCGACCGCCATCCCGCTGCTGCGCGAGACGCGCGGCGGACATCGGCCGCGGCTCGATTTCGGCGGCGTCGTCCTCTCGGCGGCGACGCTCACCGCCTTCGTCCTGCCGCTGATCGAAGGGCGCGAACATGGCTGGCCCCTGTGGTCGATCGTCATGCTGCTGACCTCGCCGCTCTTCGCCGAAATGTTCCGGCGCTACGAGATCGGCCTGGCGAAGATGGGCGGCGAACCGCTGGTTCCGATCGAGGTCTTCCAGTCGCCCGGGCTGCTGAGGGGCCTGGGGGCGATCGCGACGCTTTACGCGCTGGCGGCGTTCTTTCTCACCTTCTCGATCTATCTGCAGGCGGCGCTCGGACGGACGGCGCTTCAGGCCGGCCTGGCGATTCTGCCGTTCTCGGTCGGCTTCCTGCTCGGCTCGACCGGCAGCCCGATGATCGGCCGGCGGCTGGGTGCGGCGTCCTCCTCGCTGGGGTTCGTGCTTTCGGCGACGGGGCTGGTCGCCACCTCCCGGGTCGCCGCCCTGACCCCGGCCGGAATGATCCCGCCGATCGCCCTGATGGGCCCGGCCCTGCTGCTGATCGGCCTCGGCATGGGGATGTCGATCCCGACCATGGTGCGGGTCGTCGTCGAACGGGTCGAGCCGCATCGCGCCGGCCTGGTCGGCGGCATGGTGAACTCGACCCTGCAGGTCAGCGCCGCCGTCGGCGTCGCGGTGCTGGGCGGCTTGTTCTATACCCTGCTCGGCACGCGGACCGATCCCGCCGCCGTCATCCACGCCTTCTCGATCACGCTGCTGTCGATCGCCGTCTGCCACGTCGCCGGCGCCGTCATGGCGGCCGGCCTCGGTCACCGGGGCCGGTCCTGACCGGATCGGCAAAGACGTTCGGGCGGGGCCGGCGCGGCGCGGCGGACGGGGTCCCTCACCAGCCCGGCACGACGTCGGCGCTCAGGCCGGCCCAGTCCCGCGCCCAGCAGCAACCGTGCGTGAAGCCGGCGATCTCCACCATTCGGGCCGGCGTTCCCTGCGGCAGACGCCGCATGTAGGCGGCCACGACATCGGTTCCGACCGCGACATCCTTGCCGCCGGTGAAATGAATCTGCGCCACGGCGCCCAGCGCCGCCGCCGCCTGCGCCGGATCCAGCGATCCGGCCAGCGGCGACAGGCCGTCGCGCCGGGTCCAATAGTCGAGATCGAGGTCGGCGACGACGGTGACGACGGCGGCGACGTCGGTGCGCCGCGCCGCCAGCAGGACCGCCAGGGCCCCGCCCCCCGAATAGCCTACCAGAATCACCCGCGTCGCCCCGGCCCGTCGTTTCACCGCATCGACGGCCGCCCCCATGGCGTCGACCACCTCGGGCGCATAACGGCGCACCGTCCAGAAAGGCGATGCGCAATTCCGTCCGTGATCCGGCAGGGTATATTGGCAAGGACGGCCGATCCACGCCGCCGCCGCATGTCCCGGATGCGACAGGGCCAGACGAAGTGCCACGGGATCGGTCGGCGTCGGATCGGACGACGGCTGGCGCGGCTGGACATAGGCGAAACCATCGCCCTCCAGATAGATGGCCACGATGTCGCCGCCGGCCGCGCCCGGCGGCGACGCCACGGCAAGGTCGAACGTCCCTGCCGGCAGCACCTCCCACCGCCATCCCGCCGTCCGGACAAGATCCGGTCCCACGGTTTGCCGCGACGATGCGCAAGCCGCCAGCAGCGGGACCAGCAGCAGGAAGACGGCCGCGGCCTTCACCGCGGACGGTCCCGAACGGCCGCGATCACCGGACGTCGTCCATGCCCAACGCCGCCAGCAACGGCTGCAGATGACGGGCGTGGGCCTTCCAGCGGCCCGCCGAGGTCTTGTAGATGGGCTGGCGGACCTGATTGAGGCTGGCCGTCCGGATCGTCCGGCGAGTCTCGTGGAACCGCACGCAGGCATCGTCCCAGGTCAACCCGAGAAAGGCGATCAGACGCCGGGCTTCGCCTTCGACGTCCGCGACCACCGCCTCGTAATCGACCTCGATGAAACGATTTTTGGGCAGCACCGCGCGCCAGTGCGCCATCAAAGCCTGATAATCGCGATGGAAGCGGCCCAACTCGGTCATATCGTAGGCGAACAGCTGCTCGGCGGTGAACAGCTTGGTGTAGCAGGACAGGCAGGTATCCACCGGATCGCGGCGGCAATGGATGATGCGGGCATCGGGCAGGATCAGGCGGATCAGCCCGATGTGCAGGAAATTGGCCGGCATCTTGTCCACCACATGGCGCTTGCCCTGGCCCAACGGGGCGACACGGGCGAGATAGTCGCGGCCGAGCCGGCGCAGGGCATTCTTGTCCAGCGCCTTGACATCCGCCGGATAGGCGCCGATCCCGTCGACGAGACGCTGCAGATAGGACAGTTCTCCGGCCCCATGCACCTGGGGATGGGAGGCCAGGATCTGTTCGACCAACGTGGTCCCGGAGCGGGGAATGCCGACCACGAACACCGGCAGGGAGGACGGCTCTCCGGCGCCCTTGCCGGTCTTCAGCAGGGCCGGCGAAAAGCTTTCGGCGATCCGGCGCATCCATTGGCCGGTGGCTTCGGAATCGAAGGTGAAGGTGGAACGCTTCATGCGATTGCCTTCATCCAGGTGGCGGAACGCCAGATCCGAGTTTCCGCTGTCGAGATAGGCCTTGCCCAGGGTGAAGTGCAGCGCCATGCGGTCGGCGAAGGAATGGGCCCCCTCTTCGCGCAACAGGGCGGCGATGCGTTCGATGTCGGGATCGTCCTGCCGGAAGACCTTGAGGTCGGCCTGATTGAACCAGGCCTGGGCCGAACGCGGAAAGGCCTCCAGGGCCCGCTCGAAGGCGGCGCGCGCCTCGTCCTTGCGCCCGACCTCCATGAACAGGATGGCGCGGTTGACCAGCGCGTTCTCCGCCGCCAGGCCGGGCAGCGAGAAGGCCCGCTCGAAGGCGTCCAGCGCCTCGTCGAAACGCCCGGCCGCCTGGAGGATCAGGCCGAAGCTGTTGTGGGCGTCGGCGCTTTCCGGCGCGACCTCGACCGCGCGTTTGGCCGGCGTCAACGCCTCGTCCAGCCGATCCAGGCGCCGCAACGCCTGGGCGCGGGCGGCCAGTCCGCCGGCATGCAGCGGCGCGAAGGCCAGCAAGGCGTCGAGCCAGCGCAGGGCCTCCCCGTCGCGGCCGCGCGCGGTCTCCACCGCGGCCAGATTGATATAGGCATCGGCCATGCGCGGATTGAGATCCACGGCGAGCCGCGCCTCTTCGGCCGCCTGGTCGACGCGGCCCCGCTCGTTCAGCAAATTGGCGAGATTGCTGTGGGCCTCGGCATAATTCGGATGCAGCGACAGGGCCTTGTTGTAATGGACTTCCGCCCGGTCCAGCCGTCCCAACCGTTTGCAGGTATTGGCCAGATTGTTATGGGCCTCGGGGGACTCGGGCTGCAGGGACGCCACCCGTTCGAGGCAGGACAGGCTTTCCTCGAGCTTGCCGGCCTCTTGCAGGATGATTCCCAGGTTGTTCCAGCCCGCCACCAGATTGGCGTCGAGGCCGACGGCGCGCCGTCCCGCCTGCTCGCCCTCGGCCAGCAGTCCTTTCTGCCGGCACATTTCGGCGAGATTGCTGAAATAGACGGCCGGCGCGCGCGGCGCCTGGCAGGCCTTGCGCAGATGCTGCAGCGCCAGATCCAGATTGCCGTAGGCATGCGCCATCACCCCCAGCAAATGCAGGGCGTCGGCTTGTCCGGGCCAGACGGCGAGCACGCGCTGGCAGAACAGTTCCGCCTGATCGGCCTGCCCGGCGTTCCAGTGGGCATAGGCGCGACCGAGGGCCTCTTCGATGCTGAGATCCTGGGAAGGGGCGGGAGCGCTGGGCTTGCGAGCCATGATGGGACGCCTAGTTCGGCAAGGATTGCAAGGCGCCGGCCAGACCGTCCAGCTTGATGGGAACGTCGACCCCCGCCTGTCCGGACACGGTGTAGCGGACCACCAGGGTCTTGCCTTGGAAGAATTTCGTCAGGGCGCTTTTGTCCAGGACCGCCGAGACGCCGCAGCCCTGGGCGGAACAACGCTCGAACGGCAGGCCGATCGGCGGCGAACCATCGACGCTCAGGGTCAGTCCGGGCGCCAACAGGACGCCCAAGGGCGCCACCAGCGTCATTCTCATCTGATCCGGCTTTTCCGTCCGCGCGAAGCGGATATGCGCCATCACGGTCTTTTGCGGCATGGCGAGAGCGAATTGCTCGATGGCGCAGGCCCCTTTTCCGTCCGCCCCCTTGTCGCAAACCTTGTTCCAGAAGGAGGGCGCCGCCTCGGCGGCTCCAGCGGCGTGGGGGGATCCCAGAAACAGCGACAAGGCGGCGGCCGCCAGGAAACGTCCGATGCACATTTTCATCCGCATTTTTATCCGGCAAAAGAACAGGACCACTCTCATGCCATCATATCCCGAAGGATCCGGGACGAACGCATCTTTTGTTTCGTCCCCGACCCGGCGAGTCCGTCGCGCCGGAAGTGCGCGGAAAACGAGGCCGGACGGCGGCGCGATTTCGCTCCGCCGTCCGGCCTATCCGTTCAGCCGGCCTATCCGTTCAGCCGGCCTATCCGTTCAGCCGGTCGGCCACGCCCTCGACGAGCGCCGCGGAGGACGTCGCGACGCTGCGGGCGGCCAGGCGACCAGGCGCCGATTCCTCACCAGGTGGTCAGAATGGTGCCGTCGAAGCGCTTGAGAATGAACTCCTTGACCTCGGGCGAGCGGTAGAGTGCGACGAAACGCTGGATCGTCGGATTGTCCCTGTTCTTGGCGCGGGTGGCGATCACCAGATTCCAGTCGGTATCGCCGCTTTCGATGAACAGGGCTTTTTTGGGATCCAGCCCGGCAACGACGGCATAGTTCAGATTGATCACCGCGAAGTCGACGTCGTCCAAGGCGCGCGGCAACTGTCCGGCGTCGAGTTCCTTGATCTTCAAATGCTTCGGATTGGCGGTGATGTCGGCCTGCGTGGCCTTGGCTCCGACGCCGGGCTTGAGCACGATCAATCCGGCCTTTTGCAGCAACTGCAGGCTGCGGGCGCCGTTGGCCGGATCGTTGGGGATGGCGGTGGTGGCCCCGTCCTCGATGTCCGATGGACTGGCGATCTTCTTCGAATAGGCGGCCAACGGCACGATGATGGCCTTGGCGATCGACACGATGTCGTAGCCGCGCGTCGCCACCTGATTGTCCAGCCACTGCTGGTGCTGATAGACGTTGAGATCCAGGTCGTCGGCCGCCAGCGCGGCATTGGGCAGGGTATATTCGTTGAACTCGACCACCTTGATGTCGAGGCCCCGCTTTTTCCCCAACTCCGCGACATAGTCGAGGATTTCCGCGTAAGGTCCGGCCGAAACGCCGACTTTCAAAGCCTGATTGGCCTGCGCGGCGGCGGCCGTTCCCAAAAGCAGCCCGATCGCGGCCATGACGGGGACCCATTTTCGCAACATCGAATCATCTCCTCGCGACATCGTGGAGACGCATTCTACATATAAACCATCGCTTTTATATACTTATTATATAAATAACTTTTTAATTAAGTAAAATTGGCATGGGTGCCCAGGGATCGGCAAATCCGCCGTCATTGCGAGCGCAGCGAAGCAAGGACGGCGGGGGAAAAAGCAATCCACGCCGTTCGCGGGGAGTTATCCCAGGCGTCCTTCGAGGGCGAGCGTCCGCAGCACTCCGCGGTCGGTTTTTCCGGTCCGGCCGACCGGCAAGGCGCCGAGCAGATGAATGGCGTCGGGCAATTTGAACTTGTCGAGCCGTTGCGCCGTCCAGGCCAGCAGGGCGGCGGCATCGACCGCGCGTCCCGCCTTGAGGACGACGGCCACGTGGATGCGTTCCCCCAGGCGTTCGTCGGGAACGCCGGTGGCCAGGGCCGCCGCGATGTCGGGATGCGTCTGCAGCGCCTGTTCCACCTCCTGCGGATAGACCTTGTTGCCGCCGCGCGAAATCACCTCCTTGGCCCGTCCGACCACCTCGACGACGCCGGCCTGCTGGCGGGCCAGGTCGCCGGTGCGGAAATAGCCGTCGGCGAAAGCGGCCCGGGTCAGGTCCGGCCGGCCCAGATAACCGGTCATCATCGTCGCCGTGCGGATCTGCAATTCGCCGGCGGCGCCCGGCGGGACCGGGCGATTGTCCTGATCGACGATGCGGAAGGCGACGTCGGGGGCCGGGCGGCCGATCGTGCCGGGGTGGACCAGGATATCCTCGGGCCGCAGCACGAAATCGGAGGTGCCGGTTTCGGTCAAACCGAAGATATTGAAGACCCCCGTATGCGGCAGCGCCTCGGCCACCGCCGCCGCCAGGCTGGCGGAATAGACCTCGCCGCCGGTGTAGAGATGGTGGAGGCGCCGCTTGCGCCGGATCGCCGCGAGCTGCCGTTCGACGGCGGGCTCGTCGCGGGCGGCGACCAGGGTGCGCAGCATGGTCGGGACCCAGGCCGTGCGCGTGATATCGTCCTCGGCCAGACTGCCCAGGATATCGTCGAGCACGAATTTCTGCTTGAGCAGCAGCGTGGCGCCCCGGGTCACGGTCAGCAGCGACAGCCACAGACCGAAGCTGAAGGTGATCTGCAGCACCAGTTGCGTCCGCGCCTGATGGTCGAAGGCCAGGATATCGGCATTGTTGGCCAGCTTCCGGTGCAGGGCGCGGTGCGACAGCACCACGCCTTTGGGCTGTCCCGTCGACCCCGAGGTGAAGACCACCACGGCGGCGTCGCGCAGCAGCGGATCGGGCGCCGAGGGGGGCGGCGGGGACAGGACCAGGACGGTGGACCGCCGGGACACCGCGTCGATCGTCGAGGCCGCCGGCGGCCACCGGTCCTCGCCCAGGCCGTCGACCAGAAACCGGCTGCCGGTGATCGCCAAAAGCTGGTCGAGCACCGGCGGCGGACTCGACCGATGAACCGGCACCACCACGCCGCCCCGCTCCCATACCGCCAAAAAGGCCGCGAAATCGGCCGCCCGATTGGACAGCAGGACGATCGCCGGTTCGTCGGCGGACAGATTTTCCGACGCCAGCGCCGCGCCGATCGCTTCGGCCCGATCCAGCAGCATGCTGCCGCTCCACGCCTCGGCCCCGTCGACGATCGACAGGCGCCGGCCCAGATCCTCCCAGCCGCCGCGCAGCGCTTGGGCCAGCAGTCTAGTCATCGCCAAACCTCCGATCGCGCCATTCCAGCGCCGCCTTCAGGCCGCCGTTGCGGACGATGTCCATGAAAGCGGCCTTGTCGGGACAGCCTTCCGCCTCGATCTGCAGGTCGAGATCGAGCGACGCCTGCA
>JAATGN010000030.1 GCA_015654615.1 Rhodospirillales bacterium
CGAGGGGATCGATCTTGACGGGAACGTTTCCGCCGCAAGGCGGCGGACACCGGCAGGGACGCCGGTGCCACTTTCCCTTGCTTCACAAGCTTTTTCGCCGGGACGAGGGTACAGGGATTGATCCCGTTTGGTCGCAAACCGCTCTAATCGAACAGACTGGAGACCGAACGCTCTTCGCTGATGCGTTGGATGCTTTCGGCCATCAGGGGGGCGATGGAGATCTGGCGGATGTTGTGGGCCTGCTTGACGGCTTCGGTCGCCGGGATCGAATCGGTGGTCACCAGGGCCTCGAGCGGCGAATTGGTCACCCGGGCCACCGCCCCGCCCGACAACACGCCATGGGTGACATAAGCGGAAACCGACGTGGCGCCGGCCTTGATCAGGGCTTCGGCGGCGTTGCACAGCGTGCCGGCCGAATCGACGATATCGTCGATCAGGATGCAGCGCCGTCCGTCGACGTCGCCGATGATATTCATCACTTCCGACACGCCGGCGCGTTCGCGGCGCTTGTCGATGATGGCGAGATCGGCATCGATGCGCCGGGCGATGGCGCGGGCGCGCACCACGCCGCCGACATCGGGCGAAACGATCATCAGGTCGTCGCCCTGGAAATGATGGGTGATGTCGTTGGTGAACACCGGGGCGGCATAAAGATTGTCGAGGGGAATATCGAAGAAGCCCTGGATCTGGCCGGAATGAAGATCCAGCGTCACCACGCGGTCGGCCCCCGCCGTGGTGATCAGATTGGCCACCAGTTTGGCGGAAATCGGCGTTCTCGGACCCGATTTGCGATCCTGGCGGGCATAGCCGAAATAAGGAACGACGGCGGTGATGCGCCGGGCCGACCCGCGCCGCAGGGCGTCCAGGGTCACCAGCAATTCCATCAGATTGTCATTGGTCGGGAAACAGGTGGACTGCACCACGAAAACGTCTTCGCCACGAACGTTTTCATGGATCTCGACGAAGACCTCCATGTCGGAGAACCGCCGGATACTGGCCGAGGTGAGCGCCAGATTGAGATAGCTGGAAATAGCTTCGGCGAGCGGCCGGTTGCTGTTGCAGGCGAGAATTTTCATGGAGAGACCCTGCGGGCTTTACCGAAGTAATTGCGAAGAAACATCACGATCCGTGCGGTGCGGCGGACTGTAACAGCCGGTCCTGCCGATGTAAACGGCATTCGCCTTGGCCGGCCCGCCGCCTCGGCGCGCGGCTGCTCTGTCCTGACTGCATACGGACGTCGGCTGCCGGCACGGCCTCAACGAGCCTCCGGGGGCGGCCGATCCGCTTGTTTGCGGATGACCTCCGCGATGCCGCCCGCCCCGGCGTCGGCGATGTCGCGCGCCAGGTCTCGCGGCGCTTCCTGCAATCGTTCATGGGCGACGGGGCTGCCTTGCGAGACGGTCCCCAATTCCCGTCCGCCGGCGTCCCGCACCGTCCAATCGACGGTGAGCAGATTTTGGCCGGCCCTGGTCGGGCCGATTTGAAGATTTCCGTCGACGAGAAAGGACGGATGATCGGAAACGATGGTCAGTCCCTGCAGGGCAAGGGCGCGGGCCATGGCCCGCGCCAGGCTGCCGCCGTCGAAATCCGGCGGCGCCTTGACCTGGCGCAAGGCCACATGCGGAGCCGCTTCGAGATCGGCCGTGCCCGAATCGTCGCCGCGCAGCGCCCGGATGATGATCCGCGTGGCGGCTTCGGCCGTGCCGTCGCGATGGGCGGCATCGAGGGCGCCGGCCGCCAAAGGCTGGCGAAGCGCATCGATGGAATGCTCGCCATCGGTGATTTGCCAGATCAGCTGGATCGCGCCTTTTTCGGCGCGGATACTTCCCGACAGGGTCAGGAAGCCGCTGCCGGGGGCCGTCATGCTGGCGGCGATCTCCTCGCGGTTGAGCGCCGCCGTCACCGCCTCGGCAAGACCGGGCGCCCCGTCGATCCGTTGGACGGCGATGGGAGCCAGGGCCCGTTGATCGCTGAGCAGGGGACTGACCCGCTGGTGTTCGAAAGGACGCGGCAGGGGGCCGCATGCCGCCGTCAGGCCGGCCAGCAGCAGCAGGCGGAAAAAACGGCCGGCCGCCGTTCCCCGGCGGCCGGCCCGGCCCGGATTCGGCTTATCGGTCGAAGCGCGGAACGATTCGACCGATAAGCATCCGGTTTTCACCGACATCGGCCTCTCAGCGTTCCAAGACGATGACCGACAGGGAGCGGCCGAAGTCTTTTTCGCCTTTCAGGACCGATCGCCGATAGCTGAAGAAGCGGCTCTCCTCCCGGAAGGTGTCGCAAGGCGTGCGGGCGACGTCGATCACCGAAAGCTTCGCCAGGCGGCGCGCGATATAGCCCGGCAGGTCGAAATAGAAATGACCTTCCCGGTTGGCCGGAGCGAAAAAGAAATGATTGTCCGGATCGTCGGCCAGGAAGGGGCCCGGAAATTCCGGGCCGACTTCGTAGGAGCGGTGCGCGATGCAGGGCCCGACCGCGGCGGCGATGCGCGACGCCTTGGCCCCCAGCTTGATCATTGCGGCGACGGTGTTGTCGAGAACGCCGCCCAGGGCGCCGCGCCAACCGGCGTGCGCCGCTCCGATGATGTTGGCGCGCGGATCGGCCAGCAGGACCGGAGCACAGTCCGCCGTCAGGAGCCCCAGCGCCATGCCGGCGCGATTGGTGACCATCGCGTCGGCGGGGGCCTGCGGCGTCTCGGGCGTCCAACTGTCGTCGACCACCACGACGCGGGTGGTATGCTGCTGCTGCACGGTCACCAGCGATTGCGGATCGATATCGAGTTGGGCGAGGGCCCGGTTGCGGTTGGCGACGATTCGTTCGGGGTCGTCCGCCGAGCCCAGGCCACAGTTGAGCGAGGCGTAGATCCCTTCGGAGACGCCGCCTTCGCGGGTGAAGAAGCCATGCCGGATGCGCAGGACTTCATTGAGGGTGGAGAGGGTGATCATTCCCGGATGCATCGTATTCAACGGATAAATCCTGGCGGAGTGGGCAACCCGGGATGGGTTAAAGCCCTTACTTTGAATAGGGTGCCCATTCCTGAGGGTTCGATCAAGCGCCGACATGCACTGGCGACCATATCTGCCTTTTGGGGGGTGGCGGATATAAGTCTATCGGCGCGCAATTCGATGCCCAAGGATCGCAGAAAAGCGCCTTGCGACACCACTTCGGTCGCGGTGGCCGGCTCGGCGGCCTCGGCCAGGGCCTGGAAATCGACATGGGCGGTCAAATCGGCATCTCCGGGATCGTCAAAAATGGCGGCGGGGCGGTGGCGTCTTACGGCCTGCAGCGTATCGCCGACGGCCGAGGCCGCGTGGCCATAGTCGACGATCAGGGCGGCGCCGCCCTGATCGGTCAGGCGGCGGCCCAGCCAGCGGGCGATATCGCGGCCCGGTTTGTTGATTTCGAAGATGTCGCCCTCCTCGGCCGGCGGGCCGGCGAGATCGACCGGAGGACCCTCGGCGAAGGCGAGCCGGTCCTGGTCCAGGCCGACGCGGCGTTCATGCCAGCCGCCGCCCTTCCTGACATATTGGCTGATCGGCAAGGCGTCGAAGAATTCGTTGGCGATCAGCAGCAGCGGCCCGTCCGGCAGATGGCGAATGTCGTCGAGCCAGACGGCGCGGGCCTCCTTGAGCTTATGGCGCTGAGCGGCGCGCAGGGTCGGACTGATTTCGATCAGATGGATGCGCAAGGCTCGCCGAAATGCCGGGAGCATCTCGGCCGCCCGCAGGAAGTCGGCCATCAGGGTCCCGTGGCCGGGTCCCAATTCGGCCAGGACGATTTCCGGGGGCTGTCCCATCGATTGCCAGACGGCGGTGGCCCATAACCCCAGCAGTTCCCCGAACATCTGGCTGATTTCGGGCGCTGTGATGAAGTCGCCGGCCGCGCCCAGGGGATCCTTGCGCAGATAGTAGCCCCATTGCGGATGGCCGAGGCACGCGGCCATGTAATCGGCCACGGAGAGAGGCCCTTCGGCATCGATGCGGGCGCGCAGCAGATCTCCGAGGGCCGTCATGCCGGGCGTTTCGCTCGAAGCATCAGGACGCCGCCGACGATCAGCAGGGGCAGCGAAAGGAGCTGCCCCATGGTGGCGCCGCCCCACAGAAAACCAAGCTGCACATCCGGCTGACGGAAGAATTCGCTGGTGATGCGCGCCAGGCCATACCCGGCCAGGAAGGCGCCGGACAGGAAGCCGGACCGCAGCCGCAGGGACGGGCGGCGCCACAGAAGATGCATGACGATCAGCAGGACCAGCCCTTCCAGGCCGGCTTCGTAGAGCTGGCTGGGGTGGCGCGGGACCGGGCCCCCGCCCGGAAAGACCATCGCCCAGGGCAGGTCCTCGGGCGCCGGGCGGCCGAACAGCTCCCCATTGACGAAGTTGGCGATGCGCCCGAACAGCAGGCCCATGGGAACCACCGTGCAGATGGTGTCGCCGACCGCCAGCAGCTTCAGGCCATGGCGCCTGGAGAACAGCACGATGCCGAGAAGGACCCCCAGCGCGCCGCCGTGGAAGGACATGCCGCCCTGCCAGACCATCAGGACGTCCAGCGGGTTGGCCAGATAATGGAGCGGATTGTAAAACAGCACATAGCCCAGCCGGCCGCCCAGCACCACGCCCATGGTCGCCCAGACGAGAAAATCGTCCACCTGCTCGACCGTCATGGCGAAGGGCGGCTTGCCGACCAGCCAGCGGGTGTATTTCCATCCGCCGATCAGGCCGACGATATAAGCGACGGCGTACCAGCGGATGGCGATGGGCCCGATGCGAACGACGGCCGGATCGATCGCGGGAAATGGCAGAGCCATTACAGATACCGGTCCTTGCCGGCCAGATAGCGCGTGACATAGGCGGTCACGCCGTCCTCCAGCGTGGTGAAGGGTTTCGCATAGCCGGCTGCCCGCAGACGCTCCATCCGCGCTTCGGTGAAATACTGGTAGTTTTCCCGGATGCCGATCGGAGTATCGACATATTTGATAGAGGGTTCCCTGCCGGCGGCCCGATAGACCGTCGAGGCGAGGTCGACGAAGGTCCTGGCCTTGCCGGTGCCCAGATTGAACAGCCCCGTGACCTCGGGATGGTCGAGCAGCCACATCATGACGTCGACGACATCCCCGACCCAGATGAAATCGCGCTTCTGGCCGCCGTCGGGATAGTCGGGATGATGCGAGCGGAACAGATGCGCCGGCGCTCCCGCCTCGGCATGCGGATAGATCTGCGCCACCACGCTCTGCTGGCCGCCCTTGTGATATTCGTTCGGCCCGTAGACGTTGAAGAACTTGAGGCCGGCCCATTGCGGCGGCATCGGTTTGCCCTCGGCGATCTTGCGGGCGACCCGGCGGTCGAACAGATGCTTGCTCCAGCCATAGGCGTTGAGCGGTTGCAGCAGCGACAAGGCAGCCGTGTTGCCGCTGTCTTCGAAGCCTTGCCGGCCGTCGCCATAGGTGGCGGCCGAGGACGCGTAGACGATCCGCACCTGATTGCGCGTACACCAGGCAAACAGGGCCAGGGAAAGATTGAAATTGTTGGCGACGATCAGATCGGCATTGGTTTCGGTGGTGGTCGAGATCGCGCCCATATGGAAAACGGCGCGAATGCGCGTCTTGTTGGCCTCGAGGAAATCGAACATCTGTTCCGGATGAACGATATCCGAGAGCTCGCGTTTTCCGATGTTGCGCCATTTGTCGTTGTTGTGCAGGCGGTCGCAGACGACGAGCGGTCCGTCGCCGCGCTGCTCGAGAGCGGCCAGAAGATTGGAGCCGATAAAGCCGGCGCCCCCCGTAACGAAATACATCAGTCGTTCCCATGTCGCCGAAAACCGAATTCTTTATAGGCGCAGGGCGTGGCCGCAACAAGGGCCCTCGCTCGGGATATCGGACAAAACAAGAGCGGGTTTGCCGGCGGCCCTCGAAATTCCATGAAGGGTCCGGGACGAAACGAAAGAGGCGTTTTTCACACGAAGCTTCCATTGCTTCGTTCTCGGAACCTGCCCGATGGCCTGGAGCGTGGACAAGATATTCGAGCAACACGGACGAACGCGGGACAGCCCCGCCCTCTTCGCAAAGCATTTTTCAGCAAAGATGAAGATGTTGTGAACATGGGATGGCCTCTTCGTGGGAGAGGGGCCCGCGCTGGCGGGAGGGCGAGGGGGGCGGAAAACAATCTCTCCTTCCGCCTTGCGGGGATGGCCGGAGCGGGGATGACTTATTCCTTATTTATCAAGGCACTGGAGATTTCCTCCGGCGCCGTCGCCGCACTTGCGGCGGTATAACGTTGCGTCTTGCGGCGGCCATTCCCATAATATGACGATCCATCCTCAAAGGTGACCCGCATGCAGACCGACAATCGACTCCTCGATGACCTTGCCAGAATGGCGGGCGGCGCCCTCAATGCCCTGACCGGTCTGAAGACCGAGGTCGAGGGATTGGTTCGCCAGCAACTCGAACATTTCACCGCCAATCTGCGGCTGGTGACCCAGGAGGAGTTCGAGGCGGTGCAGGCCCTGGCGGCCAAGGCGCGCGACGAACAGGAGACGCTGAGCGCCAGGTTGAACAACCTGGAGGCGGAATTGGCGGCTCTCAAATCGGCGGCGCCGGAGTCGGCCGCCAAGCCGGCGCGCAAGCCGAAAAACGACGGACCTGAACAATCGGCGTGACATCAACTGTGGATTGTTGGTATTGACATTTTTTTTTGGTGTCATTGTTTCTTGTTCGTGACTCTCGACAAATTATCCACAGCAATGCTGAACAAGAGGGCGATTATTTCTTGCGTTGGAAGGAATCGCCCTATAGGCTACTGCTTGTGCTATGTTAGGCAGGGCACACAACATCTTCGGTCCCTGCCTTGGCCGCTACCCACGACATGTAAAAGGAGGTCGCGGGCATGACGTTTTCGGCGACGTTGGAAGAAGAAGCGGCCGCCAATCCGCTTGATCTCGTAGAGCAATTCGTAACAGCCAATGATTGGCCATTCGATCGGCGAAGCGACGATGAGATGGCCGTCGAAGTTCCCGGGAAGTGGTGCGACTACAGCCTGTATTTCGCCTGGCGCGAAGATATCGGCGCCTTGCACTTCACCTGCGCCTTCGACATGAAAATTCAGGCAACCAAGAAATCGCACGTCCATGAGCTTCTCGCCATGGTGAACGAGCGGATGTGGCTTGGCCACTTCGGCTTGTGGACCGAGGAGGGCGTTCCGATGTTCCGCCATGCCGTGCTGTTGCGGGGCCTTGGCGGGGCCAGCATGGAACAGATCGAAGATCTGGTGGATATCGCGCTCAGCGAGTGTGAGCGCTTCTATCCCGCTTTCCAGTTCGTCATTTGGGGCGGCAAGTCGGCGCCGGACGCCATTTCGGCCGCCTTGCTCGATACGGTTGGGGAAGCGTGACACAAATTCTGCTGGTCGGTTGCGGCAAGATGGGGGGAGCCCTGCTGGATGGCTGGCTCGATCTCGGTCTGCTGCCGCATGATATCGTCGTCGTCGATCCCGAGGAAGCGAAGCATCCGTCGCGGCCGCACATTCGCGTGGTCGATGCGGCGTCGGCGCTGCCCGAGGCTTTCCGTCCGGATGTGGTGGTGCTGGCGGTCAAGCCGCAGATGATGGACGGCGCGCTGCCGCCCTACACCCGGTTTGCCGGCGCCGTTTTCCTGTCGATCGCCGCCGGCAAGCCCCTGTCCTATTTCGCGCGGGTGCTGGGCGGCGGCACCGCCGTGGTGCGGGCCATGCCCAATACGCCGGCCGCCGTTCGCCGCGGGATGACGGTGATCGTGGCCAATCCGGCGGCGACGGCGGTTCAGCGGGAAATCTGCGGCGATCTTCTGGCGGCCGTCGGCGATACCGCCTGGATCGAGGACGAAAGTCTGATGGACGCCGTCACGGCGGTGTCGGGAAGCGGTCCGGCTTATGTTTTCCTGCTGGCCGAAGTGCTTGCCGCGGCGGGCGTCGCGGCGGGCCTGCCCGACGAATTGGCGGCGCGCCTGGCCCGCGAAACCGTGGTCGGCGCCGGAGAGCTGCTTCATCAGTCTCCGGAAAGTCCGGAGCAGCTGCGACGGAACGTGACCAGCCCCGGCGGTACGACGTTCGCCGCCCTGCAGGTGCTGATGAAGGAGGCGGACGGGGTCGGACGGCTGATGACCGAAGCCGTCGCCGCCGCCGTCAGGCGATCGCACGAATTGGCCGGCTGAGCCGATCTGTTCATGGAAGACCGTTCCGTCGTCGCCGCGCTGTCGCTCGTCGCGACGGAGGGATGAGCGGACCCTATCGGAGCCTGCGATCCCGCGCGGCGGAGTTGGCAATTTCCGGCGGCCACCCCAGATCTTGCGGATAACAATTGGGCAATGGGTCATGGCAAGAAAAACAACATCGGAACGTTCCTCCATCATCATCGACACAACTTTGGCGTTGGCCGGCCAGCGCGGCTGGCATGCGATTTCCCTGGCCGATATCGCCATTGGCGCCGGGGTGAGCCTGGCCGATCTGCATGAACAGTTCGACGGCAAGACGGCCATTCTCAAGGCCTTTCTCGACCGGCTGGACGACGCCCTGTGGAAAGGCGATCTTCCCGCCGGCGAAGAACGAGCCCGCGATCGCCTCTTCGACGTGGTGATGCGGCGTTTCGATTCGATGCAGCCGCACAAGGCGGCCGTCCGCGCCATCGTCAAAGGCTCCGCGGCGGATCCCTGGATGCTGCTGTGCGGCGGGCCGCATCTCTTCCAGACGGCGGCCCTGATGCTGGAGGTCGCCGGGATCAGCGCCTCGGGGCCGCTGGGGCGGCTGAAGACGAAAGGATTGGCCGTCGTCTATCTGAGCGTCCTGCGGGTCTGGCTGCAAGACGATTCCCCGGACATGGCCAGAACCATGGCGACGCTGGACCGCTCCCTGCGTCGGGCCGAAAGCGCCGCGAGCTTCCTGTGCCGAGGAGGGAATTCCGCGTCTTATGGCGGTGGTGCCGCGGAGGACAATCGCGCGTAAGTTTTTGTTGCGGTGCAATGATTCGATTGACCTTGCCGAGGGGCGCTTTTACCCTGGCGAGCCGCATCAATAATCAGTCTCCGAATGGAGGAGCCGCTCATGGCCAAGCAACCCGAAAATATCTTCGATTTTGATATTTCCAAATTCGTCGGGGACTTCAAGGTCCCCGGCCTCGATGTCGAATCGCTCGTTTCGTCGCAGCGCAAGAATATCGAAGCCCTGACCCAGGCCAACAAGCTGGCCTTCGAAGGCGTCCAGGCTGTCTTCAAGCGTCAGGTGGAAATTCTGCGCCAAACGCTCGAGGAAAGTTCCACCATCGCCAAGGAACTGGTGGAGACCGGGTCGCCGCAAGAGAAGGCCGTCCGCCAGACGGAGCTGGCCAAGGACGCCTTCGAGCGGGCCTTGGCCAATTCGCGCGAATTGTCCGAAATCATCGCCAAATCCAACAGCGAGGCCTTCGAACTGCTGAACAAGCGCTTCACCCAGGTTCTCGACGAGATCAAGGACGGCATCGGCAAGACCAAACGCTAGAGCCGACGCGTTCACCCGGCCGGGGCAAGCCCCGCAGGGTCCGCTGAAAGCGTGGAAAGCCGTCGTTGGACCGGGAAGATCCCGGTCCGGCGGCGGCTTTCGACGTTTCCGGCCAGGCGGACGGATGCGGGGACCGTGTCCGGAATGTCACCGAGCGCCCCCCTGGATTGCCGCGCCTCTGGCTAGAGCGCGATGCCTTAAATCGGCATCACGCTCTGGCTTTTCTTGATGTCCCTCGCCGGGCGCGCGCCTCCGCGCGCTTGGTCGCGGCCTCAATGGCCGCTCTAAAGAGAAAAGACTCAGTGGCACCGGCGTCCCTGCCGGTGGAAAAAGACTCCGCCGCGCCAGCGGCGGACACCGGCGGGGACGCCGGTGCCACTTTTTTTCCTTATTCTTCCAGGGCGGGGCGGCCGCCGGCCGGCGCCATGACGCGGATTATCGCTTACGCCCCCAGGGAACTCGGGATCAGCTTCTTGACCTCTTTTTCCAGGTCGATCCGCCGTGTGCGGCAGACGGTTGCCAGGCATTCCTCGATGGAGCCCTCGCCGCCCGATTTGCGCAGGCCGTCGTCCAATTGCTTGACGGCGGAGACCAGGCTGCGCAGGGCGGTCTGCGTGAAATTCTGATAGCGCCGCATCTTTTGCTGTTCTTCGTGATCGTCCGGCATGACGGTCTGGATCGGACCGAAAAGAGCCAGGAACATCCGGGGGCCCAGATTGTCTTCGGCGGTCTTGAGGAACATCTGCATCTGGTCGCGGTTGAGCTTCAGGTCGAAAATCGCATCCAAGGCATATTCGTTCAGCATGTCGAGATAATCGGCCAGGGCGGCGATATCGTTCTTGGTGATGCGCTTGTCCTCGTGGAGGCGGAGCGCCGTATCCTTGTTGGCCAGAACATCCCATTTTTTCTGGGGGTCGAGATGTTCGAGGGCGCCGTGCACGCTCTCGAAGCCTTCCTCGCCCAGATGCGAGACGGTGGCGGACGCCAGGACGTTGTGCTCGACCATTTCGCGAAACAGGGCCGGGTCCTTGATGGCGTTTTCGGCTTTGTTGATGTCGGTGACGGCCATCTCGGCCAGAAGCTGCAAACGCTGTTCGCTGTCCATGCGGGTGATGCCGATGCCCAGGCGATCGAAGACATGCGGCGGGATCTCGACATAAATCGGAAAGAATTTTACTTGCCACTCATAGTCGAGATTATCCTTGATCGACGCATAGAATCGACCGGAGTTGGTCTGCCCGCCCAATAATGCGCGCGGCTGTCCATAATTTCGTTTGAATAGGCTCGAGATGCTTTCGATGTTGATCAGCTTGAAGCGCTTTTTCAGTGATATTTTTTTGGGTTGAGGCGCGGACGGTGTCGCTGTCTTGACCTTCGGCGGCGTGATCGGATCTCCGAAATGCCCCTCGGCATAGCTGCGCATTCCGGTGCGGACCGCCATGCCGATGACCTCGTTGATCGAACGTCCGCATTTCAGCCGCACGGTTTCGTCGCTGACCGGATTGCCGTCGGCGTCGACGAGAAAATCGGCGAAGGCTTCGCGCTTCAGGCGGAAAAATCGGAAACAGGCGTCCAGCAGTTCCGGCGATTCCATGATGGTCTTGTAAGGATCCGCATGTCCGGCCAACGGCGGGATCAGGCTCTGAAACCGCTCCGCCACCGGCCCCTTCAGCATGCGGGTGACCTCCCGCCTGGCAAGCACGTCGGGATCTTCGGATTTGGCTGGAGAACTGTTGGGTCGGGTCGCCATGGTCACGCCTTTTTGGGATCTGTTCGTCCGGCAGGATAGCCCGAGAGGTTCGCGGACGCACGCGCCATTATGCAAGTGATTAGACGAACTTGCCGCCCTACAGGGGCAGGCGCAGGCGGACCCGCAGGCCGCCGAGGGGACTGTCTTCGAGCTGGATCTCTCCGCCGTGAACACGCGCCACGTCGCGCGCGATGGTCAGCCCGAGACCGACGCCGCCGGTCTTCGGATTGCGCGATCCCTCCAGGCGGACGAAGGCCTTGAAGGCGTCTTCCCGGTGATCGGCCGGAATTCCCGGGCCGTCGTCGTCGATGATGACGTCGACCGCGTCGTCGCGGCGGCCGGCGCGGACCGAGACGTGATGGGCATAACGGACCGCGTTGCCGATCAGATTGGTCAGGCAGCGGCCGATCGCCATCGGCCGCAGCGGCAGCAGCAGGTCCTCTTCGCAATGCAGGTCGATCTGTCCGCCGTCGCGCCGCAGCTTGCCGACCACGTCTTCGAGCAGCGCGACGAGGTCCGTGGCGCTGCTTTTTTCGCTGCCTTCGCCGCGGGCGAAGGCCAGATAGCCTTCGATCATCCGCTCCATGTCGGCGACGTCTTCCTTGAGATCGGCGATGCCCTCGCCTTTGGCCATGGCCAGTTCCAGCTTCATCCGGGTGAGCGGCGTCCTCAGGTCGTGGGAGACGCCGGCCAGCATCTCGGTTCTTTGGCGGACCTGAAGTTTGATGCGATCCTGCATCCGTCCGAAGGCGGCGGCGGCCTGGCGGACCTCGGCGGCGCCCTGCGGCTTGAAATAGGGCACGTCGCGGCCTTTGCCGAAGCTGTCGACGGCGGCCGCCAGGCGCCGCACGGCGCGGACCTGGTTGCGCATGAAGATGGTGGCGATGCCGAACAGCAGCAGGGAGGTGCCGACCATCCACAGCACGAAAATGGTGGTGGTCGGGCTGTAGAGGCGCTTGCGCGAGGCGCGGACGTCGAGGACGCCGTCGGGAAGCTGCACCTTGATCTCGACGTCGCGTTCCAGCGTCTCGGTATCGATATAGACCGGCCGGCCGACCCGTTCGGCCAGCGCGCCGGTCAGATTGCCCTCCAGGCTGTGCCCGTTGAGATCCAGCTTGATCCCCGGCGCGGCGCCGCGCACGCCGGTGGTTTCCAGGATGCCGCCCTCTTCCAGGGAAACCTTGAGGTCGAGCGTGGTCGCCGCCACCGCGAAGATGGTGGTGCGATTCCGCTCGCCGGGGAAGGTCCGCATCATTTCGATGACGGCGCCGATATCGCCGGCCAGACCGCCGGCCAGGCGCCGCGTCACCATATCCCAGTGGGTGCCGTAGAACACATAGGCCGAAACCAGCTGGAGAATGATCAGGGGAGAGACCAGGATCAGCAGGGATCGGCCCAGCAAGCCGCGGGGGAGGATCGATTTGATCCATGTCGCCGGGGAAAGCGAAGTCATCTCAGTCGGTCCACAGAACATAGCCGCGGCCGCGCACGGTCTGCAGATAGCGCGGCAAGCGCGGGTCCTCCTCGATCTTCTTGCGCAGCCGGGTGACCTGGACATCGATCGTGCGCAGATTGCCGCTGTTACCGGTCCTGGCGGCCAGATCCTCGCGCGACAGGGTCTCGCCCGGGGTGAGGGCCAGGATGGCCAGCAAGGCCGCTTCCGCCGAGGTCAGATGCACGACGGTCCCGTCGCCCAGCAGCTCGCCGCGCACCGAATCGAAGGTGAAGCGGCCGAACCGGCAGCGTTGCGGTTCGTCCGGGACGTCGCGCGACGACCGCCGCAGGATGCTGTTGATGCGCAACAGCAGTTCGCGCGGTTCGAAGGGTTTGGTCAGATAGTCGTCGGCGCCCATTTCCAAGCCGTTGATGCGGTCGACGGTTTCTCCCATGGCGGTCAGCAGCAGGATCGGCACCGTATTGTCGGCCCGCAGGCTTTTCGTCAGTTCCAGGCCGCTTTCGCCCGGCATCATCACGTCGAGGACGATCAGATCGAAGGTCATGGCGCCCAATTGCCGGCGGGCCTGGGCCGCATCGGCCGCGCTCGAGACCAGATAGCCGTTTTCGATCAGATATTTGTTCAGCAATTGACGCAGGCGGGTATCGTCGTCGACCACCAGGATGTGCGGCTGGTCCTCCATGATCTCAATACCTTCCCCGAGCCTGCGTGCCTCCGGCCGTAAAGGAGATGCGGTCCGTCTCTCCGATCAGCCCCAGCATGACTTTGCGAAACCCCTCGACGGCGTCGGGCCCGGCGGCGCGATAGGCTTGGGCGATGCGGGCGCGTTGCGTTTCGGTGAGCGATCGCTCGAGGTCGATCCCCTTGGCCGTCAATTCCAGCAGACGCTGGCGGCGGTCGCGCGCGCCGGGGCGCTGCGTGATGAAGCCTTCCTTGATCAATTGACCCAGCACCCGCGACAGGCTTTGCTTGGTGATGCAGAGCGTGGACAGCAGTTCGCTGACGGTGATGCCGGGACGGCGCCCGACGAAATAGATCACCCGGTGATGGGCGCGGCCGAAACCATACTCCGCCAGGATCGCGTCGGGCTCCTCGGTGAAGCCGCGATAGGCGAAGTAGAGCAACTCGATGCCCTGCCGCAGTTCCTCCTCGCGAAGAAAGAGGAGATTCACGCCGGATTTTATGTCAGTCATATTGACATATATGCCTTAGGAATGTTACTCGTTGCAACCGTAATCGGTAATTTTCTAACTTATTCCAAGGAATCTCCAAATGGCTTTGGCTCTGTTCGACGATCGCGACGGTTTCGTCTGGTTTGACGGAAAGCCCGGTCCCACTCCGATCGCAATCACCCGCACCACAGAGCCGAAGGTCCGTCCCGTCGACGACGAGCTTCGCTTCGGGTCCGCCTTTACCGACCATATGTTCCGCATGGATTATACCGAAGGCCGGGGCTGGCACGATCCCCGAATCCTGCCTTATCAGCCGTTTTCTCTCGATCCGGCGACATCGGTGCTGCACTATGCGCAATCCGTTTTCGACGGATTGAAGGCCTATCGCGGTCAGGACGGCGTCATCCGCTTCTTTCGCGCCGCCACCCATGCCGCCCGCCTCAACCGGTCCTGCGGCTATCTGTGCATTCCCGCCCTCGACCCCGAACTCGTCCTGCAGTCCTTCCACGCCCTGGTCGGCGTCGATCAGGCCTGGGTTCCGTCGAAACGCGGCACCTCGCTCTATCTCCGCCCGGCGGTGATCGCCTCGGAGGCCTTCCTGGGCGTGCATCCGGCCAAGAGCTATACCTACTTCCTGATCCTGTCGCCGGTCGGGCCCTATTATGCCGAAGGGATCAACCCGGTAAAGATCCTGGCGACCGACACCCATGTCCGGGCGGTGCAGGGCGGGCTCGGCGCCGCCAAGACGGCGGCGAACTACGCGGCCAGCATCTTCGCCGCCGAGGAGGCGCAAAAGCAGGGCTATACCCAGGTGCTGTGGCTGGACGGCGTCGAGCACAAATATTTGGACGAGGTCGGGACCATGAACATCATGGTGAAGATCGGCGACGAGATCGTCACGCCGCCCCTGACCGGATCGATCCTGGCCGGCGTCACCCGCGATTCGATCCTGACCCTGTGCCGCGACTGGGGGATGAAGGCGTCGGAACGCCGGATTTCGATCGACGAGGTGATGGCCGCGGCGCGCAACGGAACATTGAGCGAAATGTGGGGGACCGGCACCGCCGCCGTCGTCTCGCCGGTCGGCGAGCTCGGCTACAAAGGCGAACGGGTCACCATCAACGACGGCAAGACCGGGCCGCTGACGCAGAAACTGTATGACGCGATCATCGGCATCCAATATGGCGAGACCGGCGACGCGCACGGCTGGACGACGCCCCTGCAGGCGCTGCGGGCGGCCGGCGGCGAATCCGCGGCAAGGAAGGGCTGACCTCATTGCGCCCATCCCCTTGACGGGTTGGCACGGACATCGATCTTTGCTGTGAAATATCAATCAGCTGCCATCCCGAGCGGCCGACGGATCTCGCCACGGCGACGAGATCCGTCGGCCGCTTCTCTTTAAACGTCATCGGTGTTCATCTGTGCCCATCTGAGTTCATCTGTGATAACCGAAAAATGGCCAGAGGCTCCATCGGGCAGCCGGTTTCAAGCGTTATCGGAGTCCGCGCCGCGCTCGAGGCCCGCTCCGGCCATGACCGGCTTGGGCCGGACGACGTCTTTTGACCCTACCACGTGGATGCCCGTGTCAAGCACGGGCATGACGGCTCTTGGTTTCGTGCCTCGATAAGGAATCAGTCAAAAATCGTGCGCGCAATCACCGTGCCGGACAGCCGTGGGACCAGCCCGCGCATGACGATTCTTGAGCGTATGTCCGATGGGAAGCTTCCGGGCGTGACAGAGATCAAAAATCGCTTGGAAAACACACTGGCCGCCAAGCGGGCGAGGGGCAAAGAGCGAAGATGTGACAAGCCGATTTGCAGGCCGGGCCTACCGAAGGGGGGCGGTCATTTCTTCTTGCGGAGGCTTGTCGTTTTCTCGACGACGACGCGCCCGGAGCCGAGGACCTTGTTGTCCTTGTGCTTCAGCCAGTGGGCCAGTCCCTGGTTCAGAATGGCGTCGAGCCGCTTGGCGGCGCCGTCGCCGAACAGAAAGTCCCAGCGAATTCTCTGTTCCTCGCTTTGCAGGTCCTTCCACAAATCGACGAAAAGGGCCTCGAAGACGGCGTAGAACCGCTCGTCGTCGAAGGTGAAGCGGGATTGATCCTGCATCGTCATATTGACGATGTTGATGAAGGTCTTCTTGCCGAGGGCGAAACTTTCGAAGCGAAAGAGGATGCGGATGAAGATGGTGTCGACGAAGCGGCGCCATTGCACGTTCTTGCGGATGCCGGCCCACATCTGGACATCGTCGTCGATGTTGAGCGTGCTGAGCATCTGATTGGCCTCGGCGTTCGATTCCTCGTACATCGCCGGCCCGAAGGCCTTGATCAGATAGCGATCCAATCCTTCGATGAGCGAGCGGGGCATGCTCGCCGTCTTGCCGATGCACAAAGGTGCGATGCGGCTGACCACCAGCCGCAGCAAGAATCGGCTGCGGCGCGGATCCTGTGCCGCTTTTTCGCCGTCCGTCGGGCGGCCCAGCCAGCAGGTCTGGCAATTGGCGGCCACCGCCGGATCGAGTTCCAGGGCGAGGCGCTGGAAGTCCGGGACCTTTTCCGGCGGCAGGAATGTCTGGAAGGTGGTCAGAAGATAGCGGAACAACACGCCGTTGCGCTTGCGGCAAGGGGAAAGCTCCCCCTCGTCGGGCGGCCCGGCGGTCACGGCGTCTGAAACGGGGGTCACCTTGTCCATGCCGGCGGCCACCCCACCGCGGCCACCCGGCATCCTGGAAATGAGATTGTGGCCATATCTATCGCGTCCAAGACCCGTATTTCTTAGACTGGGCGCGGTGCCGGCGAATTACAATCATGGATTTTCGTCATGCCAGCGCTTCGCCCGGCTGTCGTCGTCATTCTTCGCCTCGACCCAATGCCGGCCGGCCGGACCTTCCTCAAGTTTCCAGAAGGGGGCCCGGGTCTTCAACCAGTCGATGAGGAATTCACAGGCGCTGAACGCGGCGGCACGGTGGCTGGAGGCGACGGCGACCAGGACGATGCGCTCGCCCGGCGACAACCGGCCGAAGCGGTGGATGATGACGACGTCGTCGAGCGGCCAGCGCTTGCGGGCCTCGGCCTCGATGGCCGACAATTGCTTCTCGGTCATGCCCGGATAATGTTCGAGGGTCATGGCCGAACCGTCGCCGGCGTTCCCCCGAACCAGCCCGACGAAACTGGTCACCGCCCCGATGTCGGTGCGCCCGGCGGTCATCCGGGCGATTTCGGCGCCCGGATCGAAATCTTCGCTTTGGACGCGAATGGACATGGGTCAGCCCCCGGTCACCGGCGGGAAGAAGGCGACCTCGTCGTTCGCCGCGACCGCCTGGTCGAGGCCGGCGTAATCCTGATTGACCGCCGCCCGGATCAAGGCGGACTGCGCGAAGGCTTCGGCATGGGCCGGGCTTCGCGTCTTCAGCCAATCGACCAGCTGGCCGACCGTGGCGATCTCCCGCGGCGGCGAAAGCTCTTCCTCGCCGAGGCCGATCCTGCTGCGCAGCCAGGCGAAATACAGAATCTTCACGACGCGTCTTCCTGCATATGCTTCAGGCCGGCGCGCAGATAGTCCCAACCCGTCACGATGGTCAGCACGGCGGCGCCCCAAAGCAGGACCTCGCCCAGCATCTGGGCCGGCAGCCAGGCCGGCGCCGCGCTGCCGACCAGCAAGGTGGGCAGCGCGGTCATTTGAATGCCCGTCTTCCATTTGGCCAGCCGGCTGACCGGCATGCCGATCCTGAGTTCGGCCAGATATTCCCGAAGCCCGGAGACCAGGATCTCGCGCAGCAGGATCACCACGGCGGGCAGGACGCTGACCTGCGAGACGCGATCGAAGGCGGTCAGCATCAGCAGCACCGCGGAGACCAGCAACTTGTCGGCGATCGGGTCGAGAAAACGTCCCAGGCTGGACACGCTGTTGCGGCGCCGGGCGAAATAACCGTCGAAAAAATCGGTGATGGCGGCGGCAATGAAAAGGCCGCAGGCCACCCATCGAATGGGCGTCCCATCGATATAAAATGTCCCGACGATCAATGGGATCGCCAGAATGCGCGAAATCGTCAGAAGATTGGGGAGAGAGGTCACCATCAATACCGAAGGACTCTAGTCCTAAAGGAGAACAGGGGTCAGGCATTCTAGCCCCGTTTTTCCGGGCTGTCACCGCCGGCCTCGGCACGGCGGCGGTTCTCATGGCGATCGCGGGCCTTCCAGGACCAGGATATCGCCCGGCGGAGGTGGCTGGCGCGTTCCGCGCGGGCGCCGCCGCGGCCGTTGACATCCGTCGGGGAGGGGTATAGATCGGCCGTTAATGATAATGATTCGCATTATTATTTGGCGCAACGCGCAGAGGCTTCGACATCATGACCATGCAACGGGCATCCGACGGCGATCCCGGCGAATTGCACGAGATCAACGTCACCCCCCTTCATCGATGTCATGCTGGTGCTGCTGATCATCTTCATGGTGGCGGCGCCGCTGGCCACGGTCGAGGTCGCGGTCGACCTGCCGGCTTCCGCCGCCCGGCCATCGGCCAAGCCCGACAAACCCCTGTTCCTGACGATGCGGGCGGACAACCGCTTGATCGTGGGCGAAGATCCGGTGATCCGGGACGGATTGGCCGCCGCGCTGGACGCCGCCGCCCGGGGCGACAAGGAAACCCGGGTGTTCCTGCGCGCCGACAAAACAGTCGCTTACGGAGCCCTGATGGCGGTGATGGATGCCCTGCGCGCCGCCGGCTATCTGAAGGTGGCGCTGGTCGGCCTGGAGGGGGGCGCGGCGTCATGACCGGGGCGGCAGAGAGAAACGAAAACGGACGGTGCGGGGTAATTCGGGACTCTCGGGCCTGTTCATGGCCCACCGGCGGCCCGATCGTTTTGAAAAAGGTATCGAGATGACGGCTAGAGCGCGACGCCTTAAATCGGCATCACGCTCTGGCTTTTCTTGATGTCCCTCGCCGGGCGCGCGCCTCCGCGCGCTTGGCCGCGGCCTCAATGGCCGCTCTAGGATCATGGCGGTCGGGAACATCGTCACGAGACGCCGGTCGCCGCGGCCGCCACCGCCCCGCCGCAACCGGCCGCGCCGCCGGCTCCGGCCGTCGCGGCCCCGTCTTCCAACGCCGTGCCGACCTGGCAGGGCCGGCTGCTCGGCGGGTCAAGCGCTATCCCGCCGCGGCGCAGGTCCGCCGCCAGCAGGGCGTCGCCCTGCTGCGCTTCACCATGGACCGGCAAGGCAGGGTGCTGTCGGCCGTTCTTGAGAAAAGCTCCGGCTTCGACGGGCTCGATCAGGAAACGCTGGCGCTGATCCATCGGGCCGAGCCCCTGCCGGAACCGCCGCCGGAAGTCCCCGGAGATTCGATCGAACTCACCGTTCCGGTCCAGTTCTTCCTGACGCCGTCGCGCTCAGGAGTCGTTGCGGAATAACCGCAACGACTCCTGAGTCTATATGTCGCCTGTGCTCCGCTCCGGCGCTCGCTCAAACGCCGCGCCGGCTTGAAGGGCTTGTCGCACTTATCGTTTAACAAGCCCCGAGCGCCGCCCGGCCTGTCCTCAATCGCCGGAGGACGGCCTTTGCCGGCTGGGCCTGTGTCGCAGGGCATTGGCCAGGATGCCGATGGTGGTGCCGTTGTGCAGCACCGCGGTGGCGACCGGCGACAGCAGTCCCAGGGCGGCGGCCGACAGGATGCCGGTGTTCAGCCCGACCGTCATCCGGTAGCTGGTGGCGATCAGTTCCATGACCTCGTTGGCCGCCGCCTTGGCGTCGGCGACGCGCTCGATATTGTCTTCCAGCAGGGCGATGTCCGCCGTCAGGCGGGCGATATCGGCGCCTTTCTGCATGGCGATGCCGACATGCGCCCCGGCCAGGGCCGGAGCGTCGTTGATGCCGTCGCCGACGAAAGCGATGCGGGCGCCTTGACGGCTGAGGTCTTCGATGATGCGGGCCTTGTCCTGCGGCAGCAGTTCGGCGTGATAGCCGTCGAGACCGAGCTGCTGCGCCAGTTCGGCCGCCCGGTCGTGGTGATCGCCGGTGAGCAGCAGGATTTTCCTGGCGCCCAGCCGGCGCAGCCGCCGGATGGTGCCGGCGCTGGCGTCGCGCACGCTGTCCTTCAGCGCCAGCACGCCCAGCAGTTCGCCGCCGAAGCCGATGAACAGCAGGGTCTTGCCTTCGCTGAAAAGCCGGTCGACAACGGCGCGATGGGGGCTGATGTCGACCTTCTCGTCTTCCTGGACGAAATGATGCGAGCCGACCACGATGCGCTTGCCGTCGACGACGCTGGCCACGCCGTGGGCGACGATGAACTGGACCTCCTGATGGGCGAAATGGCGGTTGTGGGTGGCCCGGGCGGCGGCCACCACGGCCATCGCCAGGGGATGGAAATAATGTTCCTCGACCGAGGCGGCCAGGCAGATCAGATCGTCGGGCGAATAGGTGGAATCGAAGGTGATGGCGTCGGCCACCTCCAGCGATCCGGTGGTCAGGGTGCCGGTCTTGTCGAAGACGAAGGTGTCGGCCTGGGCCAGGCGTTCCAGCGCGCTGGCCCCCTTGACCAGGATGCCGGCCTGGCCGGCCCGGTACATCGCCGACTTGAAGGCGACCGGGGTGGCCAGCTTGAGCGCGCAGGAATAGTCGGCCTGGAGCACCGAGGCGGCGCGGCGCCAGTCGCCCGACACCAGATAGGACGCCCCGGCCAGTTTCAGGACGGTGGGAACCAGGCGGTCGGCCAGGCGGGAGGCGTTCAGTTGCGCCTCGCTCTTGGCGGTCAGCGATTGTTCGACATAGTCGGCGATGCGGGCGACGGTGGTTCCCTGGCCGACCTGCTCGGCATAAAGCGACAGGCGTCCTTCCTCCACCAGGGTTCCGGACAGCACCGTGGCGCCCCGCGTCTTGACCACCGGGGCGCTTTCGCCGGTCATCGCCGCCTCGTTGACGGTGGCTTCGCCGCCCAGGACGGTGCCGTCCACCGGAATCACCGATCCGGTGCCGACGATCACCGTATCGCCGATGGCGACGCTGTCGGCCGGAATTCGCACCTCGTCGTCACCGCGCATCACCCAGATTTCATCGCTGGACGGACGCAGCAGATGCTTCAGCAGGTCGTCGGAGCGACGGGCGATCGACGCTTCCATATACTCGCCGAGGGTCAGCATGAAGGTGGTGGTATTGGCGGCGGTATAATCGGCCCGGGCCAGCGAGATGGAGACGGCCAGCCCCTCCAGCACGTGGGAGGTGACGCCGTTTTCGGCATAATCGGCGGCGGCATGCCGCAGAAGCGGCAGCGCCGCGGCCAGCGTGACCGGAAAGCGCAATGCGCGGGGCAGGAGGCGGGTTCCCAGCAAGGTCGCCAGACTGACCGCGATCGCCGACGTTTCGGCCGCCGTCCGCGCCTTTCCGGCGGAGACGGCGGCGGCCGGAGCGGGAAGCCCGGCGGCCGCCGCCCGCAGAGGCTCCGCTTCGGTGCGGTCCGGATCGTAGGTCAGGATCATCGATCGGGCGCGGACGTTGACGCGCGCCGCCGTCACGCCGGGCAGTCCGGCGGCGGCCTGCTGAAGCGTCGCCGCATCCTGGGGAACATCCGGACGGCAGCGGTAGCGCAGACGGACTCGTCCCGGCACGCGGTGGACGATGTCCACCGCCCGGAACCAGGAGCCGGAAGTCATGCGGCGCCGCTTTGCTCGGCTGCGATTTCCGCCTGGATGTCGGCGACCTGCTCCTTCACTTCCGCGATCCCGCCGGCCAGGCCGGCATAGAGCTTGATGGCCGACTTGATCAGCTTGCCGCGCAGTTCGTCGTCGCTCAGCACATAGGTGACGCCCAAGCCGACCGCGGCGCCCAGCAGAAACTGCTCGGAGCGGCGCGACGGCAGCAGATTGGAGAGGCCGCCGAACAATCCCGCCCCCTGGGGAGCATAGGGGCCGTTCCAGCCTTCCATCCGGCGGGCCGCGGCGCGCTTGCCGTTCTTGAACTTCTTATGCTTCTTCTTGGCCAAGGCCATTCTCCTCGTTCTTGTCCTGATGACATGGGGTCAGCAGGTGTTCGGCCGCGATCAATCCGCCCGCCCCGGCGGCCACCGCCGCCAGGGCCAGGCCATAGTCGCGGCGATGCAAGGCGTTCGCCGCCGCCGTGGCGGCGGCCAGCGCCGTTCCCCCCTGGACGGCATGGCGGAGTATCTTCCGCGCCGAGGGCGGATCGCTCTCCGTTTCGCGACGATCCTGCAGGGCGGCCACCAGAGCCGCGGCGACGAAGCCGCGGGCAAAGGCTTTGGTGACTTTGCGTCCCGGGGCTGCCCCCTTCTTGCGGCGGCGTCCCTTCACGATTCGGTGGCGCTCCCGGGCGCCGGCGGCGCCGGCGTTTTTTTGCGGGCCGGCCGGGCGGTCGTCGTCTTCGGTTTGGCCGCTTCAGTCGCCGGCTTGGCCCGCGCCGGCTTTCTGGCCGCCGCCGGTTTGGCCGGTTGCGCCGGGGCCTCCGCCGGAACGGCGGCCAGCTTTTCCCGCAGGCTGGCCGAGGACTTTTCGATGGTGCTCAGGCCGGAGACGGTGGCCTGGCGCAGGCTGGTCTGGGCCTTGTCGAGGCCGTGCCGCGCCTTGTCGCCGATGGTCTCCAGGCCGGTGGCCGGTGCCGTGGCCTGAGGGGTTCCGACTTTCTTGATCAGGCGGATGCCGACGATGCCGGCGACCAGTCCGGAAGCAAAAGTAAGCAAAGGAAGCATGGACGTTCCCCTCCCAAAAGGCCTGTCCGACGGGACAGGACGAAATGACCTCGGTTCAAACGCAGGCCGCCGCCTTCTCCGGGGGGAGGAAGGCCCGGAAAAGGCCTTCGACGGCGGTGGAACGGGTTCCGCTGACCAAATCCGCCCAGGTCGACGGCGGAATGATCCGCGGGTCGTATTCGACGACGCAGGAGCGCGCCAACGGATTGAGATTGACCGAACGAATGCCGGGGATTTCGGTGATCGACCGGCTGAATTGTTTGACCTGCGCGGCGGTCGCCGCCAGTTCGGGCGCCGCTTCGGCCGCGAGCTTCAGCCGAACGCGGCCGGGAATCTGGTGGGCGATGCTGAGACGGGCCGCGAAGCGCAGGAAAGCGGGCAGATCGTCCATGCGGAAGGGGGACTCCGTCATTTCGGCCTACCTCAGCAATTGCTTGCGGTAGTTGGCCAGATGGACCAGCAGGAAGGCCAGGTACAGGCCCCCCGAAGCGGCGTGAAAACGCTTGTTGACGGCCAAGCCCAGCAGCGTCGCCGTCAAACTGCCCAGCATGCCGAATTTGGCGTAGCGGTTGACCGGCCAAAAGGCCGGATCCGCCGCCTCGGCCTCGGTCCGCTCCGGCGGACGGACGTCGCCGAGCAGCGTCCGCAGGCGCCGCTCCACGCGGTCCTCGATCTCCGTCGGACGCAGGCGGGCGACGTCGTAATGCAGCAGAATGCTTCCGGTCACCGGGTTGGCCTCGACCGACACCACGCCGTCCCAGCCGCCCATTTCCGCCTGCAAGGTCCCGGCGCGCAGATGCCGTCGCAATTCCTTGTCCCGCAACCGCAGGCGCCCGGGAAGCCGTGATACCAACGCTCCGCTCATCGCATGGCCCTTCGTCGTTTGCAGGATAACAGGACGGTGACGGCAAGAAATTGAAACATATTCGTCATCCTACCTCCTAGTCCGCATAAACTCTAGGGCCAACGGTGGGCGGACGGCTCCGAGAGGCCGGAGGCGGCCGTCCTTCATCCGGCCGGATGGAAATGGTCGTAAATCTTCTTGGCCATGGCGGCGCTGATGCCGCCGACCGCCTGCAGATCGCTCAGTCCCGCCTCCGACACGCCCCGGGCCGAACCGAAATGGTGCAGCAGCGCTTTTTTGCGCTGGCTGCCGATTCCGGCGATTTCGTCGAGCGGAGAGCCGCTGATCGCCTTCGACCGTCGGGCCCGGTGGGTGCCGATGGCGAAGCGATGCGCCTCGTCGCGCAACCGCTGCAGGAAATAAAGGACCGGGTCGTTCGGCGGCAGGGAGAAGGGCGGCTTGTCCGGCAGATGAAAGCGTTCGCGCCCGGCGTTGCGGTCCGGACCCTTGGAAATCGCCACCAGCGTCACCTCGGCAATTCCCAGTTCGTCCAATACCGAGACGGCCACCTTCAACTGTCCGGGACCGCCGTCGATCAGCACCAGGTCGGGCCAACTGCCGCCCTCGCGATCGGGATCCTCCTTCTGGGCGCGCCGAAAGCGGCGCGACAGCACTTCCCGCATCATGCCGAAATCGTCGCCGGGGCTTAAGTCCGGCGAGGCGATGTTGAATTTGCGATATTCGTTCTTGAGGAAGCCGTCGGCGCCGGCGACGATCATCCCGCCGACCGCGTGGGTTCCCTGGATATGGCTGTTGTCGTAGACTTCGATCCGCTGCGGCGGGCCGTCCAGGGCGAAGAGATCGGCGGCGCCGGCCAGCAGCTTGGCCTGGGCCGAACTCTCGGCCATGCGCCGGCCGAGGGCCTCGCGCGCATTGTCATGGGCATGGACGACCATTTTCCGCCGGTCGCCGCGTTTCGGCGTGCTCAGCGCCACCTTGCGGCCGGCCTTGAGGCTCAGCGCCTCGGCCAGAAGAGGTTCGTCCGCACCGGCCAGCGGATGGGACAGCAGGATCTGCCGCGGCGGCACCTTGTCGTCGTAGAACTGGGCGAGAAAGGCCGCCAGGATATCCTCGGCCGACTGGTCCTGGGTCTGGGCGGGAAAAAACGAACGATTGCCGAAATTGCAGCCGGCGCGAAAAAAGAAGACCTGGATGCAGGCCTGTCCGCCGGCCTGGTGCAAGGCGACGACGTCGGCTTCGCCGATGTCCTGCGGATTGATGTCCTGGCGGGCCGAGATGCGGGCCAGGGCGCGGATGCGGTCCCGGTAGACCGCCGCGTCCTCATAGGCCAGGTCCCGGCTCGCCTCTTCCATGCGTTCGGCCAGCTCATGCTGGATGTCCTGGCTGCGGCCGGACAGAAAGCCGCGGGCCTGGGCGACCAGTTGGTCGTAGGCGTCATGCGCGATCCGTTCGACGCAGGGCGCGCTGCATCGCTTGATCTGATAGAGCAGGCAAGGCCGGGACCGGGTGGCGAAGACGGTGTCGGCGCAGGAGCGCAGCAGGAAGGCGCGCTGCAGGTGGGAAAGGGTCTGATTGACCGCTCCGGCCGAGGCGAAGGGGCCGAAATATTCCCCCTTGCGGTTGCGGGCGCCGCGATGTTTGACGATCTGCGGCCAAGGATGGTCGCCGGTGATCAGGATATAGGGAAAGGACTTGTCGTCCTTCAGCAGGATATTGTAGCGCGGCGCCAGCCGTTTGATCAGATTGGCTTCGAGCAGCAGCGCTTCGACTTCCGTGTGGGTGGTGACGAACTCCATGCCGACCGTCTCGGCGACCATGCGCTGCAGCCGCAGCGGCAAGCGTTCCGCCTTGGTATAGGCCACCACGCGCTTCTTGAGGTTTTTGGCCTTGCCGACATAAAGCGCCCCGCCGGATTTTCCGAGCATGCGATAGACGCCCGGCGACATCGGCAGGGTCCGCAGATGATCCAGAATGACCTGGGCTCCGGCAGCGAAGCCGCCGCTCGGCCGCGGCGCCTCGGCGCCGGGGGAATCACGGCTCATGACAGCGCAACCACCATCTCATTCGTCAAGATGATTTATCCCCGATGGCTCGGTCGCATTCGATCGCGACAATGACGAAGCGATATCCACTGAATCTGTGGATAAGTTTGTAGACAACTGGTGAGCATGGGCAGTCCGACCTGAGAACTCCAAGGATTTTACCGGTTTGCCCAAAAACTAAGCATGATCGACAAAATCAATATTTTTCATATACTTACACAATGTCAAGTGTAAAGCCTTTGTCATGATTGCGATTCGAAACTTGACTCGTCCTCGCTATTTTGGCAGGCAGCACACGCTGTGCAAAACTACCTTTGACGCTCTGTGATATTGTTTCGAAACTGTTGCAAACATTACGAAGCGGAGAATACTGGGATATTCACGCAAGAGGGGAAAAGCGTTCGATCTCGACGCCGACGCTGGTCGCATCGGGAAACACGTCGAGCTTCTCGACGCGGACCCGGGCGACCCTGACGCGCTTGTCGTCCAGGCACAGGGCCGCGATGCGTTCCGCCAGGGTTTCGACCAGATTGACATGACCGGCGTCGATCAGGCGGCGGATGCCGGAAACCACCCCTTCATAGCAGACCACATTGGCCAGATTGTCGTCGATCGACGTCGCGTCGACCTCGCGGACGGCAAGATCCAGATTGATGCGGATGCGCTGCTTCGCCGTCTTTTCATAGGTGTAGACGCCGATGCTGGCCGTCATTTCCAGATCATGGACGAAAACGTGGCGGAGCGCGTTGCGGGCATCGGCGAAGCGAAGCGGTTGGACGACATTGGCCTGGGACATGACTCATTCCTCCGGAGTCTTGCTGGCCGGCGCCCAGCCCAGATGTTGGCCGCCATCGAGGGTGATGAGCTGGCCGGTCATGGCGGGGGCCGCAAGAATGAAAAGCAGGGCCGCGGCGATCTCTTCGGGCGTCGTGCCGCGCTTCAAGGGCATCTCGGCGCACTGTTCTTCGAATTGCTGGACGGTTTGCCGCGGACTGGGAAGCGTCGGGCCGGGACCGATGGCGTTGACGCGAATTCGCGGCGCCAAAGCCAGGGCGAGGGTTTGCGTCAAGATCCACAGCGCCGCCTTGCTCAGCGTATATGTCGTGAAGTGGGGGGTCAAATTCCAGACGCGCTGATCGACCAGATTGACCACCGCGCCGGCGGAATCTTCCGGCAATTGGGCGGCAAAGGCCTGGATGAGGACGAACGGCGCCCGCAGATTGGTTTCCAGATGGGCGTCCCAGGAGGCGCGGGTGACCGTCAAGGCGGTGTCCGGCTCGAACAGCGAGGCGTTGTTGACCAGCAGGCCGAGCGGTCCCAGGGCCTCGACCGCGGCCGGAATCAGGGTCAGGACATCGTCTTCCCGGGCCAGATCCGCCTGAAGGGCGACCCCTTTGCCGCCGGCCGCGACGATGTCGTCGAGCAGCGCGAAGACCGCCTCATGCGAGCGATGATAGTGGAGGGCCACCGACCAGCCGTCCTTGACCAGGGCAAGCGCCATGGCGCGGCCGATCCGATGAGCGGCGCCGGTGATCAGGGCGGTTTTGGGGCGTGTTTCCAACATGCGGCCCGGAGAATGCCCTTCCGGCGGACGCGGCGCAAGAGAAGGATGTTCGCCCCGGCCCTATTGGGCGGCCAAAGCCGTCTTGCGTTCCTCGACGACCTTTTCGGCGCCGCGTCCCGCCATCTCCTGAAGATGGTCGAATCGCCAGGAGAACGTGCCGACGCCCATGGTCAGGGACCGCAATTCGACGATCAGGTCGCCCATTTCGGCCTGCGGCAGAAAGGCCGAGACGTCGTCCCAGCCTTTCCACCCGTCCTTCGCCACATAACCGAGGATCTGCCCGCGGCGGCCCGAAATGATGCGTTGGGCTTTCGAGGTGTAATCCGCCGGCACGGCGATCTCGACGGCCAGGACCGGTTCCAGCACCACGGGATCGCATTTCGGCATGCCATCGGTCATGGCGATCCGCGCCGCGGTCTTGAAGGCCATGTCGGAGCTGTCGACCGTATGGTAGCTGCCGCTGGTCAGCGTGACCTTGACGTCGACGACGGGAAATCCGAGAGGGCCCCGCTTCAGATAGTCTTCGATCCCTTCGGCGACCGAGGGGATATATTGGCGCGGCACGACGCCGCCCACCACTTTGTCGACGAATTGAAAACCGGATCCGCGCGGCAGGGGCGCGATGTCGATATGGATGTCGCCGAACTGCCCGTGACCGCCGCTTTGACGTTTGTGCCGGCCGTGTTCGGAGACGCCCTTGCGGATGGTTTCCTTGTAGGGAACCTGCGGATGACGGCCGGTAACCGCCAGGTTAAAGCGGTTTTTCAGCTTATCCAGCGCCACATGCAAATGGATTTCGCCCTGCCCCCACAGCACCAGCTCGCCGGTCGCGTGGCTCAGGTCGATGGACAGGGACGGATCTTCCTCGGCGAGCTTGGCCAAGGCCGTGGTCAATTTGACTTCGTCCTGCTTCTTGTCGGCCAGGACGGCCAGGGGGAACAAGGGAGGCAGCGGAGATGGCCAGGCATGGACGCCGGAATCGACCGTTCCCAGGACGTCGCCCGTCTTGACCGGATCGAGGCGCGCGAAGGCCACGACGTCGCCGACGCCGGCCTTGGCGATTTTGCTCAGCGTCGCGCCCAAGGGCGCATAGAGTCCGGACGGCCTGATCCCGTTGACCTGGCTGCCTTCGGTAAATTCGCCGCGCCAGACACGGCCGAAGCTGAGTTTGCCGGTGTGCGCCGCATGCACGGTCTTGAACACCCGGGCCACGGCGCCGCCCTCGGCGGACCAACCGCGCCGCGCGCTGGTCTCGGTCGGAGCGGGAACGTCGTGGCGCAGGCATTTCAGCAGCCGGCGGATGCCGTGATCGAAACTGCCCGAGCCGAAGAACACCGGCACGATGCGATCGGCGGCCAGGTTTCGCGCCACGTTTTCGTAAACTTCGGTGGTCGGGGGCTGCACATCGGACAGCAGTTCCTCGAGCAGGTGATCGTCGAAGTCGGCCAAATGCTCCAGCATGTCCTGGCGCGCGCTCTTTTCCTCGGAAAGCGCCGTTTCGGGCAACTGGATCAATTCCGAAGGCCGGCCCTCGCGGTATTGGAAGGCGCGCTCGCTGACCAGATCAACATATCCGGAAATCGCGTCGCCGTCCTTCAACGGCAATTCGCGCAGCAGCAGCGGCAGATCGGACAATATCTGCAAGGCGTCCAGGGTCTCGCGCAGGCGGGCCTGCGACGATTCGACCTTGTTGATGAAAATGACGTGCGGAATGGCGTTTTCGTCGAGGAATTTGAGAAGAGGCGCCACCATCACGGCGCGGGCCGGCTCCGGCTCGACCACCACGACGGCGGCGTCGGCGATGGCCAGGGCATTGTAGGTATCCTGCTGGAATTCGATCGAACCGGGACAGTCGAGAAAGGTCCAGCGGTCGTCCAGATAACGGGCCGTGGCGATGTTGACTTCGGTGCTCATCACCCTTTGACGGGCTTCCGGCGTGGCGTCGCCGACGGCGGTGCCGTCGGCGACGGTCCCTTTGCGCTGTATGGAGCCGGCCGCCAGCAGCAGACTTTCGAGAAGGGTCGTCTTGCCGCTGGCGTAAGGACCGACCAAAGCGGCGACACGGGGCAAAAGGGACCTTGAAGACATTATCCCCTCCTTCGTTCTCTTTGAGAACGATGCTCCACCCAAGCTTGAATTCTGGCAACAAAAAAGCACGGCCCGGGCGCGCGCCTCCGCGCGCTTGGCCGCGGCCTCAATGGCCGCTCTAGTCGCTCGCGCTCGGAAGAAAAGCGTCAGTAGCACCGGCGTCCCCGCCGGTGGAAAAGACCCCGCCGCGTAGCGGCGGACACCAGCGGGGACGCCGGTGCCACTTTTCCTTCTCATCCAGGGCAGGGTCGGCCGCCGGCCGGTGCCGAACGCGCAATGACGCCGATGTCCGCGGGCCCTTAAGCGAGCGCCGCGTCCCGCGCGATCGCGTAGTCGCGTTCACCGGCCAGCCCAAGCATCAGATCGATGTTCTGGACGGCCGCGCCCGAGGCGCCCTTGCCCAGATTGTCCAGCCGGGCGACCAGCAAAGCCGTTTGTTCGGCCGGATTGTCGAAGACGAACAACTCCAGGAGATTGGTGCCGTTCAAGGCCTCCGGGGCCAGCACCTTGGGGCGCTGGTCATAGGGCATGACATGGACGAAACGCTGGCCGTCGTAACGGGCCGACAGCGAGGCATGCAGGTCGCGGCCGCTCGGAGATTTCGGCAGGCTCCACAGATGCAGCGGAATTTGCACCAGCATGCCTTGGCGGAAGGCGCCGACCGCCGGGGTGAACAGCGGGACATGGGCCAGGCCGGAATGCACGCGCATTTCGTCGCGATGCTTGTGCGCCAGGTCCAGGGCGTAAAGCCGATGGATGTCGGCGATCCGCTCCGGCCCCCGGCTCTCGAAGGCCTCGACCATCTGACGGCCGCCGCCGCTATATCCGGAAACCGCATGCACGCTGACCGGGGTCGCCGCCGGCAGCAGGCCGTCGTCGACCAGCGGGCGGAGCAGCGACAGGGCCCCGGTCGGATAGCAGCCGGGATTGCTCACCCGGCGGGCTTCGCCGATGCGGTCGGCCTGGCCGGCGGTCAGTTCGGGCAGGCCGTAAACCCAGTCGGGGTGGGTTCGATAAGCGGTGCTGGCGTCGAGCACCCGCACCGATGGATCGTCGATCAGGGCGACGGCGGCGCGGGCCGCCTCGTCGGGAAGGCACAGGACGGCGAGGTCGACGGCATTGAGCAGGCGCCGCCGCTCGGCATCGTCCTTGCGCTTGGCCGGGTCGATGCTGACCAGTTCGAGGTCGGCGCGCCCGGCCAGCCGCGCCCGAATCTGCAGGCCGGTGGTTCCTGCCTCGCCATCGATGAAGATCCGCGGTTTTGCCATGGTGACGTCCTGCCGTTTCGAGCCAAACTTAGATCCTGAGCCGCCCTGGGCCCGTCAAACCAGGCTGGCGCAGAAACGTTGAATTCGCTTGCAGGCTTCCGTCAAGGCTTCCGTGCTGGTGGCGTAGGAAATCCGGAAATAGGGGGACAGGCCGAACGCTTCGCCCTGCACCACGGCCACGCCCTCGTTCTCCAGCAATGCGGTGACGAAATCGCCGTCGTCGGCGATGACCTTGCCATTCGGCGTCTTCTTGCCGATGGCGCCGGCGCAGGAGGGATAGACGTAGAACGCCCCCTCGGGGGTCTTGCAGGTGATGCCCCTGGCTTCGTTCAGCATCGTCACCACCAGATCGCGGCGCGCCTTGAACACCGCGATATTCTTCGGGATGAAATCCTGGGGGCCGTTGAGCGCCTCGACACCGGCGGCCTGGCTGATCGAACTGGTGTGGGTCGAACTCTGCGACTGGATCATGTTGATGGCCCCGATCAGGGCCTTCGGACCGCCGGCATAACCGACGCGCCAGCCGGTCATCGCATAGGCCTTGGACAGGCCGTTGATGGTCAGGGTGCGGTCGTAGAGCTTGGGCTCGACCTGTGCCGGCGTGAAGAATTCGAAGCCGTCGTAGACGATATGTTCGTAGATGTCGTCGGTCATCACCCAGACGTGGGGATGACGCAGCAGCACGTCGGTGATCGCCTTCAGTTCGGCCCGCGTATAGGCCGCGCCGGTCGGGTTGCCGGGAGAATTGAGGATCAGCCACTTGGTCTTCGGCGTGATGGCGGCCTCGAGGTCCTGCGGCCGCAGCTTGAAGCCGCTTTCCTCCGAGCAGGCGACGGGAACCACCTTGCCTTCGACCAGCAGGGTGATGTCGGGGTAACTGACCCAATAGGGCGCCGGGATGATCACTTCGTCGCCGGGGCTGATCGTCGCCACCAGGGCGTTGTAGATGACCTGTTTGCCGCCGCAGCCGACGGTGATCTGTTCCGGCGTGTAGTCGAGGCCGTTCTCGCGCTTGAATTTGGCGCAGATCGCTTTCCTCAGGGCCAAGGTGCCGGCAACCGCGGTGTATTTGGTCTCGCCACGGTCGATCGCCGCCTTGGCCGCCGCCTTGATGGTGTCCGGCGTGTCGAAATCCGGCTCGCCGGCGCCGAGGCCGATGACGTCACGGCCCTGAGCTTTCAGCTCGGCGGCCTTTTGGGATACGGCGATGGTCGGCGATGGTTTGATCAGCGACAGGCGGTCGGCCAGGAACGACATGGGGGAGATCCCTTCCGGTAAAAAGTGCGCGGCGACGTTACTGCCGCGATGGGGAGCGTGCAAGAAAAGAACCGTATGGTGACGTGGGATTGATGCATGGCTGCCAAACAAAGTGGCGCATACGGCGCGCGCATCCATATAATGCGGGATGACCCAAGCTCTGCTCATGCCGTTTTTCCAGCAACGGCCCGCCGGTCCGCCGGCGGCGTTCAAGCTGGTTTCGAATTATGCGCCGGCCGGCGACCAGCCGCAGGCCATCGTCGAACTGGTGGCCGGGATCAAAGCCGCCGACCGCGATCAGGTTCTGCTCGGCGTCACCGGCTCGGGCAAGACCTTCACCATGGCGCATGTGATCGCCGAAACCGGCCGGCCGGCGCTGGTCCTGGCGCCCAACAAGACCCTGGCGGCCCAGCTCTACGCCGAGATGAAGACGTTCTTTCCCGACAATGCGGTCGAATATTTCGTGTCCTATTACGACTATTATCAGCCGGAAGCCTACGTTCCCCGGACGGACACCTATATCGAGAAGGATTCGGCGATCAACGAGCAGATCGACCGGATGCGCCATGCCGCCACCCGGGCGCTTCTGGAACGCCGCGACGTCATCATCGTCGCCTCCGTCTCCTGCATCTATGGCATCGGCGCGGTGGAAAGCTATGCGCGGATGACGATCAATCTGGCCGCCGGCCAGCAGATCGACCAGCGGGCCCTGCTCAAAGGTCTCGTCGAGCTGCAGTACACCCGCAACGATCAGGCTTTCCAGCGGGGAACCTTCCGGGTCCGCGGCGACAACATCGAAATTTTTCCCGTGCATTACGAAGACCGCGCCTGGCGGCTCAGCCTGTTCGGCGACGAGCTCGAGAGCATCGCCGAATTCGATCCGCTGACCGGCGAAAAGACCTGCGGCCTGGCCGAGATCACCGTTTTCCCATCGAGCCATTATGTGACGCCCCGTCCGACCATCACCGCGGCGATCAAGGGAATCAAGACGGAGTGCCGCGACCGTGTCGATTGGTTCGCCGCCAACGGCAAATTGCTGGAAGCGCAAAGACTGCAGGAGCGCACCACCTTCGATCTGGAAATGATGGAGGCTACCGGCCACTGCAAATCCATCGAGAATTATTCGCGCTATCTGACCGGGCGGGCGCCGGGAGAGCCGCCGCCCACCCTGTTCGAATATCTGCCGGCCGACGCCTTGCTGTTCGTCGACGAGAGCCATGTCACGGTTCCGCAGATCGGCGGCATGTTCAAGGGCGACTTCAATCGCAAGACGACCTTGGCCGACTATGGCTTCCGGCTGCCGTCCTGCGTCGACAACCGGCCGCTCAAATTCGAGGAATGGGAGGTCATGCGCGGCCAGACGGTGTTCGTCTCGGCGACGCCCGGGCCCTGGGAAATGGATCGCACGGGCGGCGTCTTCACCGAGCAGGTCATTCGTCCGACCGGTTTGATCGATCCGGTCTGCATCGTCCGGCCGGTGGAGCATCAGGTCGACGATCTGTTGGCCGAGGCCCGTCTTTGCGCCGCCAGGGCCCAGCGGGTGCTGGTCACCGTGCTGACCAAGCGCATGGCCGAAGATCTGACCGAATATCTGCATGAACAGGGAATCCGGGTCCGCTATCTGCATTCCGATATCGATACCCTGGAACGCATCGAGATCATCCGCGATCTTCGCCTGGGCGTGTTCGACGTGCTGGTCGGCATCAATCTGCTGCGCGAAGGCCTGGACATTCCGGAATGCGCAATGGTGGCCATCCTCGACGCCGACAAGGAGGGATTCCTGCGCTCGAAGACGTCGCTGGTGCAGACCATCGGGCGTGCCGCCCGCAACATCGACGGCCGTGTCCTGCTTTATGCCGACAAGATGACGGACAGTCTCACCTATGCCATCGGCGAGACCAACCGGCGCCGCGAAAAGCAGCAGGCCTACAATGTCGAGAACGGCATCACGCCGGAGAGCATCAAGAAGGGCATCTCCGACGTCATGGAGAGCGTCTACGAGAAGGACTATCTGACGGTCGGGACCGGTGATTCCCTCGAGGCGCACCGCGTCGGCAAGGATCTCAAATCCTATGTCGCCGATCTGGAAAAGCGCATGCGGGCGGCGGCGGCCGATCTGGAATTCGAAGAGGCGGCCCGCCTGCGGGACGAATTGCGGCGTCTCGAGCTGCAGGAACTCGGGCTTTCCGCCAACGGCCTGCCGCCGGGATCGGCCGGTTCCGCCGGCGCCGGCAAGCGGTCGCAGCCTTCGCCCCAGGCCAGGAAGTCCCGCCGGGCTCGTCGGTGATCTTGCCCCGGTATTCCCGGCATCGTACTCTGCGCCATCGTTTTTCCGTGGTGCGGTCGCGATGCTTGGTTTTCGAGCGTCGGGACCGCACCACCACAAGGTGGCGCAATGATCAGCAAAAGAATTCTCGTAACGGGTGGGGCTGGATTTCTGGGGTCGCATCTTTGCGAGCGACTCATCGGCGCGGGGCACGAAGTCCTTTGCGTCGATAATTTCTTTACCGGCCGCCGCACCAATGTTGCGGCCTTATTGGATCATCCCCGCTTCGAGCTGATGCGTCACGACGTGACCTTTCCGCTCTATGTGGAGGTCGACCAGATCTACAATCTGGCCTGTCCGGCCTCGCCCATCCATTATCAGTTCGATCCCGTGCAGACGACCAAGACCAGCGTCCATGGGGCGATCAATATGCTGGGACTGGCCAAGCGGACCCGCGCCAGCATATTTCAGGCCTCGACCTCCGAGGTCTATGGCGATCCTTCCGTGCATCCGCAAGTCGAATCCTATTGGGGCAATGTCAATCCGATCGGTCCGCGCAGCTGCTATGACGAGGGCAAGCGTTGCGCCGAAACATTGTTCTTCGATTATTACCGCCAGCACGGTCTCGCCATCAAGGTGGCCCGGATCTTCAATACCTATGGGCCGCGCATGCATCCCAACGACGGCCGCGTCGTTTCCAATTTCATCGTGCAGGCCCTGGAAGGGCGCGACATCACCATTTACGGAGACGGCCATCAGACCCGTTCGTTCTGTTATGTCGACGACCTGATCGAAGGCTTCATCCGCTTGATGGATACCGCCAAGGAGATCACCGGACCGATGAATCTGGGCAATCCCGTCGAATTCACCATGCGGGAACTGGCCGAATTGGTGATCGAGGTCACCGGGTCGAAATCGAAACTGGTGTTCGAACCCCTGCCGGTCGACGATCCGAAACAGCGGCAGCCCAATATCGCCTATGCCCGCCGGGAACTGGGATGGGAGCCGCAGGTGCCGTTGCGGGCGGGATTGGAAAAGACGGCGCGCTATTTCGAAGGAATTCTGTCGGAGAGAACCGCCTGAGGGGATGCCGCCCGAGACGGCGGGGTGAACAGGGGGCAACAATCGTCCTGAACTTCCCCCCTGTTCCCGGCTCGGCCGGCCGCCCTTGCTTCAGAATCCCCAGATGACTTTGACGACGCCGGTATGGCCTTGATACTGGTGGCGCAACTCGCCTTCATACTCGGCGCGGAACGACAGGGCGTCGTTGCTGTTGAGCGACACCGCCGCCCCGAAGCGGACGCCGTCGGCGACGGTGCGCGGCGTGGTGACGGCGAAGGTCTGGCCGCCCATTATCCCGCTGCTGGCGATGGGGCTCTTGGTATAATCGTGCGCCCAGGCGGCCCGCACCTCCGGCTTCACGGTGCCGAACCCGGTGGGAACCGCCCATGACAGCTTGCCGCCCAAATCCTGGGACAGGCTGTTGATTCCGCGGCGGGCGACCGACAGATCGGCCGCTCCCGCCCCGTTCTCCTCGTAGGAGTCGCTGACGGCCCGCAGCCAGCGCAGCCCGGCCAGCGGCGTCACCGTCACCGGGCCGAGCGGGACGTCGTAGCCGAAGGTCGCCTTGGCCAGATACTGCTGCCCGTCATAGTCGGCCGCCGCCGTCCTGCCTGCGAAGGCAATGCCCCGCTTCTGGCTGAATTGGTTCCAGCCGGCCCCCAACTGGCCGTCCACGAAGGCCTGGTCCAGACGGTAGGTGCCGTAGAAGGTCA
>JAATGN010000426.1 GCA_015654615.1 Rhodospirillales bacterium
CCGCCTATGTGCCGATGGATCCGGCCTATCCCGGGGAGCGGCTCGCCATCATGGCCGGAGACGCGCAATTGACGCTGATCGTCGCCGACTCGGCGACGCGCGCCAGCCTTCCGGCCCTGGACATTCCGGTGCTGGATCTCGACGGCGAGAGTCCGGCGGGCGTCCGGCCTCGACCCCTCGCCTCCACCCAGAGCCTGGCCTATGTGCTCTACACTTCGGGCAGCACGGGACGGCCGAAAGGGGTGGCCATCACCCATGGCAGCGCCACGGCCTTCGTGGCGTGGAGTCTCCGCGTGTTCGGCGGCGGCGCCTTGGATGCGGTGCTGGCCTCGACCTCGATCAGCTTCGATCTCTCGGTCTTCGAGATCTTCGCCACCCTGGCGGCCGGCGGCCGCATCGTGCTGGTCGACAGCATCCTCGACCTGGCGCGCTGCGCCGAGCCGCTGACGCTGATCAACACCGTTCCCTCGGCCGCCGCGGAGCTGGTGAACGGCGGGCTGATGCCGAAGCGGCCCTGCATCGTCAATCTCGCCGGCGAGCCCTTCGCGCCCGCTCTCGTCGAGGCGCTGTACGACAACGGCGCGCGGGCCGTCTACAATCTCTACGGACCGACCGAGGACACCACCTATTCCACCTTCATCCGCCTCGAACGGGGAGAGCGGCACATCTCGATCGGCCGGCCGCTCTCCGGTACGCGCGCGGTGATCCTCGACCGGCACTTCCATCCGGTTCCGGAAGGCGTGGCCGGCCAGCTTCTGCTCGGCGGCGCGGGGCTGGCGCGCGGCTATTGGCGGCGCCCGTCGCGGACCGCCGAGTCGTTCCTGCCGGATCCTTTCGGCCCGCCGGGGTCGCGCCTCTATCGCACGGGCGATTTGGCGGCGTGGAACGCGGACGGAAGCCTGGCGTTCCTGGGACGCACCGATCATCAGATCAAGCTGCGCGGCTTCCGCATCGAGCTGGGCGAGATCGAAGCCGCCCTGTCCGACTGTGCGCAGGTCGAGCGCGCCGTGGTGGAGGTGCAGGGCGAAGGCGCGGACCGCCGCCTGGTCGCCTTCGTCGTCGCCAAGGCCGGCCGGCCGTTCGACAAGGCGCTGGCCACGGCGGAGCTGCGCCGGCTGGCGCCCCATATGGTGCCGTCCGCCTTCATGCTGCTCGACGCCTTGCCGCTCACCCCCAACGGCAAGGTCGACCGCAAGGCCTTGCCCCGGACTTCGGCTGCGGCGTCGGCGCCCGGCGGCGCCGACGCGACATCGCGCGTTTCCGCCCTTTGGCGCGAGCTGTTGGGACGCGCGGAGGTGGGGGCCGACGAGACCTTCTTCGACGCCGGCGGCAATTCGCTGTTGCTGCTGCGGCTGCACGCCCGGCTCAAGGCGGAGTTCGACGAGGCGCCGGACCTGGCGGCGCTGTTTCATCTGTCGACCATTGAAGCCCAGGCGCGCCATCTGTCCGGCGCCTCGGAGCAAGTCCGCGCCGCCGCGCCGGCGGGTGCTGCGGCCGACGACGCGATCGCCATCGTCGGCATGGCCGGACGCTTTCCCGGCGCCGACGACGTGGATCGCTTCTGGGAGAATTTGCAGGCCGGCGTCGAGTCCATCGCGACGTTCGGCGAAGACGAGCTGCGCGGCTCCGGGGTGCCCGAGGCCGTGTTCCGGCGGCCCGATTACGTGCCGCGCGGCGGCGCCATCGACGGGGTCGATCTGTTCGACAACGAGCTGTTCCGCGTCACGCCGCGCGACGCGGCGTTGATGGACCCCCAGCAGCGCCATCTTCTCGAATGCGCCTGGACCGTGCTGGAGCATGCCGGCCACGATCCGGCCCGGTTCGGCGGGCGCGTCGGCGTGTTCGTCGGCACCAGCTTCAATCAGTTCCTGGTCGATGCGGTGATGCCGGTGGTCCGGGCCGAGGGTCCGGACCTGTACGCGGCCATGCTCAACAATGCCCAGGATTTCGCCGCCAGCCGCATCGCCTTCAAGCTGGACCTGACCGGGCCGGCCATGACCGTGCAGACGGCGTGCTCCACCGGGCTCGCCACGGTCCACACGGCCTGCGAAAGCCTGCGCTCCGGCGCCTGCGACATGGCGATCGCCGGCGGCGCGAGCCTGCATGCGCCGCAGAAGGCGGGTTATGTCCATCAGCCCGGCCATATCATGTCGCGCGACGGCCGCGTGCGCGCCTTCGACGCGGACGCCTCGGGCACGGTCAACGGCAGCGGCGTGGCGCTTGTCGCGTTGCGCCGGCTCAAGGACGCGCTGGCCGACGGCGATCGCATCCATGCCGTGATCCTCGGGTCCGCCGCCAACAATGACGGCGCGGGAAAGATGGCGTTCATCGCGCCCAGCCGGGCCGGGCAGGTGGCGGTCATCCGCGCGGCGCAGAAATCCGCGGGCGTGACGCCGGACGAGATCGGCTATGTGGAAGCGCATGGCACCGGCACGGCGCTCGGCGATGCGGTCGAATTCGCCGCCTTGCGCGAGGTCTTTCCGGCGGGCGGGCCCGGCTGCCTGCTGGGATCGGTGAAGACCAATATCGGCCATCTCGATGTCGCGGCCGGCACCGCCGGGCTGATCAAAGCGGCCTGCATCGTGCGCGACGGCGTGGTGCCGGCCAGCCTGCATTTCCGCCGTCCGCATCCCGAACTGCGCGTCGAGGCCAGCGCGCTCCGCGTGGCGGCGGCGCGCCAGGCCTGGCCGCCAGGGCGCCGCCGCGTCGCCGGCGTCAGCGCCCTGGGCGTGGGCGGGACCAATGTGCATGCGGTGGTCGCGGAACCCCCGCCGGCGGTTCTTCCGACGGCAAGCCGGGGCGCCGTCCTGATGCCGATCTCGGCCGCCGACCCCGGGGCCTTGCGCGAACTGTCGCGCCGGCTGTCCGGCTGGGTCGCGGGCAATCCGGACGATCTGGCCTGCGCCGCCTATACCTTGCAGGTCGGGCGAAAGGAGCTGCCGATCCGTGCCGCCATCGTCGCCGCGACGGCCGCCGAGGCAGCCGCCCTGCTGGAGCGGGTGGAGCCCGGCGGGACGCTGGGCGACGCCGACCCGGCGCTCCGCCGCTTGGCGGCCGCCTGGGTCGGGGCCGAGGCCGTCGATTGGTCGACCATGCCGCGGCTGAGGCGGATCGCGCTGCCGACCTATCCCTTCCAGAGGCGGCGCCATTGGCCGAGCGAAATCCTTCCATCGGCGCGGCGGGACGGCGCCGGCCTGCTCGACCTCGTGGCGCGCTGCTGGCGCGAGGTTCTGGGCTTCGAGGAGATCGACCCCGACCGCTCCTTCTTCGACCTCAACGGCGATTCGCTGGCCGCCGCCGAGATCGCGGCGGCGCTGACCGGCGCGCTGGGACGGCCGGTCTCGCTCAATCTCCTGGTCGACGACGTCAGCATCCGCTCGCTGGCCGCGGCGATCGAGCGCGACGAGCCGCCGGCCCTGCCGTTGCCCCTGGTCCGGCTTCAATCGGGCACCGGCGGCCCGGTTCCGCTGTTCATGCCGGCGCCGCTCGGCGGGCATGTCCTTTTCTATCGCCACCTGGCGCGCGCCCTCGGTCCGGACTTCACCGTGATCGGGCTGGAATCCGTCGGGCTCGACGGCGACGAGCCGCCTTTGCACGACCTTCCGGCCATCGCGGCGCGCTACCTCGCCGCGATGCGCCAGGTCCAGCCGGCCGGACCCTACGCCCTGGCCGGCTCCTCTTTCGGCGGCGCCGTCTGTTTCGAGCTGGCGCGCCAGCTTCGCCGCCGGGGCGAGACCGTGGCGCTGGCCGCGATGCTCGACACGCCGGCGGCCGAGGATCTGCCGGAGTGGCTTTTCTCGGACGCCAAGATGATGCTCGTCTGGGCGGACGAGGTCGCCGCCGGCCACGACCTGACCCTGGCCGAACTCGAGTCCCTCGCCGACGATCGCCGGCTGGATCATTTGAACGCCCGGATCGGCGCCTTCGACCCGCATGCCCGGCTCGATCCGCGCATCTGGGCGGTCATCGCCGCCAATTTCAATGCGATGCGAAATTATCGCCCCGAGCCCTGTTCCGACCCCGTCGTCTATCTCCAGGCGCGCGAGCGCCGCGACGGGATCGATCCCGCCGACCCCGTCCGCCGCTGGCGGGAGGTGGCGCCGCTGGAGTTCGATATCGTGGGCGGCAATCACATCACGATGAATTCCCCACCCAACGTCGCCGCGATCGCCGATATCCTGCGCGCGAAAATTCCGAGAATATGACCATGCCCAGACCGCCGACACCCGACGAAGCCGCTCTGTTCACGCGCCTGGGCCAGGGCCATGTCGCGATGCGCCTCCTCTTGATGGCCGGGCGCCTGGGGCTCGTCCGGCTGCTGGCCGACGGTCCGCGCGGCGCCGCGGATCTGGCGGCGGCGACCGGATCATCTCCGGCGGTCATGCCGCGCATGCTGCGGGCCATGGCGGCGCTCGGCATCATCGAGGCGCAGGCCGACGGCCGCTTCGCCGGCACGGGCGTACTGGACTTGATCGACGTCCTGCTGGTCCCGGGCTTCGACGAAACCTCCTACACGGCCTGGGAGCATGCCGGGCATAGTCTGCGCACCGGCGAACCCGCCTGGGACCAGGTCTTCGGCAAATCCTTCTTCGACAGCCTGGATGCCGGCCAGTCCGATGCCTTCGATCTCTGGAACACCGCCACGGCGGCCAGCCTGGCGCCGATCGCCGCCATGGAATTCTGGTCGGATTTCCACCATGTGGTCGATGTCGGCGGCGGGCAGGGGAGGTTGCTGGCGGAGATCCTGGCGGCCAATCCCGACATGGAGGGACAGCTCCTGGATCGCCCGGAAAGCCTGCGCAGGTCGCCGGAGCTTCTGGAGCGGCGCGGCGTGGCGGATCGGTGCCGCCTGGTGCCGGGAAGCTTTTTCGACGAGGTGCCCAAGGGCGGGGACGCCTATCTGCTGAGCCGGGTCCTGTTGAATTGGAACGACGAGAAATGCGTCGCCATTCTCGACACGATCGGCCGCGCGGCGGAAGCGGGAAGCACGCTGGTCGTCGTCGATCTTCTGATCCCGCCGCCGGATCACCCGGCCTATTGTTTCGCCGTCGTCAACGATCTGAATCTGCTGGTCGGTTTCGGCGGCGGCTCGCGCTCGGAGAGCGAGTGGCGGCGACTGATCGAAACCGGGCCATTCCGGGTGACCGGGGTCGAAATGAGCCCGCCGCCCTCGATGATGGGCGTCATTTTCGCCGTGCGCGAGGCGGGCCGATGAAACAGGTGGCGATGTTCCCGGGCCAGGGCACGCAGCAGCGCGGCATGGGCGGCGCGTTGTTCGACGCCTATCCCGATCTCGTCGAGCAGGCCGACGCCATCATGGGACTGTCCATGCGCCGCTTGTGCCTGGAGGATCCCGACCGGCTGCTCGATCGCACCGACCATGCGCAGCCGGCGATTTTTCTCGTCAATGCGCTGGCTTGGCGCCGACGGGTCGACGAAGGATTTTCAGCGGATCTGGCTTTGGGCCACTCCCTCGGCGAGTTCAGCGCCCTTTGCGCGGCGGGTGCTTTGGATTTCGCGTCCGGCTTCGCTCTGGTGCGCCGCCGCGGCGCGCTGATGGCCGCGGCGGCGGCCGGAGCCATGTCGGCGATCCTGGGGTTGGAGGCTGGGCGCGTGGCGCGGCTGCTGGAGGGCGCTCCGGTGGTGATCGCCAATTGGAACGGGCCGGATCAGATCGTCATCTCGGGACCGGCCGGCGAGGTGGACAGGATCGGCCGGGTCCTGGAACGGGCGGGGGCGCAGGCGGTCGTGCCGCTGCGGGTCAGCGGCGCTTTCCATTCGCCGTTGATGGCGGCCTCGGCAGCCGAATTCGCGCGCGTTCTCGACGGCGTGGGATTCGAATCCCCGCGTTTTCCCGTCATCGCGAACGTGACGGCCAGACCACACGAGACCGCGCGGATCGGCGCGCTGCTGGCGGCGCATCTGACGTCGCCGGTCCTGTGGCGGCAATCGATCGAGGGGATCCTCGCCGAAGGCGAGGCGGAGTTCCACGAGATCGGCGAAAGCCGCGTGCTGCAGGGCATGGTCAAGGGAATCCGCGCGGCCGGCGCGCCGCTCCCGGGGGCCCGGCTCGGCTCCGCCGAGTTCCGCCGCGACCACGGCGTCCGGCTCAGCTATGCGGCGGGCGGGATGTATCGCGCCGTCGCTTCGGGCGACCTGGTCGCGCTGATGGCGCGCGCCGGCCTCCTGTCCTTCTTCGGCAGCGGCGGATTGGAGCCGGCCGAAGTCGAAAGCCAATTGCGGCTCTTGCGCGATCGGGTCGGGCCGGATGCCCCGGCGGGCGTGAACGTGCTGCCGGTGCGCGACGACAAGGTGCTCGAGATCGTGCGGCGCCTGGGCTTCACCCGCGTCGAGGCCGCCGCCTATGTCGAGCCCACGCCGGCTTTGTGCGCCTATCGCGCCGGCGGCCTGAGCCGGGGCGCCGACGGCGCGGTCCGGCGCGGCAATCTCGTCATGGCGAAATTGTCGCGTATCGAGGTGGCCGAGCGATTCCTGTCGCCGCCGCCCCAGGCCATGCTCGATGCGCTGGTGTCGCAGGCGGCGATCACGCCGGAGCAGGCGGCGTTGGCGGCCCGGCTGCCGCTCGCCGACGATATCTGCGCCGAGGCCGATTCCGCCGGCCACACCGACAAGCGGTCGCCCCTGGTCCTGTTGCCGGCGATCCAGGCGGTCCGGCAGCGCCTGGCCGCCTCCTTTCCCGCCTGCGCGGAGGTGCGGATCGGCGCCGCGGGCGGGATCGGCACGCCGGAAGCGGCCGCCGCCATGTTCCTGATGGGGGCCGATTTCGTCCTCACCGGTTCGATCAATCAATGTACCGCCGAGGCGGGGACCAGCGGCCTGGTCAAGGACATGCTGCAGGCCATGACCGTCCACGACACGGCCTATGCTCCGTCGGGCGACTTCTTCGAAATGGGCGCCCAGATCCAGGTCCTGCGCCGGGGCGTCTTCTTTCCGGTGCGGGCGGCGCGGCTGTTCGAGCTCTATCAGCGTCACGAGCGCGTCGAAGATATCGACGCGCCGACGCGCCGACGCGTCGAGGGCTGGTTCGGACGCGATTTCGACGCCGTGTGGCGGGACTGCCTGGACTATCATCCCGCCGACGAGATCGCTCGCGCCGAGGCCAATCCGAAGCATCGGATAGCCTTGATCTTCCGCTGGTATTTCGGCCAAAGCGTGCGCCATGCGATGGCGGGACGGCAAGAACATCGAACCGATTTCCAGATTCACACCGGACCGGCCATGGGCGCGTTCAACGCCTGGGTCGAGGGGACGGCGCTGGCCGATTGGCGCAATCGCCACGCCGACGATCTCGCCCTCCGCCTGATGGCGGGCGCCGAGGCGGTGTTCGAACGGTGCCGGGCGCGATGAGCCTAGATGTGGCCTTGCCGGACATGCGCCTCGAGCCGGTCGACGACGGCGGCGAGGCCATTGCGCTCGCGGGCGCGGCGGCCCAGTTCGGCGGCGCGGTTGCGCAGGTCGGAATCGGCCAATGTGCGGTCCAGGACGGCGAGCAGCCGCTCGGCGGTCAAGCCGCGACGGGGCAGCGGCGGCAGCGTCACGCCGAGGCGCCGGATCCGCTCGGACCAATAGAACTGGTCGGCCGAGGTCGGCCGCAGGATCTGGGGCCTTCCGGAGCGCACGGCGCTATGGGTGCTGCCCGTGCCGCCGTGGTGGAGGATCGCGACGCAGCGCGGAAACAGCGCGTCATAGTTTATCGGCGCGATGGCCAGGCGGACATTGCCCGGCAGCGCGTTCGGCGTCCAGCCGGACCAGCCGGGAAAGATCAGGAAACGCCGGTCGGGCCTGGCCGTGATCGCCGCGAGCACGATGTCCAGGGTATCGCGCAGGTCACAGGCCGGCGTACTGCCGAAGCCGACGAAGACGGGCGGTTCGCCGGCCTCCAGCCAATCGGAGAGGTCCTGGGCGAGGGGAGGGGACGACGGGCTGGCGATTTCGCCGACCGCATCCGGTTCGGAACAGATGTCGGGATCGAAGATCTTGATCGGCGAGCGGGTGATATAGGCATGCAGGTCGTCGATGGGCGCCAGGTCGAGACGCTGCCGGATTTCGTTGACCGCCGGCAGAAAGACCCCATTCGCCGCGCGCCGGTGGCGCCACCACAGAAGCCGGTTGATCGCCGCCGGCGCCGCGCCGAAAATCGAGGTCGTGGGAGGATAGTCCGCCGAGGGGATCAGCTGGGGCGCATGCACGAGCGAGAAGTGGGCGATCCCTTGCGCTTCGGCGACCGAGCCGCCGGCGAGCTGCAGGTTCATGGTCACCATGACGTCGGCGCCGCGCGCGACCTGGTTCAAGATGTCGAATTGCGCCCGCGTCTCGGCGAACACGTCGGCGATGACAGCGGATTGGGAGGGCCGGTCGTCGCGCCGTTTGATGGACGCCTGGAAATCATGGCCGGCGGCGACGAAGGCGTGGCCGTTTCCCTCGAAAACGGGGCGGGCGTCCGGCGAAGAGCAAATCAGCACGTCATGGCCGCGGGCCTTCAAGGCGTCGGCCAGGATCAGCGTGGGAAACCGTTCTCCGTTCGAGCCTACCGGAGCAAGAAGTGCGCGCATTTCATTCTCGCATATCGAGCAATCGGATACAGAGAGGCAGGTATGATGGTGAGTGTCAAGGGAGACCGCCGATGAAGCGCCGATGGGTGGTCGCGGGGGCCGTCGCTATCGCGGTTTGCGGGGTCGGGGCCGTCTTTTTTTCCCGGGAGAAAAGCCCGGCGGTCCTGACCGTGCTGACATTCGGCGGCTCGTTCGAAGCGGCCCAGCGCGCGGCGTTCTACGACCCGTTCGAGCGCGCGACAGGTCATAAGATCGTGACCTCGCTCTACCATGGGGAGTACGAGCCGATCAAAACGGCGATCGTCTCGGCGCGCCGATCCAAGACGCCGCCGCCCTTCGATATCGTCGATGTGGAAGGGACGGCGTTCCGGCGGGGAATCCAGGATGGACTGTTCCAGAAGATCGACCAGGACCGGCTCGACAAGAAGGACCTGCTGCCGGAGACCGTTACTCCCTATGGGGTCGCCACCGACTATTACGCGGTGTCCCTGGGATGGAACGCCAACCGTTTTCCGGCCGGCGGCCCTCAGCCGCAGAGCTGGGCGGATTTCTGGGACGTCGAGCGCTTTCCAGGCCCGCGCGCGCTGAAGCTCGACGCCAAATTCACCCTCGAGATCGCGTTGCTGGCCGACGGCGTGCCGGCCGAGGAAATCTATTCGGGCGACGCTCTGGACCTCGACCGGGCGTTTCGCAGTCTCGACCGGATCAGGCCCTACGTCACGGTGTGGTGGACCGACGGTCAGGAACCGATCGAGATGCTGAGCCGCGGCGAGGTGGTCCTGGCGGCGGCATTCGGCGAGCGGCTGTACGGCGCCCTCAATGGCGGCCATGCTCCGATCGGGATGACCTGGAAAAACGGGATCGTCGACAAGGAGTATTGGGCCGTTCCGCGCGGCGACGTCAAGGTCGGGGCGGCCATGGACTTCATCGAATTCGCCTCCCGAGCCGAGCCTCAAGCCGTGCTTGCCGCCGCCTTGGCCTCGGGGCCGGTCAATCGCAAGGTGCTCGACTCCCTTCCGGCCGAGCGCTCGCGCGATCTGATGACCGCGCCTGAAAATTTGAAGACCGAACTCAGGCTGGATCCCGAATATTGGAGCGTCAATGAAGAGGCTGTCCGAGAGCGCTTCGATCGTTGGCTCGCCCGATAGACGCGGTCGGGAGTCGTATGGTTCGACCACAGGCAATGCGTGTATTATTTTCCATCTCCCCACGTTGATTCCGGAAGGGCCCAATGGAGCCAAAGCATGCCGACATCCTGCTGTTTCAGCCGCTCGGGGTCAGGGACGAGATCTTCCCTTGGGGGATACATTTCATCGCGGATTATCTCGAACACGGCCTGCAGGACGCCACCGTGACACGGGTTCTGCTGCAACGGGAGGGCGAACTGGCCGACATCGTCCATCGTCACGCCGATGTCGGCCGCAAATTGCTGTTCGACGTCCTCTCGAAAGAGGCGCAGCGTCCGTTCGACGGTCCCGCCGGCATGGGAGCGGCCCAGGACCTGACGATCTATTGCGGCTGGCTCGGCTCTTCGTTCATTCATCATTTGAAGAACCACGATTCCATCGCGCCGGGCGCCGACCAACGCGCCGCGGAACTCATCGACGCCATCGATGGGCTTCATCGCCTGTTCGTTCCCGCGCTGGACAGAACGCTTGATCGCCTGCTCGGCTCCGCGTCGAATTCCGCCGTCGTCTGCGGCATCAGCGTCTATGACAGGACGTTGCCGTTCTGCATCTTCCTGGCGACGAAAATAAAGCGGCGCCGTCCCGACGCGACCGTCCTGTTCGGCGGCGATTATTTCACCTTCGAGAGCGCGGCGAGCCTCGTTCGCCAATGTTCCGTCGTCGACGGGGTGGTGGTCGGCTATGGCGAGGAAGCGATGCGCCAGATCGTACAGGCGCTCCAATCCGGCGGCGACGCGGCCGAGGCGCCGATCCGCGGCCTGGTCAACAGGGGCTCGATCGCCCGGCCGGAGCCGATGGCGCCGATTTTTCCCGACAAGGCATGGCTGAAGGCGCAAGGCGGCGACCAGGGCCGGACCCAGATCGTCAATGTGCCGACGACCTATAAGCCGTCGGCCGAGACCAGCATCAAATGCGTCCGGCCCGATCGCGGGCACGATCTTCGTGTCATGTTCCAAAGGGGATGCAGCTACGGGGAATGCACCTTCTGTACCCAGATCGACAAGAAGCTCTATTACCGGCTCAACCAGGAAGCGATTCTCGCCGATCTGAAACACAGCGTGTCCATGGTCGGAGACCAGGCGACTTTCCGCATCAGCTTCGACGCGGACGAGCACGCCCCTCAGGCTCTCCTGAAAATCCTGGATTTCTTCCACGACAACGAGGCCGGGGCCGATGGCGTGATATTCGCGACTCTGTGGTTCCAGGCGAAATACGTGACGAAAAGAATCATCGACTCCGTCGCCCGGTTGAGGGGACGAAGCGATGTCTATGTCCTGTTCATCATGAATTTCGAATCCCTGAATCCGGAGACTTTGACCTATATGGAAAAAGGCCATACGCCGATTCAGGCGATATTCTCGGCAAAGGCGATCCAGGATGCCAGTCAGTTTTTCATGACCAATTACATGGCGTATTTCCCGGGAGAGACCGAGGCGAACGTTCTCGCCGAGTTCAAGCTTTTGCACAGTTCTTTGCATCTGCTGGCGCGGCGGGTGAATTTGTTCGCCTATTCCACGAACGGCCGTGACGACGTCTATCAAAACCAGGCCAAGTTCGGTGTGCGCATTCATCCGCTTGCGAAGGATTTCTGGCTTCCGGAACTGTTCGGGGTGGCCTTGCCGACATCGATCTGGAACTACGAATTCGAATTGGAGGGAGCCGGCGAGGTCACCCTTTGCTGGCACCGCTATCTGCTCGATCGGAGCGAGGCGAACAAGGCGTCGTTCGAAGAGGCGGCCCATCGGCACGGCGCCGACGGCTATCTGCAAAGGGCCCGGCATTTCGCCTGGCTGTGGTCATTGAGCCGCGACGAGACGCAAGGCTCGTCCATCTTTCAGCCGTCCCCCATTTCGTTGAGGATCGTGACGTCCGGCGACGGACAATCCAGCTTGGACAAGGATTATCGCGCGGCGACCGGGGCGCCGCCGCAAACCAAGCCGTTGGCGCGGGACGAGCTGGCTTTCCTGAGATACCTGTACAGCCCGCGCACGTGGACCGACGTCCTGGCCCATTTCCAGGGAACGGTCCCTGAGGCCGCCTTGACGCGGTTCCGGGCGTCGAACGAGGCGTTCGGCAGCCTGGTGGAGCATGACGGGCTGCTGCTCTGCACCGCGAACGATCCGTCAGGTTCGTCGTTCTTGCCGTGAATCGCCGTCGGGCGGCGTCATGATCCGGCGCCCGCATGATCGAAAATGAAGAAATGGACGATGTTTATTTCGCCGGCTTGGCGGTCGGCGCGGTCGGCGTGGGAGACGGCGTCCCGGGCGTCCCCGCGTCGGTCCGGCTGTCGAATATCAGCGGCAGGCCGTTGCTGTTGCCGTTGCCGATCACGACGATCTTGCTGTTCGGCGATTGGGCGAGTTGCAGCGTCGCGTCGATGCCCCGCCATTTCAGATATTGATCCGAAATCGTCGGGGTGACGATTTCCTGGAACCGCTTGATGCCCATGGCCTCGATTTCCTTGCGCTCGGATTCCAGTTTTTCTTTTTCGACCATGAAGCGGTACTGTTTGGCGCTCTGCTCGGCGGCGATCTTGTCTTCGATCGCGGTCGAGACGATGCTGGGCAGCGTGACGATCCGCAGCGACAACTGCGCGACGTTGAGGAGTTTCTCGCCGAAATAATAGTTCAAATTCTTGTCGCCGAGGCGGCGTTCGACCTCCTTCCTCAGGCGGATCTCGATTTCCTCGTGCCCCAGATTGTAGATGTTCTCGACGCCGAAATTGGTGAACATGGCGCGGGTCGCCGCGATGACGGTCGGCTGGACCATCAATTCCACATAGAGCGGGCCGACCGCCTTGTGCAGAAGTCCCACCGTATCCGGATTGATCATGACGGTCAGCGTGATGCTGATCGAGACCGCCAGCCCTTCCTTGGTCAGGACCGGGACGTCGACGTCCACGCGCTGCGGCCGGGCGCTGTAGAGATAGATGTCGTCCCAGGGAAATGTCAGCTTCACACCCTCGCCGGCATAGCCGTCGGTGTCGGTGCCGCCGAGGAAGCGATACCATACGACGCCGACCGACCCCGACGGCACGGTATGGACGATGCTATGCCAGAACAGCACCAGGATGATCAGCAGCACCAGCACATAAAATGCCGAGACGTCGCCGAAGCGGCGCAATCGCCGCTTCCACGGGCGCGGCTGCTTGCCGTTTGCCGCCGTGCCGTCCGGCGTCGTCGCGGTCATCGCTCGACCACCAAGGCCATGTGGCCTTCCTCCATGTGATAGCGCCGGTCGGCCACGTCGAAATAGCGATCGTCATGGGTGATCGCGATGACGGCTTTCCCGGCCGATTTCAGTTCCGGCAGCAAGGTCTCGTAGAAATAATGCCGGAACGTCGGCTCCTGGTCGGCTGCCAGTTCGTCGAAGGCCAGGACCGGGCGATCTTCGGCGAGCGCCAAGGCCAAGGCCAGCCGCTTGCGCTGACCGGTCGACAGGGCGCCGGGATCATAGCCATCCTCGAGATTCCGCGGCAGCTTGTCCGACATGCCGAAGCGCGCCAGCAAGTCGCGCAAGACGGCGATGCGCTCCTCGTTCAGCGCGTAGGGGCGGCGGAAGACATGGGGGTCGGCGAAGACCGCGCCGAAATAGCGCCGATAGGCCTCGGTCACGCCGGGATCCTGGGACAGGACCTTGCCGTTGAGGTAAATCCGGCCGGCGTCGGACGGGTACAACCCGGTGATCACCCGCATCGCTGTCGATTTTCCCGACCCGTTGCCGCCGGTGAGGAAGACGATCTCGCCCTGCCGCACCTCCAGGTCGATCGGGCCGCAGGTGAACGAGCCGTCCGAGGCGTCGTGATAGGCATGGAGCGCCCCGGCGATGCGCAGCGACTCGAAAGGCGGCAGGATGGCGGGCGGCGGCTCCGGCGGCAGCACCGCGTCCAGCTTTCCCTCGAATTCGCGAAGGCTGTTGACGGCGAAGCGGGTGACGCTCAGGCGCTGAGCCGCGGCGATGACGGCGCTCAAGGGGCCGATGATGAACAGGATCACGGTGACCACGGGCGCGAGTTTTCCGACATCCGGATTGTCGAGGAGCAGCGGCACGACGAACACGACGGCGCCGCCGAGCAGGAAGGCCAGGCTGTTGCCGAAGACGAACAGGTCGACATGCAGACCCTGGATGATTGTGCGCTCCCGCGCCGAGCGGGCGGAATTGATCCGCAGTTCCTCCAGCAGAGCGGCGCGCTTGGCAGCGTCGAGCCGCAATTCCTTGAAGCCGTCGACGATCTCGCCCAAGGCGCCGAGGATCGCGGTTTCGGCCTGGGTCGAGGATCGCATCCCTTGCTGGATCTCCTCCTGCGAGGCGAAATAGGCATAGACGGCGATGCCCAGCACCACGCAGCTGAGCAAGGTGGCGGTGATCGACAGCGTGGCGAGATAGACCAGAGTGACGGCCAGCAGCACCGCCGATTGCAGGCCGCTCAGCAGGCCCATCACGGCTTCGGAAATGACCTCGTAATGACGGGTCATTTTCGCTTGGACCTCCTCGCGGGCCTGCCGTTCGAAATCGCTCAGGGAGAGGCGCGTCAGTTTCTCGGCAATGCGGACCCGGATGTTGTTCAGCGCCGCTTCGATGGCGACCGTGGTCGATTTGAACAGGGCCAGCTGCAGCCAGCGATAGAGGACGATCAGAAGAACGAAGACCGCGCCGGCGGTAACCGAGAAGACCTGATTTTTGAGTTCCGCGGTCAGGGTGATCAGAACGCCCGCGCCGGCCAAACCGGAGAGGGCCGCCAGCAGCAGGATCTGAAAGGGCGTGCTCGGCTCGAGGAGTTTCCACGGATGCCGCCAGGCGCCCCGCGACGATCGCAGCCTCGCATCGGCGGCGACCTCGGCGAGCAGGCGCTCGCCTAACGGCGCGGAAGTCTCTGCCATCCTCTCTTCCGCCATCGGTTCACTCGGTTTCCTGCATCGCGGCAGCCGCCGCGCTATGAAACGCGCCGCATCGGAGCGGCGCGACGGACTGCCGTGACGGCCCCGAGGATCACTGCGGCGCCGCGGCAGACGTCTTCACGAACAGCAGGATCAGCGAGGTGACCAGCGGCGTCAAAACGAGGGAGAAGACGAACCAGAACAGAAATCCGAATTTGAGGTTGCGGCCGAGCCATCCGACCAGAAAACAGATCAAGATATAGAGGATGATGGGCATGATGACGAAATCCTCCTGTCTTGGCGACGCCCCGTTGTCGTCAAACGGCCGAGGCCCAGCCACGCTCAGCTTGCGGTTGTTGGTCCGTCATCGGCTTGTGCTTCGATTTCGCCGAGGCGAACCCCGTCCGCAGCTTTTCCCGGATATTTTCAGGCCGGAAGTCGACCAGTTTGCCGCCACCTTCGACGTGGCGGACGAACATCCTACCGACCGCATGGGTCGCCGTCGCGCCCAATCCGGCCATCGACACCGCGCCGCGCCGATATCCGACGATGGGATACCGTTTTCACGCCCAAGGAGACGATCCCGGCCGCGCTGGCGGCGGATTCGGCTTGATCTGCCACGATTGGCTATCCCCCAGGTTGTGGGTGCCGTGAAGACCTAATGCTTAACTCTATTCACGCCGACATCGAATGTCTAACATAGATGCTTTGCAAGGAAAAGCGGCGTGTTGCCGTTGGCGGAAATTGATCTCCGCGATAAGGAAAAGGGGATCGTCATGGATACGACATCGGATCGCCAGGCGGTGGACCAAAGCCACTACAGAGTGCTGGTCAATGACGAGGAACAATATTCGATCTGGCCGGGGGAGCTTGCCATACCCGCCGGATGGCGCGAGGTGGGGCCTCGCGGGGACAAGGAGTCCTGTCTCGCTTACATCGAGACCGTCTGGACCGACATGCGCCCGCTCAGCCTGCGCAAAGCCATGGAAGCGGATGGGGCTTCCTGAGTCCTAGGAGCGTGTCCCCGAATTCGGGGACATGCTCCTAGCGCGCAAGCGGGGATGACGATGAAAAGCGGCTGCATCTTTTGAATGGGTCAGTGCTCCAGGTTCTATCCCCGTCGAAAGGGGGGCGAACGACAGGGACAAACACGGACCACGTCCTGGTGACGGACATGATGGGATTCCCGCGGCTCGGAATCCCGTGTTGCTCCGGCACATTATCGGCCGGAAAAAGGCGATGCCCCTTCAGGCACGGACCTCCACGAGGGGGCGCCAAATGGAAAAGCCCGGCTGCCCGATGCGGACCGGGTTCTTTTGCCGGTAGGAGTGTCGACGAAAGTGGCGATCTGCCGAAAGGCGAAGGAGGGTGTTCGTTCCACGCGCCATTTGGCGTATGATCGAACGAGATTTTGTCTATAAGATGGTTCCGGCGAAGGATGATTCGCCCATAAACCTCGAAGGAAGCCCCTCCTTCGGCGGTTTTCTTTTCCGGCCATGCATCTCACGACGTAAAAGCGTTCCCGCGCGAACAGGCTTTCGACCGGGGATGCGAGGTGCGCCATTTCGGCCGGTTTCATGACTTGACGGAGAATATATGCCAAAGGTTGATACGCGGAGCAAGTCCAAGGCCGTCGCCGGTCTTGGCGAGCGCATGAATGCGGCCGCCACCGCCAGGAAAGCCCTGGTGGAGAAGTGGCAGGCCAACAAGGTGGACGTCACCGATCCGGCTTTCCTGGAACAACAGGCCGTTCGCCAGGCGGCGGCCGCATTGCGGACCGAGCGCGACGCCCGGCGCAAGGCGGAGAAGGACGCCGCCAAGGCCCAGGCCATTGCCGACCGCCAGGCGGCGCAGGAGGCCGCCCTTTTGCAGACGATCGCCGACGAGGCGGCGCGCGAGACGGCCAAGGCGGACGCCGCCGCCCTGCTGATCGTCCAGACGGAGCAGCGCAAGGCGGCGCGCGACGCCCGCTATGCGGCCCGCAAGGCGCGGAAATAAGCCCGTTTCGGAATGCGGGATCCAAAAGAAAAGCCCGGCCTGCCGATGCGCGGTGCCGGGCTTATCGACGGCCATGACGGGCCGATGGATCAGATTTCGATCTGATCGCCCAGTTCGACGACGCGATTGACCGGCAGCGAGAAGAATTCCATCGCCGAGGAGGCGCTGCGCGACATCCAGGCGAACAAGGTCTCGCGCAGGGGATCCATGCCGGGGCGATCGCTGGTGATGATGGTTTCCCGGCTCAGGAAATAGGAAATCTTCATCGGCTCGTAGAAAAATCCCAGCTGTTGTTCGGAGGCATTGGCCAGGGCGCGCGGCACATTGGTCTCGTCCATGAAGCCGTAGCGCAGGATCATCCGGTAAATGCCGTCGGTCACATGCTCGCTGGTGATGCGGCGGCTTTTGTCGACGTGCGGAATGTCTTCGACGACGATCGTCAGCAGCACGGTAATCTCGTGGAGCACCTGATTGTGCTTGAGATTGTGCATCAGGGCCGGGGGAATATGGTCCCGCAGCGTGCTCGTCAGGAAGATGGCGGTGCCCTTCGGCCGCGAAATGTTCTTGCTGCCGATCACCGAGGTGACGAAGTCGGCGATCGCCATGGAACCGTCTTCCCGCCGGGCGAAAACCAGGGCGCGTCCCCGCTTCCAGGTCATCAGCAGCATGAAGACGATACCGCCCATCGCCAGGGGGAACCAGCCTCCGTGGGTGATTTTGGTGGCATTGGCCGCGAAAAAGGAGATGTCGACGATCAGGAACAGGCCGAGGAGCGCATAGGAGAAGCGGCTCTTCCATCCCCAGATGAAGGCCGCCACCATGCCGACCATGATGGTCGTGATGCCCATGGTGCCGGTGACGGCGATGCCGTAGGCGGCGGCCAGGTTGGTCGAGGAATGGAAGCCAAGGACCAGGGCGATGACGAAAACCGCCAGCATGCTGTTGAGGAAGGGGATATAGATCTGCCCCTTTTCCTTGGCCGAGGTGTGCAAGGTGCGCATGCGGGGAAGATAGCCCAGCTGCATGGCTTGCGCCGTCACCGAGAAAGCCCCCGAGATGACGGCCTGCGAGGCGATGACCGTGGCGATGCCGGCCAGAATCACCAGGGGCACCAGGGCCCAGGACGGCGCCATCAGGAAAAAGGGGTTCTCCAGGGCTTTCGGATCGCTGAGGAGCAGCGCGCCCTGGCCGAAATAATTGAGGACCAGGGCGGGCAGGACCAGCAGATACCAGGCCAGGGCGATGGGATGGCGGCCGAAATGGCCCATGTCGGCGTAGAGCGCTTCGCCGCCGGTGACGGCCAGGACCACGGCGCCCAGCGACAGAAATCCGGTCATGCCGTGGTTCATCATGAAAAGGGCGGCGTAATGCGGGCTGAGCGCCGCCAGCACCAGGGGCGCCTTGGCGATGTTGCGAAGGCCGAGGATGGCGAGAATCACGAACCAGACGATCATCACCGGTCCGAACATCGAACCGACCAGCGCCGTGCCCTTGCGCTGAATGGCGAACAGCGCCACCAGAATGCCGAGCGTGATGGGCAGGACATAGTCTTCCAGAGCGGGAGCCGCCACCTCCAGGCCTTCGATGGCCGACAGCACCGAGATGGCCGGCGTGATCGTCGAGTCGCCGTAGAACAGGGCGGCCGCCGCGATGCCCAGCGTCGCCACCAGGGGCGGCAGCCAGGGGCGGCCTTCGCCGGCCTGGTGCAGCATGGCGAGCAAGGCCAGGCTGCCACCTTCGCCGCGATTGTTGGCGCGCATGGTGACGATCACATATTTGATCGAGACGATGAGGGTGATCGACCAGAAAATCAGCGACAGAATGCCAAGGATGTTCGCTTTGTCGACGGCCAGCGGATGCTCGCCGGCGAAGCATTCGTGCAGGGTGTAGAGCGGGCTGGTGCCGATGTCGCCATAGACGATTCCCAGCGCCCCGACCAACAGGCTGCCAAAGGAAGACTTTTCACAGCCTTCTGCCTTGGTTATCTGCTCCATCATATTTTTAATCGTCCAAGTTTCTCTTTTTCACTCTTCGACGAGGGTGATTTCTTGAATTCGGTAAATGAATTGAAATCTATTGTCACGAAGGCGTTTGCGGCGCGACCTCCGGCCGGCGATGCCCACCCTCGCCGTTGAGAGTCCATGCCTTTAGACCTTCCTGCCGATTTCCGCAAGCATCAGGACGTTTCGATCGTTCCAAGCGACGTCTGCAAGACGGTGAACGTGTCGCGATAATCTCATGTATTGCTGTCGTTCCAGTGAGTGCCGGCAAGAATTGCAGGAATTCTAAAACGTCGTAAAACTGCCGCGTAAAGACGGCGTTGCCGGGGTGGAGAGAATACTGTTCACGCGGGGCCCGATGCTTCCGGCGGGCGACCACCTTCCTTCACGGTCGGACGCTCCGGAAGGCGCCTTCGGCCGACCGATCCTGCCCTGGAAGAAGTTGGTCGTTCCCGCGTTTTGTCAATATCCGCGAAGGGGGCGGACGGCCGGACCGCTCCGTTTCGGCCGCTCGAAAGAATTGTTGAAGGATGGCGGGAACGCGCCATGTTTCCAGGCAGTTGCACGGCGGAGCCCCGCGCGGGCGCCGGCAGGATCAGGGAGAAAGCATGATGGACGAGCAAAGCCGGACCGCCCTCGAGGCGGCAGCCTTCCGGGGTTTGGTGGAACATTTGCGTCGCCGGAGCGATGTCCAGAACATCGATTTGATGACATTGGCCGGGTTTTGCCGGAACTGTCTGTCCAAATGGTATCTGGCGGCGGCCCGCGAGCGCGGGTTCGCCGTGAGCGAGGCCGACGCCAAGGAAGCCGTCTACGGCATGCCCTATGACGAATGGCGTGGCCAATTCCAAAAGGAAGCGACGCCGGCCCAGCAAGAGGCCTATGAACGGAGCAAGCCGCTCCACGCGGTGATTCCGATTCCCCCTATTTCGTGACAACAGACCCTAACGGGATTTATTGTTATCCGAAGCAACCAAAACGTTCTGGTGGTGAAAGATGCCAAGGGATGGGGATGGCGGCGGCGGCGAACGGCCGGCGCGCAATGTGCTGGGCGGGCGGCTCGAGGCCTGTTCGCTCGAACCGACGACCGGCTTCTTCCGCAACGGATGCTGCGACACCGCGCCGCAGGACGTCGGCAGTCACACGGTCTGCGTGGTGGTGACCGGCGAATTCCTGTCTTTTTCCAAGGCGCATGGGAATGACCTGTCGACGCCGATGCCGCAATTCGGTTTTCCGGGCTTGAAACCCGGAAACCGCTGGTGCCTGTGCGCTCCGCGCTGGCAGGAGGCCTTGCTGGCCGGTCAGGCGCCGCATGTGGTGTTGCGCGCCACCCACGAGGCCGCGCTGGCTTATTGCGATTTGGCGGATCTCAAGCGCCTGGCGGTGGATTTGTCTTGAGACGGAACGGAAGGCCGGCCGGTCCGCCCCGTGGATGACACGGAAAGGCATGGTCGACATGGCATGGTATATTTTTGATAGAAATAAATTCTGTCCTCTTATTTCTCGCGATTTTTCGAGCATTACGGAGGTTCTTCCCGTGTTTCGCTCATCTGTAATAAAATTGATCATCGCACTGCAGGCTTTCATCGGTATCGTATTATTGGCGACATCCGGTTATCTGGCCGTTCATGCGCTCGGCAATTGGCGTCTGGCGGAAGTGGCCGACACTTTGGCGCATATCGACCGTATCCTGTTCGATGGAACGGTGGCGGTCCGCGGCCTTGTGGCGCCGGCCCAGACGGCGCTGCAAAGCGAAGACGATCCGCGGGCTACGGTGCAGAAGCTCCGGCAGGTCACCGGCGCGAAATATGCCGAGGCGCGCGCCGCCCTGGAGCAGGCCGACGTCGACGACCGCGCCGATCTGATCGCCGCCGTCGAAGCCGCGTGGGCCGAGTTGGCCGCGACCGATACGCTGTTCGACGGCGAAATGAACAAACCGCGCGATCAGCGCGATCTGCACAAGACCGACCCTTGGCGCGTCGCCGCCTACAAGGTGGTCGACAATCTGTCCCAGGCGTCCGCCATGGTCAGCAACAAGGTGCGGATGATCGACCCGACCATCGCCGAAATGGTGCAGTTGCGGCGCGCCGCCTGGCGGGTGCGCGACGTCTATGGGGCGCAATGCGCCTTGCTGCGTTCGGAAGTGCCGAAAAATCAGAAGATCGATCCCAGGATCCTGGTCAAGTGGCAGGCCGGACGGGGCAACTACATGGGGGCCTGGGGCGAGATCGATGAGATCGTCGCGCGGCCGGGAACCCTTGCCTCGATCGTCGCGACCGTAAGGACGGCCCGTCAGGCGACCGACGCGGCGCAGGCGCGGATCGATCAGGTGGTCGAGGGCCTGGGCGACGAGGCGAAGCCCGTGATGTCGGCCAAGGATTGGACGGGTTTGTGCACCGGGCCGTTCGACTCGATCGTCGCGCTTGCCTATGGTGCGCTCGATCAGTCGAGCCTGGCGGCCGGAGCGATGCGCAGCGAAGCGCTGCGCCTGGCCGTCGGCGCCGGGCTGGCCGCCATATTGGCGGTGCTCAGCGTCGGCTACGGTTTCTTTGCCCTCAAGCGGCGGTTCGCCGGCCCGATGACCCAATTGATGGTCGCCATCGACCATCTGGCGGCGCGTCAATTCGAACAGCCGGTGGCGGCGGCGACCTATCCCGACGAATTGGGAACCATGGCGAACGCCCTGGAGAGCCTGCGCAAGAACGCGCTGGAGGCGGACCGCCTGGAACGGCTGGCCGCCGAGCGCCGCGAGGCCGACGTGGCGCGGGGCCGGACGCTGCAGAGCTTGTGCGGAAAATTCGAAACGGTTTCCGGTTCGGCCCTCGGAACCATCGAGGCGTCGGCGCAATCGCTGCACGCGACGGCCGAGGACGTTCATAATCTGGCCGCGGATTCCAGCCGCTGCGCCGATACGGTGGCGGTCACGGCGCGCGAGGCGACGCAAAGCGTCGAGATCGTCGCCGCGGCCACCGAGGAATTGTCCGCGTCGATCGGCGAAATCGCCGCCCGCGTTTCGGCCAGCGCCGACGGCGCCCGCGACGCGGTGGCGCAGGCCGAGAAAACCCGCCAGACCGTCGACGCCTTGAGCGCCGCGGCCGACGAGATCGGCGAGGTGGTCCAGGCGATCAACGCCATCGCGGCGCAAACCAATATGCTGGCCCTGAATGCGACGATCGAGGCGGCGCGCGCCGGCGAGGCCGGCAAGGGATTCGCCGTGGTGGCCGGCGAGGTGAAGGGGCTGGCCCAGCAGACCGCCAAGGCGACCGAGGATATCAGCCGTCACGTCGGAGACATCCAGAACACGACGGTGACGGCGGTTTCGGCCATTCGCGCCATCGCCCGGACGATCGGTTCGATCAGCGAGAGCGTTTCGGCCATTTCGGCCGCCGTCGAGGAACAGGGCGCCGCCACCCGCGAGATTGCCGTCAATGTGCAGAAGGCGGCGGTCAGCACCCAGAATGTGACCGTCAATATCGTTACCGTGGCGGATCTCAGCCATCGGACCGGCGACGCGGCCGGGGCGGTTTCCCACTCCGTCTCGACGGTGGTCAAGCAGCAGGAGTCTCTCAAGGAGGCGGTGCAGGATTTCCTGAAGGACGTCAAAGTGGTCTGAGCCGGCTGACAGCGGCCGCTTCCTCGCCTATATTCTCCGTCCATGGACAAAGAGATCAGGACGGTCATTCTGACCGGCGCCAGCCAGGGGATCGGTCATGCCACGGTGCAGCGTTTCATGCACGAGGGCTGGCGCGTCATCACCTGCGCGCGCCGGGACATTCCCACGCATTGCCGGCGCGATCCTCTGTGGACCCACCATATCGTCGCCGATCTCACCGACGCGGCCAGCCTCGACGCCTTCGTCCGCGGCGCCAACGACATCCTGGCGGGGGAACCGCTGCACGCCCTGGTGAACAACGCCGGCGTCAGCCCGAAGACGGCGTTCCAGGAGCGGCTTGGCGTGCTGAACGGCTCGATCGACGGCTGGAAGCAGGTCTTCGAGCTGAATTTTTTCGCGCCTTTGAAATTGGCCCGCGGTTTTGCCTCGGCGCTGCATCGCGGCAAGGGATCCATCGTCAATATCACCTCGATCGCCGGCCATTACGTCCATCCCTTCGCCGGGTCCGCCTATTCGACGTCCAAGGCGGCCCTGTCGGGTTTGACGCGGGAGATGGCGGTGGAATTGGCGCAGCTGGGCGTGCGCGTCAACGCCGTGGCGCCCGGCGAGATCCAGACCGAAATGATTTCTCCGGAATATGAAACGCTGATTCCGCGGATTCCCCTGGACCGCATGGGCTCGGTCCAGGATGTCGCCGGCGTGGTGTTCCGCCTGTGCTCGGATGATTTCGCCTATGTGACGGGGACCGAGGTCTTCGTCACCGGCGGACAGCATTTATACTGATCGCGCCAAGTCCTTGAGGTTTGGTATGACGCCTCCGCTCCGCTTCCGGCGGGCTCAGGCTTAAGGGCCTGGAGCGGTTATTCCGTCCCTGGCCCTAAGAGAGAATTGTGCGCCGCCGCGGACGTGCGGTAGCCTAGGGGTCCGATGACGTTTCAACCGTGTAGAGGGTCATATGAGCGTGACCGATCATGACAAGCTGAGTCTTCGCGCTTTTCAGATATGGGAGGCGGCGGGTCGCCCGGCGGGGCGCGATCTGGAACATTGGCTGCAGGCCGAACTGGAACTGAGCATTTTGCCGGAATCGCAAAAGACCAAGCCTTCCCGGGTCAAAAAGGCGGCCGCCGAGAAGCCGGTCGTCGCGAAAGGGGAAAAAGCCGCACCGAAAGCGGACGCTCCCAGGCGCGGCAAGACGACCAAGAAGGCCTGAGCCTCTTCTGCCGTTTCCCGTCGTCCGCGGCCGTCTTCCTTGCGGTGGAAGCAGATGGAAATTATTTTCGGATGCTTCTACAACGGCTTTTTTGATCGGACGAGCCCATGGACGAGCGGGAGATGTATGCCGAGATGAACGCCTTGCTGGGGACTCTGGCCAAGGCGTTCGATTTGGAGCCGGAACAGGCCGCCCGTGCCGTCGAGGCCGGCGAAATCGCCATCGCGATGCAGGAAGACGCGCGCGGCGAGCGCTTCCTTGCGGCCGAATATCGAGGGCGAAGCGCCCAGATCTACCAAGGCGCGATTCGTCACGCGCCGCAGGCCGATTGACCGCGGCGGCGTGGCGCTTTACAGGACCACCGCTTCAAAAGGCAGGCGTCCCTGCCGATCCTCGATTTCGATAACCCACAGATCCCAGTCGCGCTCGACCTGCCGGCCGATATAGGCATCCGCCTTCGCCTCGTCGACCGGATCGGCGCCGGTGGCCTGCAGCCATGCCGGGCTTCCATCCATGGCGCGGACCTGGGAGAGAATGCGAAAGGCGCCGTTTCCCAGGTTCTGTTTGATCAAGATGGCGCCGGCATCCTCGTCGCCCTTGCGGGCGACGGTGGCGGTGATGCCCTGCGACACGCAGGTCCTGACGGCGGCCTGAATCCACAGCTTGGCCTTAAGGCGCGCTTCGGCCATCAGAGGATCGTCCGTGCGTTGAAGCATAAGTCTGCAGTTGCCATGTCGAGGTCATCAGGGCTGTTGACAGCGGCAGGCACCGTAAGCCCGCATTGCCGGATATCATAAGCTTATCTTTTTGCGGCCCTTGTGCCGATCAGTCTACATCTGACGAGCCGTCCGCTCGCTGATGCCGGCCATGGCGCCGCCGCATTCCTGTTGCACGACGGTCCGCCTTGGCCAATAATCAACAAATGGAATTAGTTTGCTCCTCGTCATAACGAACTGTCATGAACCTTCCCGTTCTCGATCTCGATCTCGTCAAGGCCTTCGTCGCGGTGGCCGATCACCGTTCGTTCACGCGGGCTGCCGCCATGCTCAATCGCACGCAGTCGGCGGTCAGCATGCAGATCAAGCGACTGGAAGACAGGCTCGGCGTCGCGCTGTTTCATCGCACCAAAGTGAATGTCGATCTCAGCCCGGCCGGCGAGGGCTTGCTGGGTTATGCGCGCCGTCTGTTGGTGTTGAACGATGAAGCCGTCGGACGACTGCGAGAGCACAAGGTCGAAGGCGTGGTGCGTCTGGGTGTCATGGACGATTACGGCACCATCGTCGTGCCGCCTTTGCTGGCGGGCTTTGTGTCCGGCTATCCCCGCATCCATGTCGAGATGGAGACCGGCCTGACCGCCTCCATGGCGGAACGCCTGGGGGACGCCTTCGATCTTGTCATCGCGATGCATCCGGAAGGGCGTGGCGACGGCGAGTTCCTAAGACGCGAGCAGGCAGTTTGGGCAACAGGCCCCTCACATACCGTCGAGGAGCAGGATCCCCTGCCCGTCGCTCTCTACCCACAGGGCTGCCTCTTCCGCAAATGGGCCATGGAGGCCCTTGATGCCGCAAAGAGGCCGTGGCGGCTCGCCTTCGTCAGTCACAGTCTTGCCGCCGTCGAATCGATTGCGGCGGAAGGGCTGGCGGTGACGGTGGTCAAAGCCGGAACGTTTCCTCGCAAACTGCGGGCGCTCTCCGATCGGGACGGCATGCCGAGGCTCCCGGCGGCGGATATCCGGCTCCATCGCGCCGCGAACCTGTCACGCGCCGGGGCATTGTTGGCGGATCACCTGGTTTCCGCGATCTCCGGCCCGCCGTGATCGGGCGTATCGCGCGTCGCTCACCAAGCCGGTTCCGATCCGCCCAGCCCGACAGCCGGCTTGTCCCAGCAGAGGGGGAAACGTCCTATGGCGACAGGGCTTTGGAGGCGCCGGGCCGGCCCCCATGCCGTCATCTCGACCGCCGGGGCCAGATCGATCGGCTTCTCCGGCTGGATCGGCCCGAGAGCCGGATCGGTTGGATGGGCTGTCAGAACAGCGGCAATCCGCGCCAGCGAGGTGCGCGCCTCGAGACCGGTCCCCAGTCGCAGCCTTTCGGCGATCCCCCGTAAGACGGCCGCCGCCATCAGGTAGCCGGCGGCATGATCAAGCGCCTGAACGGGCAGCGGTGTCGGCCGATCGCGCCCGAAGGCCCGCATGCCGCTTTCGGCCAGGCCCGTGCTCATTTGAACGAGGCTGTCGAAGCCGCGGCGTGCCGCCCAGGGGCCTGTCCAGCCATAGGCGTCGAGGGCGACGTCGATGAGATCGGACCGGATCGTCCGACGCCGAGCCGCATCGAGGCCGAGGCGAGTCAGGGCATCGGAACGATAGCCGTGAACGAGGACGTCGGCCTGGGCGAGGAGGTCCTCGAGCCGCGCCCGCTGCGCCTGGTCGCGAAGGTCGAGGCGGGCACAGCGCTTGCCGAGCGTGACCTCCGGCACGATGCCGGGCTCCTCCCACCAGGGCGGATCGATCCGCAAGACATCGGCGCCGAGCCCCGCCAGGAACCGCGTCGCCACCGGCCCGGCGAGCACCCGTGTCAGATCGAGAATGCGGATACCGCGAAGTGGGCGATCAGGGGGAACCGGCCAGTCGGGCTGCGCGCCCGGTCCCGTTCGCGTCAAATGGAACAGAGGCTCGGTCCCGACGGCCTGACCCTGAGGATGTGCGCTCCATTCCTCGCTGGAGAGCATCGCCGCCGCGCACCCGCCTCGCTCGACGACGGCTGTCTCCAACGCATCGGCTTGCCAGCCGGATACGGCCTTGGCGACAGCGTCCTTTTCGGCTTCGACACCGAGAACCGCGAGAGCGGCCGCGCGGTGCGCGGGCGCGTTGGTATGCAGGCGGATCCAGCGATCGGCGGCGCGATAATCCCCCGCGATGGGATCCCAAGGCGGCGGAATGGTCCACCCCTGCGGGCGGAGCGACGTGCCGAACCACAGCGAGGCCAGGCGTCGGTCGACCGTCACCGGCGGGAAGCCATCGTGACGCAGAGCGAGGAGTTCGGCCGCCGCCAGGCCCGCCGCACCGATCGCCGCGGCCGCGAGGTCCGTCACGGCAAAAACGGAAGGCAAGGCGCCCGAGCCGGTGAAGCCGACATGGCGCGTGTCATTCGCCGCGCCGCCAAGACCGGTCCAGAATTGAGAAAGAAGGGCCGTCGCCGATGTCATGGTGCCGTCTCCCGATTCAATGATTCGTCGCCGCCGCACTTAGAGCGCGATGCCTTAAATCGGCATCACGCTCTGGCTTTTCTTGATGTCCCTCGCCGGGCGCGCGCCTCCGCGCGCTTGGCCGCGGCCTCAATGGCCGCTCTAGGGTCCGTTAAACAATAACCGCGTCATTGCGCGTTCCGCACCGACCGAGGTCGACCCTCCCGGGTGAAAATGCCGTCACTGCGAGCGCAGCGAAGCAGTCCAGGACAGCCTGGCCCTCTGGATTGCCGCGTCGCTTCGCTCCTCGCAATGACGGCGTTTTCTTGCGAGCGGAGCGAAGCAATCCAGCAACAAGGGGGCGGCCCCTGGATTGCCGCGCCTTCGCATCGCTTTGACGGACCCAAAAACAGAGCGG
>JAATGN010000115.1 GCA_015654615.1 Rhodospirillales bacterium
GACGGTCCTGATCTCGACGTTGCTGACCTTGATCCCCCAGGTTTCGGTCTGGGCGTCCAGGATGCTTTGCACGTCGGTGCTGAGCTTTTTGCGTTCGGACAGCATCTCGTCGAGTTCGTGCTGTCCCAGCACGGCGCGCAGGGTCGTCTGGGCGAGCATGTTGGTGGCGGGGAGGTAATGCTGAACCTGGATGATGGCCCGTTCGGGATTGACGACGTTGAAGTAGAGCACCGCGTCGACCTTCATCGAGACATTGTCGCGGGAGATCACGTCCTGGCTCGGTATTTCGATGACCTGGATGCGCAGGTCGACGCGCACCATTTCCTGGAAGAAAGGGATCAACAGCACGAGGCCGGGCCCTTTGACCTGCTGAAACCGTCCCAAGGTGAAGACCACGGCGCGCTCGTATTCGCGCAGGATCTTCACGGTCTTGGTGATCAGCGGGACCAGGATCAGGACCAGGACGAACAGGACGATCGGGACGGTATACAGCGTCGACAAAAACATGGCGTTGCTCGTTTCAGCGCGAGAGGGGCGACGCAGAATAGCGAGCGGCGAAGAAAGCGCGACAGGAGCGGAAACTACTTAGGGCCCGTTTGGAAACAATTTCGTCATAATCAGCGAGGCGAGGCAATCCGGCATGAGCGACGCGATCGTGGATTGCTTGGCCGATCGCTCGTCGTGATGAAGAAGAAAGCGAAACGATTATTTTGCAACAATCCCTTACCGGCGATGACGACACGGTCCGGCCCGCCGAATACGGCGGCGCGTTTGGCCGATGCGTAGTTTCCGATCCTTATTCGGGGCGCCTGTCCGGTTCTAGGGTGCGGCACTTCGTTGGAGGCGGGGGGCCCTCGTTGGTTGCCTCGGCCCGGTCGTCGTCCTTGCCGCGAATCGCCAGGGCCGGCCGGACAATTTTTGTCCTCGAACGAAGACGCCGCAACATGAAGGACAAATGTCATGCCTGAGACCAGCCATACGAAGGCCGCGGACGCCCACGAGGCGGCCAGCAAAATTCATCGGACGGCCGCGGAAGATCACAAGAAGGGCGACCATCTGGCCGGCCTTGCAAAGGCGGAGAAGGCTGTGAAGCTTTCGATGGAAGCGCACGGGTGTTGCACCGATGCGCACGACAAGAGCAAGAAAGCCGCGCACTGATACCAGCCGGCGCTGATCGAAACGGATCAGCGCCCCTCAGGCGCCGGGCGGGTTTCTCCGAAACCCTCGGCTTCGCTCGCATAAGCTCGCGGGCCCTCAACGGGCCAGCCGATCTGCAATGAGTCCAGCTCATTGCAGATCGGCATGACCGGCTTTTCCTGCCGGTCGTGACCCGTCACTCCTCCGGAGAAGCCGCCGGGGGAGTTTTTTGCCGGACCCGTCCGAAGCCGGTCAGGCGGCCAGCTGGTCGGCCGCGGCGATGCTCACCGTCAGGCTCCGCCAGCGGCTGAGCAGGCGAATGGCGAAGATCCTGGCCAGTTGGGACTTGTCGCGGCCGGCCGGGTCTCGGCTCGCCGCCGCGACGCGGAGCATCAGCGCCCACATATGGCCATGCGCGACCAGCGCGAAGAGCTGCAGATAGTCGCCGGCGATGGCCGCCACCCGCGCTGGCGGCGCCCCGGCGATCCAGGCGGTGGCCGTTTCCAGGGCGGCCAGGGCGGCGAGCAGTTCGTCCCGCAAGGGATGTTGCGGTGGTTCGCCCGGCAGATCGGCGGCGGCGCTCCGCACCTGGGCGAAATAGGCGCGGGGCAGGCGTCCGCCGTCCTGGCGCAGCTTGCGGCCCGTCAGGTCCAGCGCCTGGATGCCGTTGGTGCCTTCATAGATCGAGGTGATGCGGACGTCGCGCACCAGCTGTTCGATGCCCCAATCGTTGATATAGCCGTGGCCGCCGAACACCTGCTGACTGACGATGGCCGACTCCAGGCCGAAATCGGTTCCCGACGCCTTGACCACCGGGGTCAGCAAAGCCACGAAATCCTCGGCCTGCCGGCGGCGGCTTTCGTCGGGATGATGCCGGCTGCGGTCGAGCTCGACCGACACCCAGGCGGCCAGGGCGCGCGACCCTTCGGTCAGGACGCGGGCGGTCAGCAGCATGCGCCGCACATCGGGATGTTCGGCGATCGCCACCCGCCGCTCCGACCCGTCGGCGCCCCGCCCCTGTATCCTTTGCTCGGCGTAGCGCGACGCCGCCTGGAAAGCGGCTTCCCCGACCGCCTGGCCCTGCACGCCGACGAACAGGCGCTCGGCGTTCATCATGGTGAAGATGGCGCTCATGCCGGCATTCGGTGCTCCGACCAGCCAGCCTTGCGCGTTTTCGAAGCTCAACACGCAGGTCGGGGCGCCGTGGATTCCCATCTTCCGCTCGATCGACGGGCAGACGACGCCGTTGACTTGCCCGTCGGGCAGGATCTTCGGCACCAGGAACAGGCTGATCCCCTTGATTCCCGGGGGAGCGTCGGGCAGACGGGCGAGGACGAGATGCACGATGTTGTCGGTGAGATCGTGGTCGCCGCCGGTGATGAAGATTTTCGTCCCGTCGAGGCGGTAGCCGCCGTCCTCGGCCGGCCGGGCCCGCGTCGTCAGCAATCCGACGTCGCTGCCCGCCTGCGGCTCGGTCAGGCACATGGTGCCGGCCCATTCGCCGCTGACCAGCCGCGGCAGATAGGCGGCCTTCAGGTCGTCGGAACCGTGGGCCAGCAGCGTCTCGGCGGCGCTGCGCACCAGGCCGGCGTAAAGGGCGAAGGACAGATTGGCCGAGGCGACGATCTCGTCGACGAAGCTTTGCAGGACCTGCGGAAGGGCCAGCCCGCCCCATTCGGCGGGCGCCGACAAGCGCGTCCAGCCGCCGTCGCGGAACTGCCGGTAGGCTTCGACGAAACCGTCGGGCGCCCTGACCCGGCCGTTCGCATGGCGGCAGCCCTGTTGGTCGCCCGGTCCGTTCAAGGCAAGCAGTTCGCCGCGGGCGAAGTCGTCGATGGCGAGCAGGGCCGCGGTCCAGGCATCGAGATCCGCCGCGCCGCCGGCGCCGATGCCGTCGAGGACCAGAACCCGGCGCAGCAGGAACTGCATGTCCTCGATCGCCGTACGAGGGGTCGGCATCACCCGTTCTCCTTTTATACACATAAATAAGTGTTGTAACGATTGGTATCTACAAAGTTACTCTAGATGACGCGCGGAATGTACGCTACATTTGCCGATGAGTTATATGAGTTTTGTTATACAACGTTAAAATTTTGTTCAATAGGATGTGCCATGGCCTTTGCCCGCCGCTCCCCGTCCGACGCCGATCCGATCTATTGGGACGGAGCCCTCGAAACCCAGAGTCGCGCCGATTGGGACGGTTTGAAACTTGCCTTGCTGCAGTCGCATCTGCGTCATGCCCATGCGGGTTCGCCCTATTACCGGGCGAGCTTCGCCGCCGCCGGCGTGCACCCCGATCAGGTGAAGTCCCTGGACGACATCCGCCGCTTCCCCTTCATCGACAAGACCGTCGTGCGCGACCGGCAACTGGCCGTGCCGCCCTTCGGCGACCTCTGCGCCGTGCCGGAACGCGACATCGTCTATATCTCGGCCTCCAGCGGTTCGACCGGGGTTCCCACCGCATCGCCCTTTACCGCCGGGGATTTCGACGACTGGATCGATTATGAGGCGCGGCAATTCTGGTCCTCGGGCCTGCGCCCGACCGATCGCTACTGTCATTCGCTGAATTTCTCGCTGTTCGTCGGGGGACCTTGCGTGCTCGGCGCCCAGAAGCTGGGGGCCCTGTCCATCCATGCCGGGACGGTGCCCTCGGAGAAGCTGCTGGCCATCCTCTCGCAATTCCAGGCCACCGCCATCTGGACCACCCCGTCCTACGCCTGGTATCTGGGCGAAACGGCGATCAAGGAGGGGTTGGACATCGGCCGGGACTTGGCGATCCGGCGCATCTTCGTCGCCGGCGAGCCGGGCGGCTCGATCCCCGAGACCCGCAACCGGATCGAGGCCTTGTGGGGCGCCTCGGTCTACGATTATTACGGCCTGTCGGACATCTTCGGCTCCTGTGCCGGCATGTGCGAGGAAAAGCACGGCCTGCACTGGGCCGAGGACCATATCCTGGTCGAGGTGCTCGACACCAGGACCGGCGAAGCCGTGGCCGAGGGCGAGCGCGGCGAACTGGTGCTGACCACCCTGAAAAAGACGGCGCGGCCGATGATCCGCTTCCGCACCGGCGATATCGTCTCCTTCACCGCCGAGCCCTGCGCCTGCGGCCGCACGTCGATTCGCATGCAGGGCGTGCACGGGCGCCTCGACGACATGCTGATCATCAAGGGGGTCAATCTTTTCCCCAGCGACGTCGAGGCGGTGGTGCGCAAGGATCACGACCTGACCGGCGAATACCGCCTGGTGGTCGAGAGGATCGACCATCTCGACCATGTCACCATCGAAATCGAGCGGGTGCACGGGTTCAACGGGACCGACGAGGAGTTGGCGCGGCGCTTCGGCCATCATCTGAAAGCGGTGACCGGCGTCGGCGCCCAGGTGAAGGTCCTCGCCGCGGACAGCCTGCCACGGGCCACCCACAAGGCCAAGCGCGTCCTCGACCGGCGTTCCGGCGTCTGGTCCTGAATTGATATTGTGGCCAAAGTGAACAGTATCGCCTTTGAGCCCGTCACCCCATTTTTCGAGAGATGTCATGGCCGTCCCCCGTTCCCCCGCCTTCGAGACGCTGAGCCTGCATGCCGGGCAACATCCCGACCCGGCGACCGGCGCCCGCGCCGTTCCCGTCTTTGAAACGACCTCCTACGTCTTCAGCGATACCGAGCAGGCCGCCGCCCTGTTCAATCTGGAGCGGGCGGGCCATCTCTACAGCCGCATCTCGAACCCCACCGTCGCGGTGCTGGAAGAGCGGCTGGCGGCGCTCGAAGGCGGCGTCGGGGCGGTCTGCACGGCCAGCGGCATGGCGGCGATCCATCTGGCCATCGCCACCCTGCTGGGGGCCGGCGATCATATCGTCGCCTCGGCCTCGCTCTACGGCGGCACGATCAATCTGCTGGCCCATACGCTGCCCCGTTTCGGCATCCGCACCACCTTCGTCAAGCCGCGCGACCTGGACGGCCTGGCGGCGGCGATTCGGCCCGAAACCCGGCTGGTGATCGGCGAGACCATCGGCAATCCCGGCCTCGAAGTCCTCGACATTCCCCAGGTCGCCGAGATCGCCCATGCCGCCGGGGTGCCGCTGTTCATCGACAACACCTTCGCCACCCCCTATCTGTGCCGGCCCTTCGAACTGGGGGCCGATCTGGTCATGCATTCCCTGACCAAATGGATCGGCGGGCACGGCGTGGCCCTCGGCGGCGCGGTCATCGACGGCGGCCGCTTCGACTGGCAGGCCGCCGGCAAATTCCCGACCTTGAGCGAACCCTACGCCGGCTATCACGGGCTGGTCTTCGCCGAGCAGTTCGGTCCCGCCGCCTTCATCATGCGGGCCCGCACCGAGGGCCTGCGGGATTTCGGCGCCTGTCTGTCGCCGGCCAACGCCGCCCGGCTTCTGCAGGGCGTCGAGACGCTGGGCCTGCGCATGCAGCGCCATATCGAGAACACCCAGGCGGTGCTGGCCGCGCTGGCCGGCAACGAAGCGGTGTCCTGGCTGGTCCATCCCTCGCTGGCCGATCATCCCGACCACGCCCTGGCCGCCCGACTGCTGCCCAGGGGCGCCGGCTCGATCATCAGCTTCGGCGTCAGGGGCGGCCGCGCCGCCGGGCGAAAATTCATCGAATCGCTGCGTCTGGCCAGCCATCTGGCCAATGTCGGCGACGCCAAGACCCTGGTCATCCACCCGGCCAGCACGACCCATCAGCAAATGGATGCCGAGCAGCTTGCCGTCGCCGGAATCGGCGAGGACATGGTGCGGCTTTCGGTGGGGCTGGAGGCGGCGTCCGACATCGCCGCCGATATTCTCCAGGCGCTCCGCGCCTCGCAGAGGGCTTGAGCGATGTTCGTCACCGTCGACCGCCATGAGGTTTTCGCCGCCACCGGCGGCCGGACTTTCGATCCGGCGCTGCCCCTGGTTCTGTTCCTGCATGGGGCGGGACTCGACCACAGCGTCTGGGCGCTGCACAGCCGCTGGTTCGCCCATCACGGCCAGGCCGTGCTGGCCGTCGACCTGCCGGGCCACGGGCGCTCGGCCGGTCCGCCGCTGTCCGGCATCGCCGCCTTGGCCGACTGGACGGCGCGGCTGATCGAGGCCGCGGGGTCGACACGCGCCATCCTGATCGGACACAGCATGGGCGCGCTGATCGCCCTCGAAGCCGCCGCCCGGCATCCCGAACGGGTGGCCGGCCTGGGGCTGATCGGCGCGGCGCCCGCCATGCCGGTGCATGCCGACCTGCTGTCCGCCGCCGCCGCCAACGATCCTGCGGCGATCGACATGCTGTCCCTGTGGGGGCACGGCGCCCACGCCACCCAGGGCGGCAGCCGGGCGCCGGGGCTATGGATGCTGGGAACCGCCGTGCGGCTTCTCGAGCGGGCGGCTCCCGGTCTGCTGCACACCGACCTCGCCGCCTGCCATGCCTATCAGGACGGCCCGGCGGCGGCGGCCAAGGTGACCTGTCCGTCGATCCTCGTCCTGGGCGAACGCGACGTCATGACTCCGCTCAAGGCCGGCCGGGGGCTGGCCGCGGCGATCGGCCGATCGCGCACCGTCGTCCTGCCGGGGGCCGGCCATATGCTGATGGCCGAATGCCCCGACGCGGTGCTCGATGCGCTGCGGGGCCTGGTCTGAGGGGACGAAAGGGGAACTCCGGTTCGTTTGTTGCCAGCGTCATTGCGAGCGGAGCGAAGCAATCCAGTTATCCACCCCGATTCTGGATTGCTTCGCTCCGCTCGCAATGACGACTAAAACCGTTTCGGCCCTATTCGGCGGGAACGGGATGGTATTCGCCGTCGGTCCCGAGATAGGTCCCTGCCTGGTAGAAGCTCTCGGCGCCCGTCGCCTTCAGCGTGGCGAGCATTCGCGGCAGCGGCTGGCCGACGGCTTCCAGCCGGGCGATGATGCGGCTCGGTCCCAGATGGTCGAGAAGCTCGAAGGGACCCCGCTGCCAGGCGAAGCCCCAGCGCATGGCCCGGTCGACATTGACCAGGTCGTCGGCGATCTCGGGGATCAGGTCGGCGGCGTAGAGCAGGGTCCCCACCAGCAGGTCCCAGGTGAAGCGTCCCTCGATGTCGTCGCCGAAGACCAGGCTCGGCGCCTCGGCGTGATGGGCGGCCAGCGAGACGGAGGTGGCCGGACGCCAGGCCTGGTTGAAAAGATCGAAGACCTCCTTCGATTTCGAGCCGTCCTCCTGTTTCAGGATCCGGTAGAAGCCGCCGCCGCTCTTGCGCCCCAGCTGGCCGCGCTCCAGCAGCGCCTGCTCGGTTTCGGGAAAGCGCGCGAAGCTGCGTCCCGGATCGTCGTCCGGCAGATTGAGGGCGAGGTTCCGTCCCACATGATCCATCACGTCGAGGCCGATCAGGTCGATCAGTCCGTACAGGCCGGTCGACGGCAAGCCGACCGGAGTCCCCATCAGGGCGTCGATCCGTTCCTGCGACAGGCCCTCGGTCAGATAGGGCTTGGCTTTGTGCAGGCCCGAGAGCATCCAGAAACATCCGATGCGGTTGCCGATGAAATTGACCGTGTCCTTGGCGTGCACGATGCCCTTGCCGAGGACTTCGCGGCCGAAACGGACGAAGCTGTCGAGCACCGCGGGCCTGGTTTCGCTGCCGGGGATCAGTTCGAGCAGCCGCATCATCCGGACCGGATTGAAGAAATGGGTGACCACGATGTCCTGGCGCAGACGCTCGGGCAGGCCGGCGGTAATGTCGCGCAGGGGAATGCCCGAGGTGTTGGTGCTGGCCACCGATCCCTCGCGCCGCAAAGGCTCGATGCGGGCGAACAATTGCCGCTTGGCGGCCAGGTCCTCGGTGATCGCCTCGCAGATCCAATCGGCTTCGGCGATCAGGGGTAGATCGTCGGCCGAGGTTCCGATGGTGATCAGGCTCTCCAGGCGGGCCCGTTCCTCGGGCGTCGCCGCGGTGGCCAGGGCGCGCTGCCGGGCTTTTTCGGCGTTGACCTTGTCGATCTCCAGAATCAGGACCTTGCGGCCCGCCGCCGCCGCCAGGGCGGCGATGCCGCTGCCCATGGTGCCTCCGCCAATGACGGCGATCGTCGCGATCTCCAATGCCATCTTCCGATTTCCTCCGGTAGGGCCGAGGGGCCGGCGTTGAGCCTGATTATGGGCAAAGACAGGACATGGAGCAATTGCCGAACCCGCAGGCATGAAAAGGGTTTGCCGCCGGCTCGACGGGCGGCGGCCGTCAGCCGGCGAAACGCCGCAGCGCGTCCTCGTCGCGGATCAGGATGCGGTTGGGAGAAATTTCGATCATGCCCTGCTCGCGGAAGCGGTCGAGGGTGGTGGTCACCCACTGGCGGGTCGAGCCGACCATCTTGGCCAGATCCTCCTGGCTGAGCGTGCGGCCGATGGCGACGCCCTCCGGCCCCCGGTGGCCGTCGAGACCGGCCATCAGCAGCAGCAATTGCGCCAGCCGCTCGGCGGCCGAACGGGTGCCCAGCATATGGACCAGGGCGGAATAGCATCTTCCCTTGTGGACCAGGGCCTCGACCAGGGCCACCGCCAGGCGCGGCAGACGTTCGATCAGGCGGCGCAACTCGCGGCCCCGCACGTGCAGGACCTGGGTCGGGCGGATCGCCTGGCCGGACCACATGTGCGGGCTGCCGCCGAAGATCTCGGGACCGCCGACGAAATTGCCCGGCGACCAATAGGCCAGCGTGATCTCGCGCCCCGAGGGTCCGGTGTAATAGGTCCGCACCTGTCCGGCCAGGATGATGAAGATGCCGTCATGATGGTCGCCCTGCAGGAACACCGTGCGTCCGGCGGCGAACTGCTGGACCGACGAGACGGCGCAGACCTCGGCGTATTCCTCGTCGGTCAGGCCGGACAGCAGGTTGGGGCTGTCGCCGTCGTGGCTTCCGTCCTCGTGCAGATGCAGCGAGGGCGAAGGCTGGGCGCGGGCGCCTTTGCCGGTGGTGGTCATGGGGTCCTCCTCAGATTCCGGCGCCATCGGCGAATTCGAAGGCGCGCCGGCTTTCCTGCCGGATCAGTTTCAGGCATTGGCGCTTGTGCTCGGCGAAGGCCGGGTCGGCGAAAACGTCGTCGGGGCGGGGGCGCGGCAGATCGACGGTCAAATCCAGCAGGACGCGGCCCGGCGCGGCGCTCATCACCACCACCCGGTCGGACAGGAACAGCGCCTCGTCGATGTCGTGGGTGACGAACAGCACCGTATTGCCGATCCGGCTCCACAGGCGGAGCAGGCTTTCCTGCATGATGGCGCGGGTTTGGGCGTCCAAGGCGCCGAACGGCTCGTCCATCAGCAGGACGCTGGGATGGTTGACCAGGGCGCGGGCGATGCCGACCCGCTGGGCCATGCCGCCCGACAGGGTGGCGGGATAGCGGTCGGCCGAGGATCCCAGGCCGACCAGATCGAGATAGCGGCGGGCCAGCGCGTCGGCCTCGGCCTTTGAACGGCCCTGCATGCGGGGTCCGAAGGCGACATTGTCCCGCACGGTCTTCCAGGGGAACAGGGAATGCTGCTGGAACACCATGCCGCGTTCGGGGCCCGGGCCGGTCACGACCGCGCCGTCCACCGCCACCTGTCCGCGGCTGGGCGGAATGAAGCCGGCGACGCTGTTGAGGACGGTGGATTTGCCGCAGCCCGACGGCCCCAGCAGGCAGACGAATTCTCCCGGTTCCACCCGCAGCGAAAAATCGGCCACGGCGGCCTGGCCGCCGAAGCGGATCTCCAGCCGTTCGATGGCGACGCGGCCCCGGGTGACGCGGAGGTTTCGTCGGGCGGCGACGGCGCTCATCGGGCGGCCTCGCGTCTGGACGAATCGGTAAGGGGGCGCCAGGGCATGACGAGCCGTCCCGCCAGGCGGATCAGGCCGCTGGACAACAGCCCCAGAACGCCGATCAGCAGCATGCCGAGCACGATGTCGGCGTATTGCACCAGGGAATAGGCCTCCCAGGTGAAATAGCCGATGCCGAACTGGCCGGAGATCATTTCGGCGGCGATCAGCGAGACCCAGGCCACCCCCATGCCCACCGTCAGGCCGGTGAAGATGTGGGGCAGGGCGCCCGGCAGATAGACATGGCGGAACAGGGCGGCCTCGCCGGCGCCCAGGCTGCGCGAGGCCCGGATCAGGACGGGGTCGATCGCCGCCACGCCGTGCAGGGTATTGATCAGAATCGGGAAGAACGACCCCAGGAAGGTGATGAAGACGATGCTTTCTTCCGAGGTCGGCCACAGCATGATGGACATCGGAACCCAGGCGATGGCCGGGATCGGGCGCAGCACCTCGACGATCGGATAAGCCAGGGAGCGCAGCGCGCGATAGCGGCCCATGCCCAGGCCCAGCGGGACGGCGATCAGCCCGGCCAGGGCGAAACCGGCGCCGATGCGCTGCAGGCTGACGGCGATATGCTCCAGGAAGCGGGGATCGTGGAAGGCCAGGACGGCCCGGCGCAGCACCGCCTGGGGCGTCGGCACATTGACGAAGCGGATGTGCAGGTCCAGGCGGTAGGTGGTGGCGACATGCCAGCCGGCAACGAACAGCAGCAGCGAGGCGACGCCCAGGGCCCAGGTCAGGATGGTCCTGCCGCCGCGGAACGAAAAGTGCCGGTCGGCCGCTTCGTTCGGTTGCTCCCGTTTCACCGCCATGGCGCCCGTCATCGGATCAACTCCCGGTGCCCACGGCGGCCAGGGCCTCGGCGAAGCCGGCCACCGTGCCGCCGTTCCGCGCGGCATAGGCCTCGGCATTCTTCTTGAGCAGGAAGGGAACGGCATCGCCGCCCTTGGCCGGAATGGCGTAGAAGGCCTGGTCGGCGAACAGCTTGATGCCGAGCGCGGTGTCGAACAGATAGGCCACCTTGGCGGTCCGGCCCTTGTTCTTCAGATCGTTGAAGGCCGCCAGGGTGCATTTGGTCGAGCTGTAGGCCACGATGTCGCCGCCGTCGACCCAGATTTCGCCGGCCTTGCGGGGTTCGGTGATCGGCTTCTTGCAGAAGGGATCGGTGCCCTGCACCTCGTAATTGGCCAGGCTGGCCAGTTGGCCGTCGTAGTCCAGCTTCAAGTCCTTGAAGGCTTGCCGAAGGTAGGTGTCGTTCACCCATTTGGCCAGGTCGAAGTCCTTGACGCGGTCGAGCTTGCGCAGCACCTCGGCATCGTCGCCGGCCGCGGCCACCAGGGCCGGCTTGATGGTGGGATCCAGGGTCATGATGCCGCCGGGACCTAAGAAGATATAGACCACTTCCTTGTCGATCCCGGTCCATTCGGCGATCTTTTCGGCGGCCCGCTTGGGGTCGGCCTTGACCCATTGGTCGGCTTCGATCTCGGCTTTCAGATAGGCGACGACGATTTCGGGATATTTCTCGGCGAAATCGGTGCGGACCACCACGCCGTGCCAGGTGGGAGCGCCGCTTTCGACGCCGTCGTAGATCTTGCGGGCGTAGCCCCGGAACGGCAGCAATTCGGCGAAGGGCACGAAGTCGGCGTGGGCGTCGATCTTCTTTTCCTGCAGATTGGTGGCGCCGACCTCGGGGCTCTGGCTGACCAGCTTCCAGTAATCCTGGCCCCATCCCTGGTCCTGCATGGTTTTCAAAAGCAGGCCGTGGGCGGCCGAGCCGAAGGGCACGCTGACCACCTTGCCCTTCAGGTCGGACAGTTCGTAATAGGGGCTGTCCTTGTTGACCACCAGGCCGTTGCCCGATCCATGGATATTGTAGGCCGCCACCGAGATCAGCTGGCTCCGGCTTTCGGGATTGCCCTGGAAGGTAGAACCGTTGACCACCAGCGGATAGTCGCCCATGGCGCCGAACTGCAGCTTGTCGGCCATCATGCCGTTGGTCACCGGCGGGCCGGAGGTGAAGTTCTGCCAATCCAGCCTGACCACCAGATCGGCATATTTTCCGCTTTTCGGAAAGTATTTCTCCAGCAGCCGCAGTTCGCGGATCACCGCGCCGGTCGTCACCGTGTTGGTGGTGGTGTCCTGGGTGCCGATGCCGATGGTGAGAGTCTCCGCCTGGGCCGGCGCGGCCAGCAAAAGGGCGGCGATGGCGACGATGCCGTTACGGATGCTCATGGAACGGGGACTCCTTGCTGCCGGACAGAGTGCCGTCGCCGTCAAGGCTGACGGCAACGGCGGAAGGGAGTCAATCTATATTCCACTAGAATTTGGTTTAAGCCACTAGTTGTCCATTAGAAAAATGTATTATATGGGGCAATTAGTTGCTCAACGGCGGCCATGGCTCTCGGGCATGGTGGGGTCAAGGGTCAGGACGGCAAGATCCTCTCGTTTGCCAGTTCCGTCATTGCGAGCGAAGCGAAGCAATCCAGCAACACGTCGAACTCTGGATTGCTTCGACTTCGGCTCGGAAGAAAAGAGTCAGTGGCACCGGCCTCCCTGCCGGTGGAAAAGACTCCGCCGCGCCAGCGGCGGACACCGGCAGGGACGCGGTGCCACTTTCCTTATTCTTCCAGGGCGGGTCGGCCGCTGGCCGATGCCGAACGCGCAAGGACGGGAGAAAGGGAGACCTGCCGTCCCATCCCGATCTCGAACCCCGAGGATGCCCCATGTCCCAGACCGCGAATGCCACCCGTCAGGTGGAAACCGACATCCTGGTGATCGGCGGCGGCACCGCCGGGCCGTTGGCCGCCATCAAGGCCAAGGAAAAAGCCCCGGCCGTGACGGTGCTGCTGCTCGACAAGGCCAATGTCAAGCGGGCCGGCGCCATCGCCGAAGGCATGGACAGCGTCAACAACGCCGTCATTCCCGGCCATGCGACGCCCGAGCAATATGTCAAGGAAATCACCATCGCCAATGACGGCATCGTCAATCAGAAAGCCATCATGGCCTATGCGACGCGCAGCCATGCGATGATTCGCGAGCTGGATTCCTGGGGCGTCAAATTCGAAAAGGACGCGACCGGCGACTATGCGGTGAAGAAGGTCCACCACATGGGAGCCTATGTGCTGCCGATGCCCGAAGGCCATGCCATCAAGAAGTTCATCTACAAGCAGATCCGCAAGCTGGGGGTCGAGGTCAGCAATCGCCTGATCGCCACCCGCCTGCTGGTGGCCGCCGACGGGCGCATCGCCGGCGCCATGGCGCTCGACAGCCGCAGCGGCGATTTCGTGGTGATCCGGGCCAAGGCGGTGGTGTTGTGCACCGGCGCGGCCGGACGGCTGGGGCTGCCGGCCTCGGGTTATCTGTTCGGCACCTATGAGAATCCCTGCAATGCCGGCGACGGCTATTCCATGGCCTATCACGCCGGGGCCGAGCTGTCGGGGCTCGAATGCTTCCAGATCAATCCGCTGATCAAGGACTACAACGGCCCGGCCTGCGCCTATGTCACCGGTCCCTTCGGCGGCTTCACCGTCAATGCCAGGGGCGAGCGCTTCATCAAGAGCGACTATTGGAGCGGCCAGATGATGCTGGAGTTCTGGCGCGAACTGGAAAGCGGCAACGGACCGGTGTTTCTCAAGCTCGACCATCTGGCCGAGGAGACCGTCACCAGGATCGAGAACGTCCTGCATGTCACCGAACGGCCGACCCGCGGCCTGTTCCACGAGGGCCGCCATACCGATTACCGGACCGATCTGGTCGAGATGCATATCTCGGAGATCGGCCTGTGCGGCGGCCATTCCGCCTCGGGCGTCTGGGTCGACGAGAACGCGCGGACCACGGTTCCCGGCCTCTACGCGGCCGGCGACCTCTGCAACGTCGCCCACAATTACATGATGGGGGCCATGGTGTTCGGCATGATCGCCGGCCAGGACGCGGTGGACTACATCGAAGGCCTCGACCTGCCGGCCTTCGATCCGGCCCAGGTGGAGAGCGAGCGGAAAAGGGTGTTCGCCCCCTTGGAGCGGGCCGAAGGCTTGGACCCGACCGCCGTCGAATACAAGCTGCGGCGCATGGTCAACGACTATCTGCAGCCGCCCAAGGTGACCCGCAAGATGGAGATCGGCCTCGATCGCTTCGCCGAGATCCGCCAGGATCTGGAAGGGGTCAAGGCCGGCAACCCTCACGAACTGATGCGGGCGCTGGAGATCCACGCCATCGTCGATTGCGCCGAACTGGCGGCCCGCGCCTCGCTGTTCCGCACCGAGAGCCGCTGGGGCCTCTATCATTACCGCAGCGATTTCGAAGCCAGGAACGATGCCGAGTGGTTCTGCTTCGTCGAGATCAGGAAGGGCGCCGACGGCCGGCCGGAACTGTTCAAGCGTCCGGTCGATCCCTACATCGTGCCGATCGGCGACGACGAACGGGACGCCTATGACCGCCTGCGCATAGAGGAGGCCGCGGAGTGACCGTCATGCCGAAACTGAACCAGCCCTCCGTCATCATCGATCACGACAAATGCATCGCGGCCAAGGGCTGCCGGACCTGCATCGACGTCTGCCCCACCGACATCCTGGCCCTCGACGACTCCGGCAAGGTGCACATGGCCTACGACCAGTGCTGGTACTGCCTGCCGTGCCAGCACGATTGCCCGACCAAGGCGATCACCGTGACGATCCCCTACCTGTTGCGGTGAGGCAAGGCCATGGTCTGCCCCGAAATCGCCACCCTGATCGCCGCCCTCGACGATCCCGACGCGGCCATCCGCCGGCTCGGCGTGCTGCAGGCGGCCGACGCGGCCGAGGAGCATCCCGAACTGTTCGCCCGGGCCAGCCGCGACGCCGACGCCGGAGTCCGGCTGGAGGCCGTGCGGGCGCTGGAAGGCGACGCCTCGCCGGCCGGCGTGGAGGCCCTGCTGGACCGCCTGGACGACGAGGATGCGGAGATCCGCGCCGCCGCCGGCCAAGGTTTGAGCGAGATTCTGGACGAAGCCGCCGGACCGCAGCTGCTGCGCCGCTTGGAGTCCGCCCAAGGTCCGGCCAAGGCGGCGATCCTGGCCGGACTGCGCAAGCTGCGCCTGGCCGAGGCCTTCGGGCCGGCCATGGCCGGCCTGACCGACGCCCTGGCCGCGGTGCGGCGCGAGGCGGTGGGCGTGCTGGGCTATCTGCGCGATGCCCGCGCCTTGCCGGTCCTGGCCGAACGGGTGGGGCAGGATCCCGCTGCCGAAGTGCGGCGCGCCGCCGTCGGAGCCCTGGGCTTCGGGGCCGGCGCGACGGTGCTGCCGGCGCTGCTGCTGGGCCTGCTGGACGCCGATTGGCAGACCCGCGAGGAGGCGGCGGCGAGTCTGGGGCGGCTGCGGCCGGACGGCGCCGCCGCCGGTTTGATCGCCGCTTTGGACGACGACTATTGGCAGGTGCGCCTCAAGGCGGCCAATGCCCTGGGGCGATTGCGCGAGGAACGCGCCATCCCGGTCCTGATCAGGGCGCTGTCCCATCCCATCGGCAATCTGCGGAAGGAGGCGGCCGGCGCCCTCGGGGCGATCGGTCATCGGGATGCGATTTCCGCCCTGACCGCCGCCCTGGCCGATTCCGACGTCGAGGTCCGCAAGGTGGCCGAACGGGCCCTGGTCGGGTTGTCATGATCAGGGACTTCGGCGATCGCCTTTATCGCCGCCAGGACGTGGTGCGGTGGCTCCAATGGGCCGTGGTTCTGCTCTACGGCCTGCTGCTGGTCGCCCCGGTGGTCTGGCCGCGGGCCGGCGTGGCGCGTCTTACCGAGATCCTGTTCTGGGGGATCTGGTGGCCCGGCGTGATCGGCTCGATGATGCTGGTCGGGCAGTTCTGGTGCGGCGTCTTCTGCCCCGATGGAACGGTGACCGAATTCATCAGCCGGCGCGGCCGGGGAGGCAAAGCCCCGGAATGGCTGCGCTGGGCCTGGTGGCCGCTGGTGATCTATGCGGGGCTGACCCTGCTCAGCGACGGTTTCCAGGCGCATCGCTCGGCCTGGGGCACCTTGCTGGTGGTGGGCGGCATGTCGGTGGCGGGAATGGCGGCGGGCGCCGTCTACGGCCGGGGAAAGCGGGTGTGGTGCCGGTATCTCTGCCCGGTGGCCAGCCTCTTTTCGCTGCTGTCGCGCTGCTCGATGCTGCATTTCAAGGTCGATCGCCGCCGGTGGGAGGCGGCGCCCCGCCCGGTGCCCAAGCCGGTGGATTGCCCGCTGCTGCTCGACGTCCGCCGGCTGACCAGCAACGAAAAATGCAATATGTGCGGCCGCTGCAGCGGTCATCGCGACGCCGTGGAACTGGCCTGGCGCCGGCCGGGCTCGGAAATCGAGACAATGACCGATGACGAGGTCCGCCCCTGGGACGCCGTCGGCATCTGTTACGTCCTGATCGGCCTCTCGCAGGCCGGCATCCATTGGCATGCCAGCCTGACGCAGATCCTGGCGGTCACGCTGGCCCTGGGAAGCGCCGTGGCTTTGCTGCTGGTCGCGGCGGCGTCGGGGCGGCGGCTTTTGGCGATGCGTCTCGGCTACGGGCTGATTCCCCTGGCCGGATTGGGACTGATGCTGGGCGCCGCCGAGCATTCGCTGTCGCTGCTGGCGGCGGCGGGGTTCGACGCGGCGGCGGTCCTGCCCTGGTTGCGCGGGACCGGCGTGTTGCTGGGACTGGCCTGGAGCGGCCGGCTGGGCTGGGTCCTGACCGCCGATCTGCCGCTTTTGCGCCGTCTGGGCGCCATCGCCGGTTTCGCGGCGGCCTTGGCCCCGGTGGCCGCCTGCATCCAATTCGCTCCAAGCTCTTTTTGACATGAGGGTCCCATGGCTCTGCTGATCACCGACGCCTGCATCAATTGCGACGTGTGCGAACCGGAATGCCCCAATGAAGCGATCACGGAGGGCGAGGAGACCTGCGAAATCGATCCCGACAAATGCACCGAATGCGTCGGCCATTACGGCAGACCGCAGTGCATCGCGGTCTGCCCGGTCGATTGCATCATCGTCAATCCCGAGCGGGTCGAAGGCCCGGACGAGTTGCTGGTCAAATATCGCGCCTTGACCGGGCGGGAGAGCCTGTGAACTTTTGCGCCGTTGTCGAATTCGATGTTTCCCCTCTCCCACGAGGGGCTATCGTGTTCACATATTTTCTCTTTGCTGAAAAATACTTTGCGAAGAAGGCCGGGCTTCGGGATGACGATGGATTTTGGATAACACGGATGAACACGGACAGCCACGGATGCACGCGGATAAGGGCCCGTTTGGAAATGACGGCGAAGAAAACGAAGCCGCCCGCAGAAGATGCCTGCGCTTTTTTTTATCCGTGCGCATCCGTGGCTGTCCGTGTTCATCCGTGTTGCTCAAATATCCTGCCCGCGCCCCAGGCCATCGGGCAGGTTCCGAGAACGAAGCAATGGTAGCAGTGTGAATCCGATAGCCCACGAGGGGTGACGGAGGCCTTAAGCACCCGCCGCGATGTCCTCGGCCAGCCAGCGGGCGAAACAGGCGCATTGTTTGCGGATGTCGGGGACCGCGGTGGTTTCCCACCACATTCCCCGGGTCGGCGGCCCCAGCGCGTAGACCCGGTTCGCCGGCCCTACCAGTTCGAATCTTTCCGTGAGGTCCAGTCCGAGCGAAAGCGGATCGAGCCGCGCCAAGCCCGTGGCCAGCAGGCTTTGGATCAGGGGATGGCCGATGCGGCGGTAATCGCATTCGGGTCCCGAGCAGTTGATCATCCAGTCGAAAGCCATCGGCTCGCCGCTTCCGCCGTCGCGCCGCCGGCGGATGACGCGGACCTGCCCGTCTTCGAACGTGGCGCCATCGATGCGGCCGGCGCCGACCACCAGCCGCCCCGCGGCGCGCCAGGCGTCGATCCGATCGGCGATCGACGGCGCCAGACGATGACGATGCACCTCCCAATAAGGTCTCAGATGCCGCAGGAATCGCCGGCGCTCGACATTCGAAAGCCCGCGCCACAGCGCCGCCACGATCGGGCGGACCGCATCCATCACGCTGCGCCAGTCATAGCCCTGCGCCGCGCCGGCACGGACTTCCCGACGAATCAGGCGCATCAGTTGGACCAGGGAGGCGGGCGGCGCCTTCTCATCGAGGAAGGACGGATAGGGACGCGTCAATTCATGCCGATGCGGCAAAAGCCCACGGCGCGACAAGGCATGGACCGGGCCCCGGTGGCCTTGGGCCGCCAGATCGAGCACCACGTCGACCATCGTCAGTCCGGTCCCGACGATCAGGACCGAATCGTCGGGACCGATGCGGTCGATGGCGCCGGCCTCCCACGGATCTCCGATATAGCGTCCGGACTCGGTCAGGGCCGGGTCCAGCGGGAAGGGCGGACTGGGCGGGAAATTGCCGACGCTCAATACCGCCCGGTCGGCGCCGACCGCTTGTCCGTCGGCCAGCCTCAGGACCAGGCCGTCGGCCGCCGCCGCCAGATCCACCACGTCGTCCTCGGCCCGGATGACGGTCCCGCCCCGCGCCTCGGCCTCCCGGACGGCCGAATGGAAGACGTCTTCCACATAGGCGCCGTAGGTCGCCCGGGAGACGAAGGCATGTCCGGACGGCGGGATGTCGGAGACCTTGCCGTCGGTCGCCTCGTTCCGCCACAGCCAGCGGATGAAATGCTGGGGATCGTCGTCGAACATGCTCATGTTGGAGACGCGCACATTGAGAAGATGGTGAGGATTGCGCGCCGAATAGGCGAGGCCGCGCCCGAAGTTGCCGCACCGGTCGTAGAGGCGTATCTCGACCGGCCGGTCGATGGCGCGCAAAAGATGGACGGCGAACACCGTGCCGGTAAAGCCGGCGCCGACGACGGCGATGCGCGTGGGATTTTCCGTCATGGCACCTTCATCGGATGTCGTCGCGCCGATTCCCCCGCCGCCGGCCCCGAGTCGGCGGGAATTCGGCATCGTCCCGTCGTTCTGGCAAATAGCCATGGGGGAACGGATTTGCAAGGGAGGAGGCCGTCCAGATAAAACACCGGATAATCGTATATTGAAACAATAAATCTAGTAGTTTTTAAGATAGATCTTGACGCCGCCGCCCCGCCGTCGCCAGCATCGCCTTCGGACAAGGAGAGACTGGTCATGACGTCAAGGATTCTGTGCGCCGTTCTGCTGATGATCGCCGCGATGACGGGGCCCGCCGCCGCCGAGGTGGCCGAGGCGCGGTTCGCCCGGATGACCGGATTGGGATATCTGCAGATCTATCTGCTGCAGGATCTGAAGCTGGTCGAGAAGAACGCCAAGGCGCAGGGGGTGGAGTTGACCGCCCGCTACACCACGCTCGGCCAGCCGACCGCGGTCAACGACGCCCTGCTGTCGGGCAGCGCCGATTTCGCCGCGGCCGGCATCACGCCCTTCATCACGCTGTGGGACAAGACGCGCGGCAATGTCGACGTCAGGGCGGTGGCGGCCTTGAACTCGCAGCCGGCCTTTCTCAATACGATCAATCCCAATGTGAAATCCCTGAAGGACTTCAGCGAAAAGGACCGCATCGCCCTGCCGGCAGTGAAAGTGGCCTTTCAGGCGACGATCCTGCAGATGGCGGCCGAGCAGGCATTCGGCCAATATGACAAGCTCGACGTCCTGACGGTGGGATTGTCGCATGCCGACGCCACCAACGCGCTGCTGTCGGGCAAGAGCGAGATCACCGCCCATTTCACCAGCCCGCCCTACCAGTATCAGCAATTGGAGGACCCCAAGGTCCATCGCGTGCTGTCGTCCTATGACGTGACCGGCGGGCCCGCCACCTTCAGCGGCCTGTGGGCGACCACCCGTTTCCACGACGACAATCCCAAGGTGTTCAAGGTGGTGCTGGCGGCCCTCGATGAAGCCAACGCCATCATCCGCAACGAGCCGGCCAAAGCGGCCGAAATCTTCGTGCGGCTGGAGAATTCCAAGCTGACGGCGGCCCAGGTCGAGACCCTGCTCAAGGACCCCGACATCCAATTCACCATTGCGCCGCAGAACATTACCAAATACACCGCTTTCATGGCGCGCGTCGGCACCATCAAAAAGGCGCCGGACAGTTGGAAAGACCTGTTCTTTTCCGACATCGACCACTTGCAGGGGAGCTGAAGCGATGGGCGCGGGATCGGGACGGATTGCCGCCGACGCGGTGCGGGCCCGTCTGAAGGCGGGCGACGAACTGGCCTTTCTCGATGTGCGCGAGGAGGGCCCCTACAGTCGCGCCCAGCCGCTGTTCGCCGTCAATCTGCCCTTGAGCCGGTTCGAGCAGGACGTCGCGCGGCTGCTTCCCAGGCCGACCGTTCCCATCCTGCTGTTCGACGGCGGCGAGGGCCTGGCCCTGCCGGCCAAGCGGCTGCTGGCCGCGTTGGGCTATCACGATGCGACGGAGGTCGCCGGCGGCCTGGAGGGATGGCAGGCGGCGGGCGGCGCGCTGTTTCGCGACGTCAACGTGCCCAGCAAGGCCTTCGGCGAATGGGTCGAGACCCATCGCCGCACGCCGATGATCGAGGCCGAGGACCTGCACGACCTGCAGCGCCGGCGCGCCGACGTCGTCGTCCTCGATTGCCGGCCGTTTCACGAATATCACCGCATGGCCGTGCCGGGGGCCGTCAATTGCCCGGGGGCCGAGCTGGTGCTGCGGGCCGGCGGGCAGATCCGCTCGCCCGACACGCTGGTGGTGGTCAGCTGCGCCGGCCGCACCCGCTCGATCATCGGCGCCCAGTCGCTGATCAACGCCGGCCTGCCCAATCCGGTGCGGGCCTTGCGCAACGGAACCATCGGCTGGCATCTGGCCGGCCTGTCGCTGGAACTGGGGGCCGACCGCCGGGCCGGAATTCCCGCCGCCGACAGGCTGGCCTGGGCCCGCCAGGCGGCGGCGGACGTCGCTTCGCGGGCCGGCGTGCAGGTGATCACCGCCGACTCCCTGGCTCGTTTCGAGCGCGAGGCCGAGGCGCGGACCCTGTTCCGTTTCGACGTCCGCAGTCCCGAGGAGCATGCGGCCGGCCATGCCGGCGGATTCTTCAACGCTCCCGGCGGTCAACTGATCCAGGCCACCGACGAATATGTCGGCATCCGCGGGGCCCGCATCGTGCTGGCCGACGACGACGGGGTCCGCGCCCTGATGACGGCGTCCTGGCTGCGGCAGATGGGCTGGCGCGACGTCTTCGTCCTGGCCGATTCCCTGGCGGATCGCCTCGACGGGACGGGCGCGTGGCGGCCGGCGCCGCCCGCCCCGGAGCCGGCGGCGCCGGAGGTTTCGGCCGAGGCGCTGTCCGTGCTGCTGCGGAACGACCGGGCCGTGGTGGCCGACCTGGCGCCCAGTCCGGCGCATGCGGCCGGCCACATCCCGGGCGCCCGTTTCCTGTTGCGCTCGCGTCTCGAGAGCGATCTGCGACGATGCGGCGCGGGCGATCGGACATTGGTCCTGACCTCGCCGGACGGCCGGCTGGCCCGCCATGTCCGGCCGGACGCGGCGGCGCTGGCCGATCGGCGGCCGCTGGCGGTGCTGACCGGCGGCACCGCGGCCTGGCAGCAGGCCGGATTACCGCTCGAGACCGGCATCGAGGCGCCGCTGTCGCCGCCGGACGACGTCTATAAGCGGCCCTATGAAGGAATCGACAACGCCGACGAATTCATGCGGGCCTATATCGATTGGGAATTGCAGCTGGTCGCGCAGATCCGCCAGGACGGCACGGCGCGCTTCGCACCGATTTAGGGCTCAGGCGGCGAGGTCGCGAATTTTTGCGCGAAGAGAGCCTTTTCGCCTTTACCCCTCGCCCGCTTGCGGGCTATCGGATTCACACAACTGCTTCGTTCTCGGAACCTGCCCAACGGCCTGGGACGCGGGCAAGATATCGAGCAACACGGATGAACACGGACAACCACGGATGCGCACGGATAAGGGCCCGTTTGGAAATAACGCCGTCATTGCGAGCGCCAGCGAAGCAATCCAGCAATAGCGGCGGGATCCTGGATTGCTTCGCTTACGCTCGCAATGACGGCGAAGAAAACGAAGCTGCCCGCAGAAGATGCCTGCGGCGCTTTTTCTTATCCGCGCCAATCCGTGGTTGTCTGTGTTCATCCGTGTTACCCAAAATTCGTCGCCATCCCGAATCGCAGTTCTCTTCACACGGCATTTTTTAGCAAAGAGAATTAATGGGTGAATGCGATAGCCCGCTTGGCGGGAGAGGGGCTCAATCTCACCCGCCTGCTCCGGTCTTTACCGTCCCAACCATTGGTTCAAGGCCGCGGTGACGGCCTCCGGCACTTCGACGCTCGCCATATGGCCGCAAGTCTCGAAGATCCGCAATTCGGCGCCGGGGATGGCGGCGGCGATCTCTTCATGGTCGGCCAGCGGGCTCCATTCGTCCTGACGGCCGCAACCGACCAGCGTCGGGCAGGAGATCCGGCCGAGGATCGGCGTCGGATCCGGGCGGTTCAGCAAGGCCTTGATCTGGCCGGCGAAAATCTCCGGCGTGGCGCGGCGGACCATGGCGCGCAGAGCGTCCATGAAGGCGGCCTGCCGCCGCCGGTCGGGATGGACCATCGGGGGCAGCCATTGGTCGGCCAGGGCGCCCATGCCCTCGGCGAAGGCCAGATCGACCAGCCGCTGCCGCTTTTCCACCTCTCCCGGCCCGCGCGGACGGATGCCGGTGTCGAAGACGGCCAGGCGGGTGACCCGCTCGGGGGCTGTCCGCACGACGTGGAAGGCAACGCGACCGCCCATCGAATGGCCGGCCAGGGCGAAGCGCTCCGGCGCGATCGCCAGGACGCGCTCGGCCATGGCTTCGATGGAATCGGCGCCGTAGAAAACGGGACTGAGAATCCGCGCGGTTCCCCGCAGGGCGGCCTGCTGAGCGGTCCACACCGTTTCGTCGCAGAGCAGGCCGGGCAAAAGGATCAACGTCTGGCCGGACATTCGAAGGGGCTTTCCTGGAAGACGGCGTTTTCTTCTTCGTCATTGCGAGCGCAGCGAAGCAATCCAGCAGCGGCGGCGGGATCCTGGATTGCTTCGCTGCGCTCGCAATGACGCGGTTATTTCCGAACGAACTTTAACCGGCTTTCAGAGGCCCTGGAACAGGCTTTCCCGAAAGATCGCCTCCATGTCGCCGCGCGAGAGTTCGCTCGGAAAATTGTCGATCAGCCGTTTCTGTTCGAGGGCGCCGCTCGCCAGGGCCGCGACGTCGCCTTCGCCGAAGCCGAGTTGCGTGAGATTGAAGGGAATGCCGGTCTGCCGCATCAGGCTCAGCAAGGCGGCGGCGATCGCATCCCCGGGATGGCGCTGCGGATCGGCGATCCCGAGGGCGGCGGCGACGGGGCGGAAGCGGTCGGGCACGGCCCGGGCCAGCCAGCGCAGGGCGGCCGGCGCATTGACGGCCACCGCCATGCCATGCGGGACCAAGGCTTTGCCGCCGCCCCATTCTTCAGGACGGAAGGCCCGCACCAGCTTGGCCACCGGATAGGACATGGCATGCGGCAGGTGGCAGCCGGAATTGCCGAAGCCGACGCCGGCCAGCAGGCCGGCGAACATCAATTGGCGGCGCGCCTCGGGGTCGTTGTCGACGACGGCCGGCACGAGATGACGGACGGTCAGCCGGATGGCTTCCAGGCAGGCGATGGCGCTGTAGGGATTGGCGCCCTGGGTCAGGGGCCGCAGGGCGGGGGAGGCCGGCCGAGGACGCGCCGTGAAGGGCCGCGCGCTGTGGCTTTCGATGGCATGGCTGAGAACGTCGAAGCCATTGGCCGCCACCACCCGGGCCGGCAGATGGGCCAGTGTCGTCGGGTCGAGGATGCCCAGGGTCGGTCGGATGCGGCGGGAGACGATGCCGGTCTTCACCTTCGCCGCCGTCACGTCGAAAATGGCGATGCCGGTGTTCTCGGCGCCGGTGCCGAAGGTGGTCGGGCAGGCGATATGCGGTTTCAGCGGTCCCGGCACCGGCCTGGCCTCGCCGAGCGGGGCGGCGACATAGGCGATGAAATCGGCCGGCCAGGTGGAAAACAGATTGGCCGCCTTGGCCGTATCCATCACCGAACCGCCGCCCAGCGAGATGAATCCGTCGACCTTCGCCTCGACGGCGGCCCGCGCCGCTTCCAGCATGGCGAGGTCGGTCGGCTCGACCGCCGTCTGCTCGAAGACGACCGCCTCGATGCCGGCCCGGCGCAACGAGGCCTGCACGGTGTCGAAGGGCGGCAGCCGGCGGACCTGCGGATCGGTGACCAGCAGCACGCGGGTCAGGGAAAGGGCCTTCGCCTCCTCGCCGACCTCTTCCAAGGCGCCGGGACCGAAGCGGATGGCGGCGTGTTCGATGGAAAAGATCGTTTCCGTCGTGTTCATGATGATCCTTAATGGCAGATGCCGTAGCCGCCGGCCATGACGGCGGCGACCGGAGGAAATCCCAGCGTGACGGTGGCGGACAGCCGGCGGGAGCGGGCGTCGATCACCGCCAGTTGCCCGGTTTCGGCGATCGGCAGAAACAATGTCGTCCCATCCGGGCTGACGGCGCCGGGGCCCGGCGTCCCGCCGAGGGAGATCGGGCCGGCGGAGATGAGCTTTTCCAGGTCATAGACCAGAACCTCGCGGTCCGACGGGGCGAAAGCGACGGTGTCGAACCAGGCGCTGTAGACGGCGCCGATGGCCTGGCCGCCCTTGAGCGCCGTCGGCGGCGCCAGCGGCTGGGTCGCGGCGAAGGCCAAGGTCCGGCTGCGCCGGTCGGGCAGCATCAGATAGCGCCCGGTGCCGGTGAGGAACAGCCCGTTGCCCCCTGCGGTCGGCAGCCGGTCGAGGACGGCGGGCGTCTTGAGATCGAGATGGATGACGTCGCCCCGGGTGCCGGCGGCCAGCGCGAAGCCTTCGCGGCCGTTGGGGGCGCGGGCCAGGGCGACGGCGGCCGAGGTTTCCAGGTTCGCCGCCGGGCGGCCCGTCGCCATGTCGAGGACGCCGATGCCGGGCAAGCCGTCGGCGACGGCGAAGGCGAACCGGCTGTCGCCGCTGAAGATGACGTCGCGGATCCCGGCCGGCCCCTTGAGGCGGCTTTTCTCGCGGACCGGCAAGAGGTCGATCAGGGCGATGGTCCCGCTGTCGTCGTCGGCCACCAGCAGGGTCATGCCGTCCGGGCTGACCAGCAGGCGATGCGGCACGAAATCGAACGACAGGGTTTGGGTCCGGGCCGTCACCAGTTCGGTCACCGCCAGCCGCGCCGTTCGATCGTCGATGGCGACCAGCTTGGCCAGGCTTTCGGAGACCAGCATTCTGCGCGGCACCAGCCCCAGATCCAGCCGGCCGATCACCCTGTCGGAGTCGATGGAAACGACCGCGACGACCGCGCTGTCCCGGCCGGTGACGAACAGATTGTGCTGGACGTCGGCGAACCCCTCGTCGGCCTGGGCAGGAGCGGCGAGGAAGGCCAGCAGCAATCCGCCCCAGGCCCGGCGCAACAGACGGCGCAGCGGTTCCCTCACCGCCATCGTCTAATTCTTGGCGACGGCATAAGGATTGAAGTCGTTGGTATAGACATCCTTGGCCTTGAGGACGCCGGCCGGCAGCTTGCCGTCCTTTTCCAGATAGTCGATCCACCACTGCACCGGCCCGTCGTTGGGCACCAGGCCGTTGGCATAATAATTCCAGCTGCCGGCATATTGCAGATCGAGGCCGCGGCGTTTGGCGAAGATCTCGCCGGCTTCCTTGTGGTGCTCGTTGGTCCAGTTGGAGGCGCGGACCAGGACCTTGACGAATTTCCTCACCACCTCGGGGTGTTCCTTGATGAAATCGTCCTGGGTGAAATAGGGCAGCATGCCGGCTTCGCCCTGGTCGACCACATAGTCGTTGAACACCTCGCGGGCGGCGCCGGAGCCGACGACCTTCTCGTAATAGGGCGAATGCAGCACGCCGACGTCGATCAGACCCTCGGCCAGCGCCTGTTCCTGATTGGCGTCGGGAACGACGACGAAATTGATGTCCTTGTCGAGGCCGTTGCGGCGCAGATATTCCTTCAGAACATATTCGGAGCAGGCGCCGAAGCTGTTGATGCCGACCTTCTTGCCCTTGAAGTCCTGGATGCCTTTGATCGGGCTGTCGGGCTTGACCAGATATTTCATATGCGGCAGCTCAGGAGTGGTCTGGGCGCCGGCGGCGACGATCTTCAGGCGGGCGCCGCCCTGGTTGGCGGTGAGGATCAGCGGCGTCATGCGGTTGGCGAAATCGATGGTGCGGGACGCCACGGCCGGAACCAGTTGCGCGGCCGAAACCTCGCCCACCCATTCGATCTTGAGGCCTTCCTCGGCGAACCATCCCTTTTCGTCGGCGATATAGACCGGGTCGAACCAGGGGATGTTGGCATAGCGGATCTTGAAGGGCTCGTCGGCATGGGCGGCCATGGCGCCCATCAGGGGAAGGGCGAGCGCCGCGAGCGCGGCAAGCTTGGTCATTTTCAAAGGGGCTCTCCTCTTTATCTTCGGCTTCGTTCGTCGGGCGGTCAGGAACCCGCCGCGCCGCGCCAGGCGGTGGCGCTGCGCTCCAGGGCCAGCAACGCCTTGTTGAGGGCCAGGCCGAAGGCGGCCAGGGCGATGATGGCGGCATACATGTCGGGAATGCGGAAGACCTCCTGCGAATAGAGCACCAGGAAGCCCAATCCGGAGTTGGCGCCGATCATCTCGGCCGCCACCAGCACCATGAAGGCGTAGGCGGCGCCCAGGCGGACGCCGGTGAAGATCGACGGCGCCGCCGCCGGCAGGATGACCTTGCGGAACAGCACCAGGCCGGTCGCGCCCATCGAACGGGCCGAGCGCAGGAGAACCGGATCGATGCCCTTGACGCCGGTGGTGGTGTTGAGCAGCACCGGCCATACCGAGGCCCAGAAAATGATCACCACCTTGGACAGCTCGCCGATGCCGAACAGCAGGATGAAGACGGGAAACAGGGCGATGGCCGAAATCTGGCGGCCGAACTGCAGCGGTCCGTCGGTGATGCGCTCGAAGCTCTTGTACCAGCCGGTCAAAAGGCCGAGCGGCACGCCGATGAGGATCGAGACGCCAAGCCCCTGGGCGATGCGCTGCAGGCTGATCAGGATGTGGCGTTCCAGTTCGCCCGAGGTGACCAGGAACCACAGGGTGGCGGCCACCTTGGAGACCGGGGTGAGGAAGTTGGGATTGACCAGCCCCAGCCGTGGGGCCGCCTCCCAGACCGCGAGGATGGCGAAGATGAGCAAGAGGCGAAAGGCGAGCGTGCGCATGCGTCAGGCTGCTCCACGGGCGTTGAACAGCGAGCCCAGGAAGCCGCGCCGGCGGCGGGGCTCGGATGGCGCGTCGGCCCGATTGGCGAAAGCCTCGGCGGTGGTCTTGTCGACCTCCTCGGCCAGCAGTTCCCACAGGGTATGGCGAAGATGGGCGAATTCCGGCGTCGAACGGACGTCGCGCCCGTGACGGGGGGCCGGCAGGTCGATGTCGACGATCTGTTTGACGCGGCCGGGACGTGCGGTGATCACCGCCACCCTTTGGGCCAGGAAGACCGCCTCGTCGATGGCGTGGGTGACGAAGACGACGGTCTTGCCGGTTTCCTCCCAGATGCGGAGCAGTTCGCCCTGAAGGATTTCCCGGGTTTGCGCGTCGAGCGCGGCGAAGGGCTCGTCCATCAGCAGGACATCGGGGTCGTAGGCCAGGGCGCGGGCGATGGCGACGCGCTGCTTCATGCCACCGGACAGCTGCGACGGGTAACGGTGCTCGAAACCGGCCAGTCCGACCGCGGCGATGTGGCGCCGGGCGATGTCCAGGCGCTCGTCGGCGGGGATTTTCTTGATCTCCAGGCCGAACGACACATTGTCCAGCACCGTGCGCCAGGGAAACAGCGCGTAATCCTGGAACACCACGCCGCGATCGAGGCCGGGGCCGGTGATGTCCCTGCCCAGGACCTGAACGCCGCCTTGCGCCGGAATCAGTCCGCCGACCACATGGAGAAGCGTGGATTTTCCACAGCCGCTGGGGCCCAGCACGGCGAGGAATTCACCGCGTTTGACCTCCAGGCTGACGTTGTCGAGGGCGACGAAGGCCGGGGTTTCGCCCTGGGGCGGATAGGTCTTGGTCAGGTTTGAAATACGGATCGAATGCTCTTGGCTCATGCGACGGCTCCATAAGCAAACAGTCCTGTAGAAATATAGAATTGTCAACTATCTATGTATTTTTTTATATATTAAACAATTAAATTTTGTACAATTTAAAATTCGAAGCGGCGCCGACCTCCCCGCCGATGGCCTGCCCGGGCCGTATTTTTTCTCTTGCATCTCCGTGAATTCGATATATCTTAAATTTCGATATAACGAATTAATCGATATATCTTAACAAGAGCGAGAAAAATTATGCGACACGGAAATAGTGAAGAGTCAGGCCCGTTCCGGCATTGGGAGCGACGTTTCGCCCGCGGCAGGTTCGGCCATGGTCCGCATCCCGGCGACACGGACGACGGCGGCCATCGGCATGGCGGCCACGGCGGAGGCTCCCGGCTGGGCCGGTTCTTCGAACATGGCGATCTGAGATTGGTCGTCCTGCAACTGATCGCCGAAAAGCCGCGTCACGGCTATGAGATCATCAAGGCGATCGAGGAGAAGGCCGGCGGCGCTTATACGCCCAGTCCCGGCGCGATCTACCCCACCTTGACCCTGCTGGAGGAGTTGGGGCATCTCACCGTCACCGACGGGGCGGACGGGCGCAAGCTGCATGCCATCACCGAGGAGGGTGCGGCGTCCCTGGTCGCCAATCGCAAGGCGGTCGAGGCCGTTTTCGCCCGCATCGCGCAGGCGGGGGCCAGCGCCGGCGCCGGACCGGCGCCGCTGATCCGGCAGGCGCTGGACAATCTCAGACAGACGCTCCGGCTGCGCCTGTCGCGGGGCCCGCTCGACGAAGCGGCGGTGCAACGCGTCGCCGCCGCGCTCGACGAGGCGCGCCGGGTCATCGAGCAAGGCTGATCGAGCGAGGTCAGGACAGGACGTCGGCATAGATCCGGTCGACATATCTGACCGGATCGGTGGTCGCTTTCAGGACGTTCACCAGCTTCAGATCCTCGGCGTAAAGCCGCAGTTCCCGCTTGAAGGGCTCTCCCACCGGGCTGTGGCCGTGGGTGTGGCTCTTCAGCATGTCGACCAGGTCGTCGATATTGACCTTCGGCGAATAGGGATAGAAGGCCTCGGCGGTCTTGCGATAGTCGAGCGAGGTCAGGTGATGCGACTCCAGCAGGGCGAGGGTCAGCGCGGTGGCGGCGGATTTGTCGTCGCGCAGCAGGCCGCCGCGGACGCCGATGACGCAGCAGACGCGTTCGGCATATTCGTCCGAGAGATTGGTGGCGATTTCGACCAGATCGGGATTCTTGCGGAAGATCCAGGTCAGGGGATCGGAATGGCTGAGCGCCTGCGCCTCGCCCTTTTCGACGGCCAGCGGCAGCAGGTCGGCCGGATATTGCCGCCAGGTGACGTCCTGGTCGGGATCGAGGCCGTGCTTCTTGAAAAGGATCGAGAAGAAATTGCGGTCCGGCCCGCCAAGATCGGGCGTGGCGATGGTTTTGCCCTTGAAGGTCGAGAGGTCGGTGGTGATCCCGGCGTTTTTCGCGGCCAGCAGGCGCAGGCAGCCGCCGTGGGTGCCGCCGGTCAGCTTGACGTCGAAGCCCTGTTCCAGCGGCTTCAGCCAGCGCAGCGCCATGCCGACGCCGGCATCGGCCTTGCCGGTGGCGATCGCTTCCAGCAACTGGTCGGTGGACCCCACGTAATTGATCAATTCGACGTCGAGGCCGTGCTTGATGAACAGGCCGCTGCTGATGGCCAGCGGAATGGGGGCCAGGCAGGCGGCGTTGGCATTCCACGCCAGTTTGAGCGGCGTCAGTTTGGCCTGGGCGCGAGCCTTGCCGCCAAGCAGGGACAAGGGCGACGCCACGCTTGCGGCAGCGGCGGTCCGCAGCAGGGTCCGCCGCGAAAGGCGGGGCGAGTCGACCATCGTTTTCTCCTGTCATCGGATGGATGTCACAGTTAAAAGTGCAATTCAAAAATAGTCTAGTAGAAAATAGATTTATCTATCTCGTTCCGGTGGCCGCCCCGTCCTGGATGAATAAGGGAAAGTGGCACCGGCGTCCCTGCCAGTGTCCGCCGCTCTGCGGCGGAGTCTTTTCCACCGGCAGGGACGCCGGTGCCACTGACGTTTTTTAACGAAGCAAAACAACCAGCAACATGAGGTGGCCCCTGGATTTCCGCGCCTTTTAATGGACCTAAGGAACCACCAAGGCACCAACGGCCGGCAGAGGGGCGAAGTCCTGCGGCGCAAAGGTAAGACCGCGATATTCGATAAGCGCCTTGGTGCCTTGGTGTCTTGGTGGTTCAAAATATCCGGCCCACCTAAATCGCTTCCCGCAGGTGACAATTTATTCCGCCGTGGCGATTTCGATCAGCTTGGTTTTCTGGTCCGACCGGGGCAGCGAACCGAAGGGGACCACGGTGACGGCGGGGCGGATCGCCAGGATTTCGCGGGTCCGTTGCTCGATGCGCCGGGCGACGTCGTCCCACTGCGATTGCGGCGTGGCCTCGCCGGCCTCGACCACCACGCGGAGCGGCGGCTCCACCCGGGGGGGCGGCCCGCTCAGGCGGATGCGGATCTGTCCCGAGACGGCGGGCTGAAAGCCGGCCACCACTTCCTGGATGGCGGCAGGATAGACCTTGGCGCCTTTGACGTTGAGCATGTCGTCGGCCCGGCCGACGATCTCCATGCGGGTCCCGAAATGGCCGCAGTGGGGGCATTCGCCGACATGGATTTTCAGAATGTCGCCGGTGGCGTTGCGAAAGGCCGGCGCCGCTTCATAGTCGAGGGCGGTATGGATGGCCTCGCCCACGGCGCCGTCCCTGATCTCGATCGGCGCCTTGGTTTCGGGGTCGACCAGGTCGTAGCGGAAGCAGTGATCCTCGGCCAGATAGTGCATGCCGTGATAGGCCGCGCCGCCGCAGGAGATGGTGGCATTGTGCCAGGCGCCGCCGGTGACGTCATAGATCCTGGCGCCGAAGGCGGCGGTGATCTTCTCGCGGAACGGCGCCATGCTGACCCCCGGTTCGCCGGTGCAGACCAGGATCTCGAGTCCCAGGGCGGCCACCGGCTTGCCGATCTCGCCGGGCGCCCGCTCGATCAATTGATGGAGCAGCGACGGAGTGGCGAACAGCGCCCTGGGGCGGGTGTATTCGATATAGCGGAGGATTTTCGGGATGCCGCCTTCGGCCCCGACGGCGATGGGCCGCGCCCCATAGGCTTCCAGGGCCTGCACATAGGTGACGCCGGCCAGCCACAGGCTCAGCCCGAAGGCGTGAAAGGTGGTGTCGCCCGGGGCGATGCCGGCCGCCTGGAACAGCCTTCCCAGCATCCGGTGGGTGATGTCGAGATCCTTGCGGGTGAAGGCGTAGAAGGTCGGCTGGCCGGTGGTGCCGGAGGTGGCGGCGACATGCACCACCTGTTCGAGCGGCGCCGTCAGATGCAGGCCGAACGGGTGGCCGTAACGCTCCAGCGATTGCTCCTGCGACTGCCGGTGCCGCGTTTTGTCGAGGAAGGCCGGCAGGCGGCGGAAGTCCTCGAGGCTGCGGATATCCTCCGGCGCGGTGACGCCGGCCTCGCGGAAGCGCAGCCGGTAATAGTCGTCATTGCCGAAGACATAGGCGATCTGCCGCCGCAACTTGGCGAACCGAAGATCATTGAGGGCGGCGATATAGTCGCCGGGATCACGGGTATCGATACCGAAACTATGCATGGGGTCCTCGCAACAGGCGGGCGGCGAAACGGGGATAAAGCGGAGCGAGTTCGTCGGCGATCGGACCCCGCAACAGGCGCAGGTCCTCGGCCGACGGCCCCGGGGTGACGGGAACGCCGGTGGGGGCGGCGAAATCGAAGCCGGTGTGGGCGCGGACGGTCTCGACGGTTTCGCCCGGGTGAACCGAGGCCAGGACGAAGCGTCCCCGCGCAAAGCGGAAAACCGCCCGCCCGGTCACCAGGCTTCGCGGCCCGCCGGTCCGATAGGCGCCGTCCGGTCCGCTGCCGCGGGCGCTGATGAAATCGACCGCGGGGACCAGCACGCGGCGGCTGTGTTCTTCCCGGAACAGCACGACATTGGGCACCAGCGCCAGCAGATAGGCCGAGCCGTAGCTGCCGGGAAAGCGCTGGTCGCCGGCCCGGACCAGATTGACATTGCCATGGCCGTCGATCTGTCCGCCTCCCAGGAAAAAGCTGTCGAGGCGTCCTTGCGCGGCGAAATCGAACAGTTCGCGGCCGCCGTCGGTGAAGGGGTTGTGGCGGGGCGACCCGAGGATGGAGACGGTCATTCGGCCGGACGCCCGCCGTTCGGCCAGCAGGGCGGCGGCGGCCGGAATCGGCGAATTGCTGCCGACCGCGACGGTGCGCGAATCCGCCACCAGGCCGGCCAGCACGGCGGCGAGGAAAGCGGCCCGGTCGGGATCAGGTCCGCTCATCGAGCCAGTCCGCGAGGAGGGCGGCGAAGCCGTCGGCGGTTTTGGCGGCGGCGGCGTAGCGGAAAAGCGCCGCCTCGTCGGCCGGCACGCTCCCGGCAAAACCGAGCGGCCAGGTTCCTTGCGGCGCCACCGCGACCCGGGTGACGTAAAGATGCGGCAAGGTGCCGGCGGCCAGGAGCGGATCGTCCAGCAAATTGCCGGGATGCAGGGCCTCGACCGTCACCAGGGTCCGGCGGGCGGCATGGGCCAGGGTGACGAGCTCGCGGCGCACGCCGATCCAGACATTGCCGGCGGCATCGGCCAGCCCGGCATGGAACAGCGCCACATCGGGCCGAATGGCCGGAACCAGCACGATGGGATCTTCGCTTTCGGCCAGGGGATTTTGGATCACCCGCCAGTCCGGGTGCCCGGCCAGCAGGTCGGTCCCCAGAATTCCGCGGAGCGGCATGAAGGGAATTCCCTTCTCGGCGGCCTGCAGGGCGGCGTGCTGGGCCGGGCAGGTGGAGTCGGTAAGTGCGAGCGTTCCGGCCGCCAGGGCGGCGCGGAATCGCGGCGCCGCGCCGTATTCCCCAAGGGTGATGCCGGCGGTTTCCAGGCTGGCGACGCAGCCGGCGCCGATCAGCAGGTCGGCCTGAAGGCCCGAGGTCGGCGCGGTCACCAGATGGAGGCGGCGAACGCCGCGACGGACCAGCGCCAGGGTGGCGGCCATGGCGACGCCGCTGTAGTCGGCCGGGATGGCCAGGCTGGCGCCGTCGCCGATGGCCGCCGCCAGCCCGGACAGATCGACCGGCGTGCCCGGCGCTTCCATCCCCGTCATTTGCCCAGGAAAACCGGGGCGCGTTTCTGCTTGAAGGCGGCCAGTCCTTCGGCGCAGTCGTCGCTGACGGTGACCTGATCGACCTCGCGCCGGGCGATGCCGGCCAGTTCGGACGGTCCCTTGGGCAGGGTGCGCCCGACGAAGCGCTTCAGTTGCGCCAGCACCAGCGGCGCGTTGGCGACCAGCTTGCCGGCATAGTCGAGCGCCGCCTCCAATTGCCGGCCGGTGGGCACCACCTTGTTGACCAGCCCGATCTCATAGGCGCGCTGGGCCGACAGCGGTTCGCCGATCAGCAGCAGCTCCATGGCGATCTTGTGGGGGATGCGGGCGGCCAGGGAGGCGATCAGGCCGCCGCTGAAGCCGACCTTGGCTTCCGGATAGACGAATTTGCTGTTCTCGGCGGCGACCAGGAGATCGCTGTATTGGGCGAACAGCAGGCCGCCGCCGACCACCCAGCCCGACACCGCGGCGATCACCGGCTTGTCCACCTCGACCCCGATGCCGGGAATGGCCCGCCACAGATCGTGCGGGATGTCGTCGAGGTCGGCCCCGGCGGTGAAGGCCGCGTCGCCCGCCGCGGCGATCACCGCCACCCGGTCGTCCGAGGCATTGAAGCGCCGCCAGGCGGCGTTGAGGCGTTCCACCACCTCCTTGGTCAGCGCATTGCGTTTGCCGGGACGATCGATGGTGATGATCGCCACCCGGTCTTGCGACCGATAGGTGACGACCTCGGCCGCGCTCTCGCCCATGATCAGCGTCCGCACCAGACGGGATCGCGCTTGTCGAGGAAGGCCCCGATGCCTTCCCGGGCGTCCTGAGCTTCGAGATTGGTCACCATCACCTGGGCGGTGTAGGCATAGGCCTCGGCCAGCGGCAGTTCGGCCTGGCGGTAGAAGGCCTCCTTGCCGACGGCCAGGGTCAGCGGCGATTTCGAGGCCAGTTTCAGGGCCAGGGCGCGGGTCCGCTCCGCCAGGGCGGCGGCCGGCACGATCTCGTTGATCAGGCCGAAGCGCAGGGCGGTCGCCGCGTCGATCAGATCGCCGGTCAGCAGCATCTGCATGGCCGCCTTGTGGCCGACGTTGCGCGACAGCGCCACCATCGGGGTCGAACAGAACAGTCCGATATTGACCCCCGGCGTGGCGAAGCGGGCCTCCTCGGCGGCCACCGCCAGATCGCAGCTGGCGACCAATTGGCAGCCGGCGGCGGTGGCGACGCCGTGCACCTGGGCGATCACCGGCTTGGGCAGGCGGACGATGGCCTGCATGACCTGGGCGCAATCGGCGAACAGCGCCTCGGTATAGGCCCGCGCGTAACCGGCCGCCCGCAGTTCCTTGAGGTCGTGGCCGGCGCAGAAGGCCGGCCCGGCCCCGGCCAGGATGACGACGCGGACGCCTTCGTCGGCGGCCAGGGAGTCCAGTTCGTCCAGCAGGGCCCGCAGCATGCCTTGCGACAGGCTGTTGCGGGCCTGCGGGCGGTTCAGCGTCAGGGTGGCGATGCCGGCGTCGGTCTCGCGCAGAAGCAGGGGGGTGTCGGTCATGATGGTTTTCTCCTCGGGAAGCGGGGAATGACTGTTAATTTTTGCCGTCATTGCGAGCCCTTGGGCGAAGCAATCCAGAGGTTGGAGCACAATGCTGGATTGCTTCGCTTCGCTCGCAATGACGCTAAAAGAACGAAGCCTTTCGTCTCTTCAGCCTTTCTTGCGCAGGGCGCCGGTCTCGTCGACGCGGCGCAGGGCGGCCAGTTCGTCTTCGCTCGGTTCGGGAACGACCCGCGCCTGGGCCGACACCTTGAGGTCCCAGCCGGTGTTGGCCCTGATCTCCTCGATGCTGGAAAAGGCGAACCAGGACTCCAGTTCGAATTCCCTGGTCCGCGGATCGGGGCGCAGGATGCCGAGCGTGGTGATGATGGCGGCCGGGCCGCCGCCGACGAAGCCGTAGCGGGCCCGGGCGTCGCCGCCTTCGAGATAACCGGGCGAGCTGATGTAGCCGACCTTTTCGGCGAAGCGCTTGCGCTCGTGGGTCACCATGATCACCGTCCGCTTGGCGCCGCAGGCGATGTCGTTGGCGCCGCCGGCGCCGGTCAGGCGCGTCTTCGGCGGACGGTAATGGTGGCCGATCTCGCCCTCCCAGATGCCGGTGGTGTTGACATTGCCGAATTTGTCGACCTCGGCCGCCCCGATGATGCCGACGTCGCAGCGCCCCGAGGCGACCAGGAAACCCAGGGCGTCGATGGCGTTGGTGAAGCTGGTGGCGTTGGTGGAAATCCGGTTGCACTCGATGCCCCAGGGCAGGCCGCCGACCGGCGTGGCGCCATAGACGCCGCCCTCGGTCATGGTGCGCACGTTCGGGGCGTGGTGGGCCTGGGCGAAGAAGCCGGCCAGCATCGACAGTCCGACGCCGAAGATGGCCAGTTCGCCGTCCTGGATTTCGCGGCCGGTGGCGATCGCCATCATCTCCTGGCGGGTGTAATCCAGCCGGCTCACGGCACCGCCTCCGCGGTCGGCAGCAGCCATTGCCGATAGGGATCGAGCAGGAAACGGGTGGTGCCGTGGCTCAATCGCTCGATTTTTTCGCGGCCGATCCGGTCGAGATAGGCGGAGAGACCGTCATAACCCTCGACATAGTCGCGCAGATAGGCGGTCGTGCCCTCCTCGGTGGCCAGCGCCTTGTTCATCAGCACCATATGCTCCTCATCGACATCGTACATGCCGGGCGAGCCTTGCGGCCAGGCGGCGAAGGGCCAGTGGACGACCGCCTCGACGACGATGTCGGGGATGCGGACCAGATTGGGAAACTGGCGCATGCAGCCGGGCTCCACGATGGCGTCGGCGATCAGCACCACTTTCCTGGCAGCGCGCGACAGCTCGAAGCGGCTCCATTCGGTGCCCAGCATGATGGCATTGCCCAGCGGGTCGGCCAGGGTGACGTGGATGGCCGCCAGATCCGGCTGCAGGGGCTTGAAGGCGCCGATCTCCCGGCCGCTGAAGGGATCGATGACGGTGGGAATCTTCGTCTTGCTCGGATATTCGTCGGGGGCGAAGGCGCTGCGGAACTGGATGTCCGAACCGATATTGACGGTGGCCGGAACGAACGGCCAGTTCAAGGCCCCGCCCAGCAGGCGCAGGGGAATGGCCAGGTTGGAATAGTCCTCGAGGGCCAGCCGGCCGCTTTCCACCGCCCGGCGCAGGCCGTTGGCGAAACCGAACACCTCCAATCCCGAGAAGCCGCATTCCGCCTTGCCGACGGCGCCGGCCGCCGCCAGCAGATTCAGCTGCTGGGTGTTGCAATGGAAGATGGCGTGAAGGTCGCGGCGTTTCTGGCGCAGCAGTTCGCGCCCGAAAACGATGGCGTCCGAGCCGACGGGCAGGGCGGCGCCGCTGGCGTATTGCATGCCGTCCCAGCTGTAGCGGCGCACCGCCTCGGGCAGGGAAATCAGTTTGCTGGCTGGCATCGGCATCCTTGTTCTCGGTATCTTGCGGCGAGGCGCCAAAAGCTAATACATCAGTCTAGTAAAGTGTAGGTGTTTTCTGCGGGCCGGGCCATTTTGGCCTCTTCCCGCCGAAGCGGAGGATACCCCGTCCGCCGGCTTGCGCGGCGCCGAGGGAACCGACATCCTGGACGAAACGTTGTAGTCGGTGACATTGCCGCCAGGGGCTTCATGGAAATATTTTTCACCGCGCTGCTGTTGGGCCTGATCGAGGGCCTGACCGAATTCCTGCCGGTCTCCTCGACCGGCCATCTGATCCTGGCGGGCGACCTGCTCGGTTTCAAGGGACCGGCCGACAAGACCTTCGAGATCGTCATCCAGCTCGGGGCCATTCTGGCGGTTTGCGTGGTCTATTGGCGAAAGCTGCGGGATGCCGCCCTGGGGTTGCCGTCCGACGCCGCTTCGCGGGCCTTCGTCCGCAATGTGCTGCTGGCCTTCCTGCCGGCCGCGGTGATCGGCGCCGCCGCCTACAAATACATCAAGGCCCTGCTGGAAAGTCCGATGACGGTGGCGGTCGCCCTGGTGGCCGGCGGCGTGGCGATCCTGGTCATCGAGCGCATCGTGAAAAAGCCCCGGGTCGACACGATCGAGGGCATGACCGCCGGCTTGGCGCTGCAGATCGGCCTGTGCCAGGTGCTGGCCATGGTTCCCGGCGTGTCGCGGGCCGGCGCCACCATCATGGGCTCGATGCTGCTGGGGGTGGATCGCCGCACCGCCGCCGAGTTTTCCTTTTTCCTGGCCATCCCGACCATGGTCGGCGCCACCGCGCTGTCGCTCTACAAGGCCCGCCACGACCTTTCCTTCGACGGCGCCACGCTGATCGCCGGCGGCTTCGTCATGGCCTTCCTGTCGGCCCTGGTGGTGGTGCGGAGCTTCATCGGCTTCATCGGCCGGCATGGCTTCGCGCCCTTCGCCTGGTATCGCATCGTGGTGGGACTGGTCGCCATCGGCGTCCTGATGGTCCGGGGCTGAGCGGCCGGCGATCGACGGGCCTTTTCAGCGTCGGGTTTGGCGCCGGAGCGGCGCCAGCCGGAGAAAGCTCGCCACGCTGCCCAGCGCGGAAAAGCCGCTGCCCATCCACAGCGCGACCTCCGGTCCCTTGTCGCGCGAAAGATGAAAGCAGAAGGCGACCAGGGCGGCTCCCGTCGCCTGCCCGAGCAAGCGGGCCGTGGCGACGATGCCGCTGGCCCCGCCGCTGCGTCCGGGCGGGGCGCTGCCCATCAGCGCCCTCAGATTGGGCGACTGGAAGAATCCGAAGCCGGCGCCGCACAGCATCATCCGCCAGGCGATCGTCATCGTGGCCGGATGGGGCGGCAGGCGGGCCAGGGCCGCCATGCCGAGACAAAGGATGACCAGTCCGAGACCGCCCAGGATCCCCGGTGGATAGCGGTCGGACAGGCGTCCGGCGATCGGCGCCATGATGGCGACGACGGCCGGCCACGGCGTCATCAGCAAGCCGGTGGCGACCGCGCTGTGCCCCAGGACCACCTGGAGGAGAAAGGGCAGCGACACGAAGGCCAGGCCTTGCGTGGCGAAGGAGCAGATCGCCGTCAGGGCCGACAGGGAGAAGACCGGCTGCCGGAACAGATCGACGGCCAGCATCGGCGCCGGATGACCGGCCTGGCGCCGCAGCAGCGTGGAACCGCAGACGGCGGCGCCGGCCCACTCGGCCGCCACCGGGACCCAGGCCTGCCCCTGCGCGGCGGAGCCGATCCCCAGGATGAGCAGGGCGAAGAAACCGGCGCAGAGCGCCGCGGCGACGCCGTCGAAGCCGTGGCGGGCCTGCTCGGTGGCCGGCAGCGTGCGCAGGGACAGCAGGGCGGCGACGAGGCCGGCCGGCACATTGATCAGGAACAGCCAGTGCCAGGATCCCACCGACAGGATGCCCGAGGCGACGGTCGGTCCGACCGTGAAGGCGAGCCCCACCACCAGCGCGTTGAGGCCGAGGCCGAAGCCGAGCTTTCCGGCCGGATAGATGAAGCGGATCAGCGCCGTATTGACGCTCATGATCGCCGCCGCTCCCAGGCCCTGCAAGGCGCGGGCCCCGACCAGGGTCGGCAGGGACCAGGCCAGGCCGCAGCCCAGCGACGTCGCGGTGAACAGGACCAGCCCGGCGACATAGACGCGCCGGTGGCCGAGAATTTCGCCCAGCGAGGCGAGCGGCAGCAGCGCCGCGACCATGGCCAGCTGATAGGCGTTGACCACCCAGATCGACGAGGCGGGATCGGCGCCGATGTCGGCGGCGATCGTCGGCAGCGCCGTATTGGTGATCGCCGTGTCGAGCGTCGCCATGGCGACCGCCACCGAAATGGCGATCAGTGCCTGGATCCGCTGGCGGTGGGGCAAACCATCGGTAGAATATATCGCGGAAATTTGCTGCATGGGGCGATCCGGGGCGGTCGTTTCGACTTGTTATGTCCCACCAAATCCATTTTTATTCTAATAGATGTTTGTGATATCTATAATCTATTTTATGAATAATTGCTGGAACTTGCCATGGTTCCGCATCCTGGATGGCGCAGGCCGACACCGTTCCGGTCTTCGGAGTACGCAGAATGGCAGCGACGTTGTCGAATTGCCTTCATCGAAATTCGACAATGGATCAATCGAAGAGCAGCGTTATCAGACACAGTCAGTACAAATTTACGATGCCAATTTCCGGTGCCTCTAAGGTCTGCATAATAACGGTTACATTTTTCAGCAGCACTGCGACGACATCCTGATTGCTACAATCAACAATTTCATGCGGCAACATGCATCGTAGCACCGCGCCGCTCGCGATCGGCCGCGTAGGCAAGGCACGCCAGAACGTCATCACGGGACAACTCGGGATAATCCGCAAGGATTTCGTCAATCGTCATGCCGGTTGCCAGCCATTCCAGGATATCCTGGACGGTAATGCGCAATCCGCGATGCAAGGCTTGCCGCTACGCTTGCCGGGTTCGAGCGTGATGACATCACGGTAATCGACCATGATATGTCCTTGTCGGTAAGATCAATGAACGACTTTACCATAACCAATCTGTATCGCCGATCCGGTAAGCGCAATGCCCCGTTCGAATGGGGCCTCAGATGTCGTAGACCAGCACCTTTTCGGCCTGCGGGGTGCGGGCGCACATGTCGGCCAGCGTGGTGTTGTCGAGGATCTGCGCGATGGCTTCGCGCACGTCCTGCATGACGGCCCGGACGGCGCAGGCGTTTTCGTCGTCGCAATCGCCGCAGGGGCGGTAGGCGGTGCGGGAGACGCAAGCCACCGGCGCCAGCGGGCCGTCCAGCACCCGGACCAGGTCGCCGACGCGAATGTGCGAGGCCGGACGGGCCAGGGCGTAGCCGCCGCCCTTGCCCTTCTTGCTGGACAGAAACCCCTTGTTCTTCAATTCCAGCAAGATGGCGTCGAGGAACTTCTTGGGGATGTGTTCCTTGGCCGCGATGTCGGCGATCAACAACGAGCCTTGCCCGCCGAAACGGGCCAGATGGGTCATGGCCTTCAGGCCGTATTTTGCTTTGCTCGACAGCATTTCATGAGTCATTTGGTAGATTATTCATGGTCAATAGATCGGCAGAAGGCCGATCTTGTCAAGCCTGTGCTGTCGTATGCAGGGCTCCGAACTCAGGTTAACGGAGTTTGGAGCTTGCATTGGTCGAGATTCTCTGAATCCGTTGGGTTCGGAGGTGCCCCATGCCGTTGACCGCCTTTGCTTTTGGAGAGAAGCCGCGCCTGCGTGCGCTGCTTGAGCA
>JAATGN010000449.1 GCA_015654615.1 Rhodospirillales bacterium
GCATATCGAAACACAGTACCCGTTAAGGAATAACCGCGTCATGGCGCGTTCCGCACCGGCCGGCGGCCGACCCGTCCTGGAAGAGTAAGGACAAGTGGCACCGGCGTCTCTGCCGGTGTCCGCCGCTAGCGCGGCGGAGTTTTTTCTCCACCGGCAGGCACGCCGGTGCCACTGACGCTTTTCTTCCAGGGCGGAGCGAGGCAATCCAGAAGCCGGCGGCGGGATCCTGGATTGCTTCGCCTAAAGGCTCGCAATGACGAAGAAGAAAACGAAGCCGTTATTCATCAAGTCCTAAGTGGAGTCGGCGATCGGGATAGGGCAATCTGCATGCCGTGCTTGTCGCAAGCCCACCGTCGAACAACCGATTTAGGAGGCAGGAAATGTCCCTCGCCGAAGACGCCGGACCGGAGGCCGATCGATTTCGCCGGGCCTCGCAGCACTACACCACGGGCCGCCCGGCCTATCCGGCGCTGCTGATAAGCCGGGTGGCCGAACTGGTCGGGCTGCGGCCGCCTCACCATGTTCTCGACCTGGGAACGGGACCGGGTTTCCTGGCCATCGACTTCGCGGCCCACGCCGCCCGGGTCACGGCGGTCGATCCTTCGTCGGAAATGCTGCATGTCGCCCGCCGGAACGCCGAGCGGGCCGGCGTCGACATCGATTTCGTTCAAGGCCGTGCTTCCGATCTCGCGCCGCCCTGGGGCCGTTTCCATCTCGTCACCATCGGGCGCGCCTTCCACTGGATGGATCGCGAAGACGCCTTGCGCCGCCTCGACGACGTGGTCGAACCGGGGGGCGCGGTGGTGCTGTTTTCCGACAGGACGCCCGACGTGCCGGCCAATGCCTGGGCGGCCGGCTTCCGGAAGATTCGCGAAAAATATGCCGCCGCCGACCACCAGCGGCAGGAACTCCATGCGTCGGCCGAGCACAATGACGCGATCCTGCTCGCCTCGGCCTTCGATGCCGTGGAACGGCATTCCGTCCTCGAACGGCGGGCGACGCCGCTCGGCCATTTCGTCGATCGGGTGCTGTCCTTCAGCTCCACCTGGATCGGCGCCGAGCCGTCGCTGATCAACGCGGTGGAAGAGGACGTCCGGGCCGAACTTTCCGGTTACGCCATCGATGGGATCATCCCCGAGGTGATCGAGGGCCGCGCCGTCATCGCCCGGCGCTCGCGGGAAAGGCCGGTCGATGAATAGGCAAATCGGGTCCTGTTGAGTGAGGCCCGTCGTCGGTGAAGACGAAATTGTTCGCTTTTATCACCGTCATCCCCGCGAAAGTGGGGATGACGGTGAAATGAACGGAAAACAGCCTCGTTGACGACAGGCCGTTCCTTCGTGCCTTCGTGGTGAAATTTTCTTTCGAGACTCAACCGCAAGGGGATGAAAAAGATCGCCAGCCCGTCACCCAAAGCCCCCATCCGGCTGACTTCGGCCCCAGTGGCACTGGGCTCAAAGGGCCCACAAAGCGATGCGAAGGCACGGCAATCTGAGGCCGGCGCCACTTTTTCATTCAGGACAGGTCGACGCGCCCCCGCCATGACACGTTCGCGGGTGGGGCGGCGCCGCGGCCTCAGTAAGCCGTGACGATCTCGCCGGTGCGCCGGCAGTCGGCCGCCGCCAGATCGACGAAGACCTCCGTGACGGCGTCGGGGGCGGGATGGATCAGCGGATCTTCGCCCGGAAAGGCCTCGGCCCGCAGGCGGGTGCGGACGATGCCCGGATCGACCAGATTGACCTGCAGCCGGCTGGTGGCGGCCACTTCCGCCGCCCAGGTCCGCGCCAGGCTTTCCAGGGCCGCCTTGCTGGCGGCGTAGGCGCCCCAATAGGGATAGACGCCGGTGGTCACGCCCGAGGTGACGAAAATCGCCCGCCCGGCCTCCGACTGGCGCAGCAGGGCGTCGAAACTGCGGATCAGCCGCCAGTTGGCGGTGACATTGACGGCCATCACCTCGGACCAGTCGGGCAGGGCGAAATGGCCGACCGGGCTCAAGCCGCCCAGCACGCCGGCATTGCCGACCAGGATGTCGAGGCGGCCGAACCGTTGATAGAGCGCGGCGCCCATCCGGTCGATGGCCTCGCCGTCGCGAAGATCGAGCGGAACCAGGGTCGCCTGGCCGCCGGTCCGGCGGATCTGGTCGTCGACCTCTTCCAAGGCGCCTTGCGTGCGGGCCAGCAGGATGACCTGGGCGCCCTCGGCGGCGAAGCGGCGGGCGACGGCGGCGCCGATGCCGCGCGATGCCCCGGTGACCAGGGCCACCCGGCCCCGCAAGCGTCCGGACGTCATCGGTTCAAAAGCCCTCGGTCATCAGGGTCAGGCTTTCCTGGCCCTGTCCGCCGTCCTGATCGGCCAGGGCGATCGGATAGTCGCCGGTGAAACAGGCATCGCAGAATTTCGGATGCCTGGCGTTGCGCTCGGTTTCGCCGACCGCCCGGTAAAGGCCGTCCAGGGAAATGAAGGCCAGCGAATCGACGCCGATCAGCTTGGCCATTTGCGCCACGTCGTGGTTATAGGCCAGCAGCTTGTCCCGTTCCGGCGTATCGATGCCGTAGAAACAGGAATGCGTGGTCGGCGGCGAAGAGATGCGCATATGCACTTCGGTGGCGCCGGCTTGCCGGACCATTTCGACGATTTTGGTCGAGGTGGTGCCGCGCACGATCGAATCGTCGACCAGAATCACCCGTTTCCCGGCGATATTGACGCGGTTGGCATTGTGCTTCAGCTTGACGCCCAGGTGGCGGATGGTGACGGTCGGTTCGATGAAGGTCCGCCCGACATAGTGGTTGCGGATGATCCCCAGTTCGAAGGGAATGTTCGCCGCCGCCGCATACCCCAAAGCGGCCGGAACGCCGGAATCGGGCACCGGGATCACCACGTCGGCGTCGACGCCGCTCTCTTTCGCCAGTTCGCGGCCGATCTGCTTCCTAACCTCATAGACGCTGGTCCCCTCCATGACGCTGTCGGGGCGGGCGAAATAGATATATTCGAAGATACAGAAGCGGCTGCGGCTCTTGACGAAGGGTTTGATGCTTCTGAGGCCGTTGTGGTCGAGAATGATCAGTTCGCCGGGCTCGACGTCGCGGACGAAATTGGCCCCGACGATGTCGAGCGCGCAGGTTTCCGAGGCGATGATCCAGGCGCCGCTCGGCAGTTGGCCGAGGACCAGCGGGCGAATCCCCAAGGGATCGCGCACGCCGATCACCGCGTTCTGGGTCAGGGCGACCAGCGAATAGGCTCCCTCGACCTGGCGCAGCGCGTCGATCATCCGCTCCTCGACGGTCGAATAGAGGCTGATGGCGATCAGATGGACGATCACTTCGGTGTCGGTGGTCGATTGGAACAGGCAGCCGCGCCGGACCAGCTGCTTGCGGATGGTCAGCGCATTGGTCAGGTTGCCGTTGTGGCCGATGGCCAGTCCGCCGAATTCGAAATCGGCGAACAGGGGCTGCACGTTGCGCAGCATGGTCTCGCCGGTCGTCGAATAGCGGACATGGCCCACGGCCATATGGCCGTGCAGGGTCTTGATGACCGCTTCCGTGCCGAAATTGTCGGCGACGTGGCCCAGGCCCCGGTGGCTGTGGAAATGTTCGCCGTCGAAGGCGACGATGCCCGCCGCTTCCTGGCCGCGATGCTGCAGGGCATGCAGGCCCAGCGCCGTATGCGACGCGGCGTCCGGATGACCGTAGATGCCGAACACGCCGCACTCTTCATGCAGGTGGTCGTCGTCGAAGGGGTGGGTGGTCAGCATTATGACGGCGAACTCCTGGCTACTTGCCGGTTGTCGTTTCGATCAGCCGCTCGAGGCTGTGGCTGTCGTAGGCGGGCTGTTTGTCGTTCTGGGATGGGTCGGCCGATTTCGGCTTCGGCGCCGACAGGCGATCATACATCTCTTTCGCCTGCTGGGCCTGATTAACCATGCCGGAGGCGTCCTTGGCCTTTTCCTCGATGCCGCTCAGATAAGACGGCACCAGCGACTGAATCGCCCGCGCCCCGGCGGCCAGCAGGGGCCTGGTCTTGGCGCTGGTCAGCATCGGCGGTTCGTCGGGCGCCATCAATTTGGTCACCACCATGAAGCAGAGGCTGCTCAGGACCAGGCCGCGCAACAGGCCGAAGGCGAACCCCAGGGAGCGGTCGACCGAGCTGACGGCGCTTTTCTGGACGCGTCGCGAAATGGCATGGGTGATGAAGGAACACAAGAGCAGGACGACCAGGAAGATGGCCACGCCGCCGGCGATATCGGCCAGGGTCTGGCTGGCGATATAGCGTTGGACGAAAGGCCGGGCGACCGGTATGCCCCAGAGGGCGGCGAGACCGGCGGCGATCCAGCCGGCCATGGCCAGGACCTCGTAGACAAAGCCGCGCATCAGGGCAAACACCCCGGAAGCCAGCAGTACGACGACGACGACGATGTCGACAGCGTTCACGGTATTTCTATCCCGTCATTGACTCTTCGAAGCCTTGCCGCCCGGGCGGAACAAGGACACCAAATCCTGTACATGGCCGACCCGGCGGATACCGATCGACCCCTCGCCGCCGCCTCGTCCGCCGGACTTTCCGGCGCTCGACGCCTGCCGGCGGACCACCGGCATCAAAGCCTGGGCAAAACCCAGCTTCGTCGCTTCCTTCAGGCGGCCGTCCATCTGGCTGACGGCGCGCACCTCGCCGGACAATCCGATTTCGCCGAAGACCACCATGTCGGCTTCCACCGGCACATCGTTGGCGGAAGACAGCAGGGCGGCGGCCACCGCCAGGTCGGCGGCCGGCTCGCTGATCCGCAAGCCGCCGGCGACGTTCAAATAAACGTCATTTCCGGCCAAAGCAAGACCGCAACGCGCATCGAGCACCGCCAGGATCATGGCGAGGCGTCCGCCGTCCCAGCCGATCACCGCCCGGCGCGGCGTGCCGAGCGCGCTGGGCGCCACCAGCGCCTGGATCTCCACCAGCATCGGCCGGCTTCCCTCGATGCCGGCAAAGACGCAGGAACCGCTGACATTGCCGCGCCGTTCGGCCAGAAACAAGGCCGAAGGGTTGGCCACGCCCGTCAAGCCGGCGTCGCTCATCTCGAAGACGCCGATCTCGTCGGTCGCGCCGAAACGGTTCTTGACCGAACGCAGGATGCGGAACGGATGGCCCCGCTCCCCTTCGAAATAAAGAACCGTGTCGACCATATGTTCGAGGACGCGGGGGCCGGCGATCTGCCCGTCCTTTGTCACATGGCCGACCAGGAACAAGGTGAAGCCCCGCCGCTTGGCCAGCCGGATCAATTCGCTGGCGCAGCTGCGGACCTGGGCCACCGTGCCCGGCGCCGAATCGAGACTGTCCAGATACATAGTCTGAATCGAGTCGATGACAACCACCGCCGGCACCTCGCCCTGATCGAGGCTGGCCACGATGTCGCGCAAGGCGGTGGCGGCCGCCAGCTGCACGGGTGCTCCATGCAGGCCGAGACGCCGCGCCCGGAGCCGGACCTGCTCGATCGCCTCCTCGCCGGAAATATAGACGCAGGTGGCCTGACCGGCCAGGGCGGCCACCGCCTGCAACAGCAGGGTCGACTTGCCGATGCCGGGGTCGCCGCCGACCAGCAGGGCCGAGCCGGCGACCAGGCCGCCGCCGCAAACGCGGTCCAATTCGGCGATTCCGGTCCGCCGGCGCGGCGGCGGCTCCGAGCCGCCGTCGAGACCGACGAAATCGATGCGCCGGCCGCCCTTGCCGCCCAGGCCCTTGGGCACGGACTCGACCGGCGCTTCCTCGACGATGGAATTCCAGGCGCCGCACGCTTCGCACTTGCCGGCCCAGCGCGCATAGGCGGCGCCGCAGTCCTGGCAAACGTAGCGAGAGGAAACTTTGGCCAAGGTCCTGTCCTTATCGACCGAGGGTGTGCGAAAGGCAACACGGATGACCACGGACGAGCGCCGCAGGCATTCCTGCGCCATGTCGTCCGCGACCCGGCGAACCACATGGATCATGCCTGCGGCGCTCGTCCGTGGTCATCCGTGGGTATCCGTGTTCATCCGTGTCCCAATGGTTTGTCGTTGGCACGCGGGCTCAGCGCCGCAGTTCCATCTTGATCGGCCCTTCGGCCCGGCCATGGATGAACTGGTCGACATAGGCGTTGTCGGCCCGGTCGACGCCGCTGGTCGGACCGACCCAGATCAGGCGGCCATGATAGAGCATGGCCATGCGATCGCTGATCTTGCGGGCCGAATGCATGTCATGGGTGATCGAGACGGCGGTGGCGCCCAGTTCCTTGACGCATTTGACGATCAGGTCGTTGATGACGTCGGCCATGATCGGATCGAGGCCGGTGGTCGGCTCGTCGAAAAAGATGATGTCCGGCTCGGCGGCGATGGCGCGGGCCAGGGCGACGCGTTTTTGCATGCCGCCCGACAGTTCCGACGGCGAAAGCTGGGCGACGTCGGAGCCGAGGCCGACCTGGTAAAGCTTTTCGACGGCCTTGTCGCGGGCCTTCCTGCGGTCCATCCGCAATCCCTGGATCAGGCCGAAGGCGACGTTTTCCCAGACCGGCAGGGAATCGAACAGGGCGGCGCCCTGGAACAGCATGCCGAATTTCTTCATCACCCGTTCGTGGTCGCGGGCCCGCATGCCGACGATATTCTCGCCATCGACCAGGATCTTGCCCTGATCCGGCCGCATCAGGCCGAGAATGCACTTCAGCATGACCGATTTGCCCGATCCCGAGCCGCCGATGACGACGAAGGACTCCGCCGCGGCGATATCCACCGTCACGCCGTCGAGGACCGTTTTCGGACCGAAACTTTTGTGGACGTCGATCAGCTGGATTTTGGGTTGGCCGGTCATTTGTTGAAAAACAGCGCCGTGAGGATGTAATTGGTGGTGAGGATCAGGATCGAGGCCGAGACCACCGCATTGGTGGTGGCCTGGCCGACGCCCTGGGCCCCGCCCTTCGAATGATAGCCGTTGTAGCAGCCCATCAGCGAAATGACGAAGCCGAAGGCGGCGGCTTTCGCCAGGCCGGACAGCACGTCGATCGGCTTCAGGAATTCCCAGGTGCTGTGAACATAGGTAGCCGGATTGTAGCCCAATTGATAGGTGCCGACCAGGAAGCCGCCGAAGACGCCGATGATGTCGGCCACCAGGACCAGGCAGGGCAGCATCAGCACGCCGGCGATCAGCCGGGGGGCCACCAGATATTTGTAGGGGTTGGTCGACAGGGTCACCAGGGCGTCGACCTGTTCGGTCACCTGCATGGTGCCGATTTCCGCCGCCATGGCCGCCCCGATGCGTCCGGCCACCATCAATCCGGCCAGCACCGGTCCCAGTTCCCGGGTCATCGACAGCACCACCACCGTGGCGACGGCGCCTTCGGCCTGGAAGCGGGCAAATCCGGTGTGGCTTTGCAAGGCCAGCACCATGCCGGTGAAGATCGCCGTCAGTCCGACCACCGGCAGCGAGAAATAGCCGATTTCGAGCATCTGCCGGCCGATCAGCCGGTGATAGATCGGCGGGCGGATGCAATGGGACAGGGCAACGCCGGTAAACACCGCCAGCCGTCCCGTATATTCCAGAAAGCTCAAGAAAACCCGCCCGACGGCGGCAAGCAGAGTCATGGCGCGGATCCACCCAGATAGTGGCGGTGGTAGCGTTGGCCAAGCGCCGTCAGGATTTCATAGCCGATGGTGCCGGCGGCGCGGCCCAGATCGTCGACGCCGTTGCCCGGGCCGATCAAATTGATGGTGGCGCCGGCCTTGGCGAGCCCGTCGGGCAGACCTGTGACGTCGAAGGTCACCAGGTCCATCGACACGCGTCCAACCAGCGGCACTCGGTATTCTCCCAGATGGCCACAGCCCCGATTTCCCAGCGCGCGAAACAATCCGTCGGCATAACCGGCCGCCACGGTCGCCAGTCTGCCCGGACCCTGGGCAAGATGCGTCGCACCATAGCCAACGCTCTCCCCGGCGTCAATGTCACGCACCTGGATGATGCGGCCGTCGAGACGGACCACGGGGCGCATCGGATTGGCTTCGCTTTCGGTGGGCCGCACGCCGTAGAGCGCGGCCCCCGGACGGCACCAGTCGGCATGCCAGTCGGACCCCAGGAAAATGCCCGACGAGGCGGCGAGACTGCCCGCAAGGCCGGGGAACAACGCCCGGGCGGCGCGGAAGACCTCGAGCTGCCGGCGGTTCATCGGATGCGACGGTTCGTCGGCGCAGGCGAGATGGCTCATCAGCAGGACCGGCTGCAGGGCGGCCAGCGTCGCCTTGTCCTGGGCGAGGCGCCGGGCTTCCTCCAGGCGAAGACCGAGGCGGGACATGCCGGTGTCGACATGCAGGACCGAGGGCAGGGGACGGCCGTGGCGGCCGGCCAAGGCGCGCCAGCGGGCGATTTGCTCGAGGGAATTGAGCACCGGGGTGAGCCGGGCGGCCGGAAAGTCCTCTTCGCAACCGGCGAAAGGGCCGCTCAGGACCAGAATCTCCGCGTCGGCCAGCAAGGGACGCAAAATCAGCGCTTCGTCCAGGGTGGCGACGACGAAGCGGCGGCATCCGGCAGCGTGCAGGGCCGGCGCGACGCGGGATGCCCCCAGCCCATAGGCATCGGCCTTGACGACCGCCGCGCAGCGCGACGCCGGGCCGACCCGCGCCTCGAGGAATCGCCAGTTGGCGACGATGGCGTCGAGATCGACGGTCAAAATCGCCCCGGCGCGCGAAGCTTCACCATCGCCGGCAGGATCGGTGAAAATCGTCATTCGCCAGCCGTCCTCGATGCGGA
>JAATGN010000287.1 GCA_015654615.1 Rhodospirillales bacterium
CATGTTGCCGTCGCTGTTGGCCTGCGACTGCATGTAGAGCATGTTCTCGACGCCGTTGATCTGTTCCTCGATGGGCGCCGCCACGGTTTCGGCGATCACCTTGGGATTGGCCCCCGGGAATTGCGCATGGACGACCACCGAGGGGGGGACCACCTCGGGATATTCCGCCGTCGGCAATTTGGTCAGGGCGATCAGCCCCGCCAGCAAAATCACCGTCGAGAGAACGCCGGCGAAAATCGGCCGGTCGATGAAGAATTTGGAAATGTTCATGATATCCTCCGGCGCTATTCGGCTGACTTGGGGGAAAGAGCGACGTCGGCCATGCCGACGGCGCGCGCCCGCACGCTGTCGTTGGGCCGGACCCGCTGGACGCCGTTCACGACGATGCGTTCACCGGGCTTGAGGCCGCCGGTGACGACGCGCAGGCCGTCGTGCAGACCGCCCAAGGCGATTTCCCGATAGCGGACCCGGTTCTCGTCATCGACCACCAGCACATATTTCTTCGCCTGGTCGGTGCCGATCGCCTGATCGTCGACCATGACGGCGGGATGCGGTTTTCCGCCGCCCACCCTGACCCGGGCGTAGAGCCCCGGCACCAGCGAGCCGTCGGCATTGTCGAAGCGGGCCCGCACGCGGATGGTGCCGGAACCGGTGTCCAGATGGTTGTCCACCGAGACGACGGTCCCTTCGCGCGAAAAGCCGTCTTCGTCGGCCAATCCCAGCGAAACGGGAAACGCCCCGCTGGCGTCGTGGCGCAAATTGCGCAGGTAGGTCTGCTCGTCGACGTCGAAGGAGGCATAGATCGGCGAGACCGAGACCAGCGTGGTCAGCAGCGGCGCATTGGCGCCCGCCGAGACGATGTTGCCGACGGTCAGTTCGGCCCGGGACACCCGGCCCGACACCGGGGCCGTGATGTGCGTATAGGCCAGATTGATCTTCGCGGTCTCCAGCGCCGCCTTCGCCGCCTTCAGATTGGCGGCGGCTTCCCGCGCGGCGTTCCGCCTGGCGTCATAGTCGCGCGTCGCGATGGCGTCGCTGGCGAGAAGCCGGTCGGCGCGGGCGGCGTCGGTCGCCGTATAACCCGCCCGCGCCTCGGCGGCGGCCAGCGCGGCGGCGGCCCGATCGACCTCGGCCTCATAGGGACGGGGATCGATGGTGAACAGCGGATCGCCCTTCCTCACCAGACCGCCGTCCTTGATGTCGGCCGCCACGATCGTCCCGGAGACGAGCGGACGGATATCGACCTTGTCCACCGCTTCCAGTCGCCCCGAATAGCTCTGCCAGTCGGTGATCGATCGGTCGAGGACGGTGGCGGCGTCGACCTCCACCGCCGAAGCGGCATTGACCGAGGCCTCGGCCGGGCTCAAGGGCGTGACGCCATAACCATGAATGACGGCGATGCCGGCGGTGCCGGCGGCGAAAAGCGCGCCGAGCGCGACGGATAGCCGTTTGCGGGAGGCGGACATGTTGGGGGCTCCTTGCGGTTCAAAACGGTTTGCACGAAAAGGGGGCTGATGGCCGATCCCTTGGAAAGGGCTGCGCCGGCCGATCGGGGACCGCGCGTCATCAGCGAGCGGCATTGTGACTTCCGCCCCAGAATTGATAAACACGGTAAAATGATATTCTTTGTCGCCTATGGAGATACAATTGACGCGGACTGATGCGTCGTTGCGGGGCGCTTCATCGACAGGCCAGGAGCAGTGGCACCGGCGTCCCTGCCGGTGGAAAAGACTCCGCCGCGAAGCGGCGGACACCGGCGCTTAAGGCCGGTGCCACTTTTCTTTTTCATCCAGGACGGGGCGGCCGGCGGCCGGGGCGGAAGGCGCGGTGACGCGTCTGTTTCAGAGCGGACCTTCAGGAAAGGGTTTTAAGAACGTCGCGGTTCCAGGCGAGCAACTGGTCCAGGCGTCCCGCTTTGACCTTTCGAGGCCACGCGGGATCGACGAGCAGGCCGCGACCGATGGCGATCAGGTCGAAATCGCCCCGTTCCATCATGACGAGCAGACGATCGATTCCGGAAACGTCGCTGGGCTGGCCCATCAGCGTGTCGACATGCTCGCCGGTCATCGCGACCGAACCGACCGAGATGGTCGGCTTGCCCGAGAGCGTCCTGGTCCAGGCGGCGAGGTTGCGGTCCGAGCCGAACTCGCATTCCCAGAAGCGGCGTTGCGAGCAATGGAAAATGTCGACGCCGACCTCGGCCAAGGGACCGACGAATGCCTCCAACTCGCCGGGGGTCTTGAAGATTTTCGCGCCGAAGTCCTGGATCTTCCACTGCGATATCCGCAGCGAGATCGGAAAATTCGGCCCGGTCAGGCGGCGTATTTCCGCGACGGTATCGACAGCCAGCCGGATCCGATTGCGGAGCGGCCCGCCGTAGTCGTCGGCGCGGCGATTGGTCCCGTCCCAGAAGAACTGGTCGAAGAGATAGCCGTGCGCCGCGTGGATCTCCACGCCGTCGAAGCCGGTCCGCTGGGCGTTGGCGGCGGCCTTGCCGAAGGCTTCGACCACCGCATCCAGATCGGCCTGCGTGGCGGGTTCGCCGTCGAGCGTCGTTTTCGATCCGATGCCGCCGAACAGACCGGAGGGTCCGATCCGGCGCGGCACCACGGAGTTGGCCGGTTTCGGGGCGTAGAGACCCTCGATGACCGGCTGCTTCATCTGTCCGACGTGCCAGAGCTGCGAGAAGATCGGCACGCCTTCGGCATGCACCTCCCGCACGACCTCCGCCCAGCCGTCGAGCGCGTCCGCACCATACATGCGCGGAACGTCGGCCTCGTTCGCCCCGGCCTCGTCCGGCACCCAGGTTCCTTCGGTGATGATCAGCCCGACGCCGCCTTTGGCCCGCCGCCGGTAATAGGCGGCATTTGCGGCGCCGGGCACGCCGGCCGGCGACATCGTCCGGGTCATCGGCGGCATGACGATGCGGTTCTTCAGGAACAGGCCGCCGGCCTGCACCGGCTCGAAAAGCTTGGCGGTCCGGGCGCTCGATATGGCGACCGGACCGGTTTGGTCCCGGCGTGGCGCGGGGACGGGCGAATTGCTGGTCATCGGAACTCACTTTCATGGCGGAGGGAAAAACGCCTTCCGCCGCATTATTGAGGTGTCGTCCCGGTCGATAAAGCCGAGGCAAGGCGACGCTCTGTCGCCGAAAGGGACACAATGCAGGGAGCCGCCCCCGACCGTCGAACGTTGCCTCAGCCGCCTTTTGCCGAAGAGAGTTTCTTCAGTTCGCGGGCGAGGGCTTCGACATAACCGTCGCGGACCCCGTCTTCGGCCAGGGCGGAGGCCAGCTTGAACAGATAGTCCGCGTTGCTGCCGAGCGGGCCCGACGCGGCGGCCATCAAGGGCGCCACGGACGAAACGGTCACATCCTTTTCGTAAAGCGGATGCCCGGGGTCGGCCACGAAGGCGAGCGCCGTCGCTCGCCTGCCGTCCTCCAGCCGGATCGCGGTCCAGGTCGGACGATAGGCGCCGGTCGGCATTTCCCGGATCCACAACAGGCGCAATTCCTCGGCAATGCCGGTTTCGGCGAGCTTGAAGGCGACGCCCCGCGTCGAACCGCCCGGTTCCAGCCCCAGCATCCGGCCGGGCGTCCGGACACTTCCCCGGCCGGCGATCAGCCGCAGGCAGAAACTCCGATGCCATCCATGCAAGGTCGCCGGCTGCCGGCCGACGATCTTCAGCAGGGGATTCCAGATCAGCGAGCCGTAACCGAAAACCAGCAGGTCGCCCGGGCCGGGCCGCATCCGCATCGTTTCGGCCAGGGAGTTTTCGATGCACTCCCGGCTCCAGAGAATTTCCGTGGGCAGCGTGTCGAAGCTTTCCAGATAGGCGCCCGAGAGGATCGAATTTCGCGTCAACATCGTCCAGGCCTTTCGCATCGCCGACGAAGCGGCGGCGTCCGCGCAACGAGAGGCATTGTGACTTCCGCTCGGGTTTTGATAAACTTGGAAAAATGAGACTATTTGTCTCTCAGGAGGATACAATGATCGAGCACACCGATGCGTCGATCCCCGATATCGCGGCCTTTGCGGCGGTGGCGCAAACCGGCAGCTTCACGCGCGCCGCCGAGGGACTGGGCACCAGCAAATCGAACGTCGGCAAGGCGGTGCAACGGCTCGAGAGCCGGCTGGGAACCCGCCTGTTCCAACGCACGACCCGGGCCGTCCGCCTCACCGAGGACGGAGAAACCTATCTGCTGGCGGCGCAAGCCGCGCTGGACGGCCTGCGCGAGGCGGAACAGGCCCTGGCCGCCCGGCGGGCGGAACCGATCGGCCGCGTGCGGCTCAATCTGCCGGCCGGATTCGGCCGGCTGCTGCTGCCGGCCCTGGCTTCGCTCCGGCAGCGTTATCCCAAGATCACGCTTGAAATGCTGCTGACCGACAGAATGTCCGATCCGGTCGGCGAGGGCTGGGACATCGTGGTGCGCATCGGCGAATTGCCCCAGGACGGCGACATGACGGTGCGCAAGCTCTGCGCCCTGCGCTTCGGACTTTATGCCTCGCCCGAGTATCTCGCCCGCCGGGGCGCCGTGACCACGGTCGGGGACCTCAGCGCACATGAGGCGATCATTTTCCGCGGCTCGTCGGGACAGCTGCGTCCGTGGACGGTGCAGGACGGCGGCCTGGTGCGGGACATCCTGCCGACGCCGGCGCTCGTCCTGTCCGATGGCCAGGTGCTGGTCGAGGCGGCGGTGAACGGTTTCGGCATCACCCAGATCATCGACCGGGTCGCCCAGCCCTATGTGGAGGCGGGAAGGCTTCGGCCTGTCCTGCCGAGCGCCGACGTCGACGGTCCGCCGGTGCACGCCCTGATCCCGCTCGGCCAGAGGATGGCGGCGAAAACGCGCACGGTCCTCACCTGCCTGGCGGAGAGCCTGCGGCGGCCGGCCGGCCAGAGCGGCCATTGAGGCCGCGGCCAAGCGCGCGGAAGCGCGCGCCCGGCGAGGGACATCAAGAAAAGCCGGAGCGTGATGCCGATTTAAGGCATCGCGCTCTAGGTTCGATACTGTTCCCTCAAGTTTCGTCAGTGGCACCGCGTCCCTGCCGGTGGAAAAGACTCCGCCGCGCAGGCGGCGGACACCGGCAGGGACGCCGGTGCCACTTTTCCTTATTCTTCCGGGACGGGGCGGCACTCCCCCGTCATTTTTGGCCGCGGTGGGGCCGGCCTCCGTCATCCGTACAGCCAGCGGCAGATCACCACCGAGAACACCGTCCCGCCGAGATCGGCCAGCAGGCCGGCCAGCAGGGCGTGGCGGATGCGCTTGACGCCGGCCGCGCCGAAATAGACGGCCAGGACATAGAAGGTCGTCTCGGAGGAACCGTAGATGGTGCTGACCAGCATGCCGAGATAGCCATCCGGCCCGATGGCCGGATCCTTGAGCAGGGACGCCAGATAACCGAAGGAGGCCGAGCCGGACAGCGAGCGCAGGACGGCCATGCCGAGCGCCTCGGGCGGCAGGCCGAAGACGCCGGTGATCCGGCCGAGCGGAGCGATCAGCAGTTCCATCGCCCCGCTTTCGCGAAACATCCCGACCGCCACCAGGATGGCCACCAGATAGGGCAGGATGCGCAAGGAGACGGCCAGACCGTCCTTGGCCCCCTCGACGAAGGCCTCGTAGACGGCGACGCGGCGCAGCAGGCCATACCCCGGGATGCCGACCAGCATGGCCGGAATGATCCAGGGCGACAGGGTGCGGCCCCACAGCACCGTCAGCGGAACGAGGGACAGGCAGACGGCGGCGGCCAGCCCCGACACCCAGACCGGATAGGGCGGCAGGACATCTTCGGCGGCGGGCTCCTCTTCCGCCGCATCGAGCGGCCGCTCGCAGACGGGACCATCGGCCGGAAACCAGCGGGCCCCCCATTTGGCGAACAGGATGGCGAGGCCGGTCGACCATAGGGTGGCGAACAGGGTGGTGGGGATCACCGCGGCCGGGTCGTGCGACCCGATCGCCGTCCGGAGCGCCATCACATGGGTCGGCAGCAAGGTGACATTGGCCGTGTTCAGCGCCAGGAACAGCACCATGGCGTCGGTGGCGACGCCCTGGCGCGGATTGAGCCGCTCCAAGGCCTGCATGGCGCGCACCCCGAAAGGCGTGGCGGCGTTGGAAAGCCCCAGGACGTTGGCGGCGACATTCATCACCATGGCGCCCATCGCCGGATGGTCCGGCGGTATTTCGGGAAACAGGCGATGCAGCAGGGGCCGCAACAGGCGGGCCAGCCCGCGCATCAGCCCGCCCGCCTCGGCGATCTTCATGAGGCCGAGGAACAGGGCCATGGTGCCGATCAATCCCAGGCCGAGGGTGACCGCCCCTTCGGCCGCCTTCACCGCGGCCAGGCCCAAAGCCTCCATCGGCGAGCCGTCGCCCGGGAGGGGCAGCGTCACTTGCCGCCAGCCGGCAACCGCGAAGGCCGTGACGATGATGGCGAAAAAAACGACGTTCACCGGCGGGGCTCCCCAAACGAAAAATGCTTTTCAGTGGGGCCGGCGTCGCTGCCGGCCTCCGCCGCAAAGCGGCGGAAATACTCATTTTTCGGCTTCGCCGAAACGCCGGCGCGGAGGCCGGCGCCACTGATTTTTTCACACGCTCTGATCTCAAGGGCCTGGGACAAAGCGCGTCTCTTGTTTTGTCCCGGACCCTAAGGATCGTTGCCCTAGCTTCGAATATAGGACCAGCCCTCGGCCTGCAGGCGGGCCAGCAGGACCACGGCGGCCGGCGTGACGGCCAAGCCCGCCGCCGTCGCCGCCGCTTCGTCGATCCTGGCGGCGCGCAGGCTGTTGGCGCAGACGGTGATCAAAGGATCGGTGGCGGCCTCGGCGGTTTCCGCCAGCGCCGTGACCGCCTCGGCATTGACCACGATGCGGACCGCGGCATCCGGGTCGGCCGCCAGGAGGTTGCGGGCGTTGGAACGAGCCCGGCGCAAGGCCGCGGCCGTCGGGGCATGCAGAAGGACGCGCAGCGTCATCGCCGCGTCTCGGCCAGCACCGCGTCGTAGAGCGACGGGTCGATCAGATCTTCGAGAACCACCGGCTTGGTCTGGGCGCCGATCGCCAATTGGAAGTCCTGCATGCGCCGGGTCGGTTCGATCATCGGCCGCGGATCGCTGACGAAGGTGGTCCGCGCCCCGCTCATCGCCCTGGCCATCACCGCTTCGTCGATCAGCCCCTTGCCGACGAAGCGCATGACGTCGGGAAGGGCCTTCAGCGGCTGCTCGCGCAGCAATTGGTCGGCCCGGATATGGAGCTTCAGCAAAGCCCGGATGGCGGCCGGCTTGTCGCGGAGCGCCGCTTCGCTGACCACCAGCACCGCGCCTGCGTGACCGGGCAGGATAGCGGCCGACCGCGCCACGACCCTGGCGCCCGGCACCTTGGATTCGGCCAGGCTCAAGATCGGCTCGAGAATGGCGGCGGCGTCGACGTCGCCGGTCAGGAAAGCCTGCTGCACCTGGCTTTCCCCCATGCCCAGGTAATCGACGGCATTTTCCGGCAGTCCCAGGGTCTTGACCACCCAATAGCGGCCGATGGTGTCGGGCACCGCGCCCTTCGGCAGGCTGGCCATTTTCGGCTTGCGGCCTTGCTCGGCGGTGAATTTGCCGACCGCTTCGGCCGGGGGATATTTTTCCAGGGCTTCGAGAAAGCGACCGCGGGCGATGATGCCGACCTGCTCGACGACCGAACAGGCCAGGACCTTGATGGAGATGCCGTTGGCCCGCGCCACCATGGCCGGGCCGATGCCGACATAGGCGGCGTCCATCTTGCCCGACGCCATCGCCTGGACCATCACCGGACCGGATTCGAAGCGCGTCAGTTCGAGATCCAGCCCCGCCTGCTTGCTCCAGCCCTCGCCCACCATGACGAACAGGGGGGCCATCGGGACGATCGGGATATATCCGACCACCAATTTGTCGTCCGCCCGCGCCGGCGGCGAAAGGCACGACAGGGCCATGACGGCGCAGAGAAAGGCGATGATGATCGAAAGACGTCTCACGCGGGCAGGCCCCCAGTTTCCACAAAAGCCTATTCGGCGAGCCCACTGTACAGATATCGCGCGAACTTTCTATCTTCTTTGAAAATGTGATCGACCACCCACGCCTGAAAGAACTCCACGAAATCGGATCGAACCATCGGCAGACGACCTCCGTCACAGGTCTCGAGATCGCGTTTCATGACAAAAATATCCGAGATCAATTTTTTGTGCATTTCTTCATGATGCTCGATTTCAGGAAAGGACATTCCCTCCAGGTATTTCATTTCTTCGACAAGATGATAGTTATTGTAGTCCAGTAATTCGCTCATCGTGGCGCGAATATCGGCATCATGTCCGCGATCGAGGGCCAGGATGACCCGATTGGCGATTTCGAAGAGCTTCTGATGCTGACGGTCGATCAGCGGAACGCCCACCGCATAATCGGCATTCCAGGGAAACGCCGCCCCGTCGCCGGGTGGGGCCAGCAGAAGGCGCAGGCGGCGCAGATAGGTCTCGAAAAGTTTCCAGCGGACGATCGGAATGTCGCGGAGCATGGCCCCGGGAATGGCGATCAGGTCGCACGCCGCGCGGACGACGATGCCGCCGACCGGACGATGCCCGTGCAGCACCATGGATTCGCCGAAGAAGTCGCCGCTTTCGAGCACTTCGACCACCTTGCCCTCGATCCGCCGCTCGGCGACGCCGGCCCGGATCAGAAACAGGCAATCGGCCCCCTCGTCCACCGGCAGGCCGGGGTCGACCGACATCTCCGTCGCGGCCCGCACCAGACGATTCATCACGGGAATCGAAACATTTTCCCCGAACAGCCGCGTCCTGGCGAAGACGCTGCGCATCGTCGCGGTGGCCAGGGCCGATTCCATCAGATCGTTATGCTGGATGAAGCTCCGGTAGAGGTCGGCCGGCCAGACGATCGCCTTGACGAAACTCGCGGCGCGATAGGTCTTGGTGGTGTGCCGGTCGTCCAGGCAGGCGCTTTCGCCGATCAATGTCCCCGACGAAAGCAGATAGCGGCTGTCGCCGTCGTTGTTGACCACCTCCATCAGTCCGGTCAGCGGCATGGTCACGGCGTCGCACCGCTCGCCCTGGCGCAAGACGATGGTTTCGGCATTGATGTCGACGATCGGACGATTGAGCAGCATCTCCAGGTCGTGCTGCGGCACTTCGGGAAAATAGGCGGTGAGATAGCTGTGCGCCTTGCGCAGCGCATAGTCGCGGACCGACGGGATCAGCACGTCCACCGTGCCGAAGGGCGCCCCCGAGCCGATCTTGCGCTGGGCGTTGGAAAGATCCATCGCCGTATGGGCCAGAATGATCTTGCGCGAGCGGTCTTCGGCGAAGTCTTCGGCCGAGCCGTGGATCAGACCGCCGCCGACGTCGATCTTCTTGACGTCGGCGGGTTGCAGATAGTCCTGGCGCACCTTGGCGGCCAGGTCCGGCGCGATGCCGGGCAGACCGGCGTCCGTCGTCGTCATCTGCGCCAGGACATTGAAAGAGACGATGTCGGCATAGTGCGCATAGGTCATCACGCCCGATTCGGACAAGGCGCGGAACGCGAAGATCGTGGTCTCGACCGGATGGGGCGAAAACATCGGCTTGACCTCCAGCCCCTCCACGTCGTTCCAGCGATCGATCTCCAGATCGCGGATTTCGAAATATTCCTCGAACCCCGTCTCGTCGATCGACATCAGGGCCGCCAGTTTCTTGGTCACCGCCGCCCGCACCGCAGGAGTCGCATAATAACGGATGCGCCGGTCGGCCCGAATGAGGGTGGTCAGGCCGCAGAAATGATCGTCATGGCTGTGGGTATGGAAGATCCCCTCGATTTCATTGATGCTGATCCCCAAGGATTTGAGCACCGCATGCAGATTGGGGCCGGCGTCGATCAGAAAGATCTTGCCCTGAAACATCAGGACGCTGGACATGGTCGGCCGGTTGACGTCCCAGCCGTCCCCCTCGCCGGAATGCACGACGGCGAAATATTCCCGCCGCAAACTGTGATAGTTGAGCGGATAGGGCGGCTCGTAGGTCTCGCCGGCGTCGAGATTGAGATCGACCACCACGCTGTCGGCGCCGTGGCGAATTTCGTAGATATTGAGATCGAGGCGCCGGATCGACACGCCCGGCTTCACCAGGACGGGACTTTCGCCGACGATGCAGCTGTCGATCAGATCGCCCGACGCCCTGATCTTGCCGAAGGCGAAACGCAGCTTGATCCGCATCCAGTCGCGCGCCTGCGCCAAGGGCACGCCGGCGGCGACCAGTTCCTCCTGCGAGATCAGGCCGTAATTGCCGCGATGAAGATAGGCGAGCTGCGCCGCGACCTGTTCCTTCAATCCGATCAGCAGCGGCTTCGTTCCCTTGTTGTTGGGATGGCCGGGCAGAATCATCCCCTGGCGATACAGCATCTGCAGGATCGGAAATTCCGACAGATTGCTGAACTCGCCATTTTGCAAAGCGATATCGGACAACAGGATGGCGTTCGGACCGGTTTCGCAGACCGAGCCGTCGATCTCGGCCTTGACCACCAAACCACGCTTCATCAGATGTTTGACGGCGTCCGCCGGACAGCCGCAAAGGATCCTAAGGTCCGCCTCCGGGATATCGACCCAATGAATACCTGTAGCAACCTTTACAACGCGCATTCGTTTCTCCCCGGAAAACTGCGCATTCGCTACGAAATGGCAACATTACATTCGTAATACATTGAAAATGCATCTTATATACTAAATTAATAAACCAAAACAGACAATCGCCGTGAACGACCACTCTATGATATGCGCATTCTCCTCATTCCTTTTAAGCGCGAACACAGCGCCACCGATCGTTTTCCGAACGAAAGGCATGGCGGCGAATCACCGGACGAAGCCTGCCGGCGCCGATCGTTCCGATAAGCGCCTTGGTGCCTTGGTGGTTCACCTTCGACCTCGGCGACCACGATGCCCCCAGACTCGCAAACCGTCGTTGGAATGTTATCCTTTCATGAAATAATTATTTTTAATACTTTGTATATCGATATCGATATCAACCAATGAACCATCTATCCTTTCATTTTCAGATGAAACTCTGGCAGAAATGCGCCATATGTGCTTATCTTTACTTTATACGGAAAAAGATAAGCTGATGGATCGGCCGCCCCCCGGCCCTGACGAACAAGGATGGAAAAGCCGAATGGCTGCCTTTCCGGTCATCCCCGATCCGCGGATCTGGCTCGGTTGCGGCCTCGGGGCGAGTCTGCTGGCGTTGTCCTGGATCGATATCCGGCGGTTCGTCCTGCCCGACGCCCTTACGTTGCCGCTCGTCCTGGGCGGATTGGCCGGCTGCTGGTGGGTCGCGCCCGAGGCCCTGCCCGCCCATGCCGCCGGCGCGGCGGCAGGGTATCTTTCCTTCCGCCTCGTCGCCGCGGCCTATCGCCGCCGCCGCCATTGCGAAGGATTGGGCCAAGGCGACGCCAAACTGGCCGCCGCCGCCGGCGCCTGGGTCGCCTGGGAAGGGCTTCCCAGCGTCGTTCTGCTGGCGGCCGGCGCCGGCATCCTGGTCATCGCGGTCCTCGCCCTGGCCCGCCGAGGCTTCGACGCACGGATGCCGATTCCGTTCGGCCCCTGCCTCGCCTTGGGCCTTTGGGTCACCTGGCTGTTCGGGCCGATCGCCTTTTAAAAAGGATCATGGCGCCATGACCGTCGACATCCCGCCGCCGCCCCGCGCCGTCCCGCCGGCCGGCGCCACCATGGACGCCCTGGCCGATCTGATCGTCGAACGCGGGCTGATCGATGCCAGGACGCTGGACCGGGCCCGCCGGGTGGCGCAGGAAACCGGGCGGCGCCTCGACGGCGTTCTCATCCAGTTGGGCCTGGCCGGCGAACGCGGCCTGGCCGAGGCCTATGCCGCCCTGTTCGGCGTGCCGCTGGCCCGGCCCGACCATTTCCCGGAAGATCCGCTGTTCGTCGAACGGCTCAAGCCGAAATTTCTTCGCCACGCCCATGCCGTCCCGCTGGCCCTCGACGGCGACGGCGTGGTGGTGGCGGTGACCGATCCCTTCGACCATTTCGTCCGCCAGGCCATCCAGGCGGCCACCGGCCGCCCGGTGCGGATCGAAATCGCCGTGCCGATCGACCTCGAGGCCGCCCTCGACCGGCTCTATCCGGACTGGGCGGAGGGCAGGGCCGCGCCGGCCGACGACGATGCGGCCGACAATGCGCCGCTTGAAGAGGATGCCGAACGCCTGAAGGACATGGCCAGCGAGGCGCCGGTCATCCGGCTGGTCAACCAGCTGATCGCCAGGGCCGTCGAGACCCAGGCCTCCGATATCCACATCGAACCCTTCGAGAACGCGCTCAGGGTCCGCTATCGCTACGACGGCGTCCTGCATGAGGCGGAAGCGCCGCCGGCCCAGCTGATTCCCGCCATCATCTCGCGCATCAAGATCATGGCGCGGCTCGACATCGCCGAACGCCGGCTGCCGCAGGACGGCCGGGTAAAACTGGCCATCCGCGGCCAGGAGGTCGATTTCCGCGTTTCCACCATTCCCTCGCTGCACGGCGAGACGGTGGTCCTGCGCGTCCTCGACCGCAACGCCGTCGAATTCGATTTCGCCAAGCTGGGCATGCCGCCCCAGGCGACGGCCCGTTTCACCGAAGCCCTCGACCTGCCCAACGGCATCGTCCTGGTGACCGGGCCGACCGGCAGCGGCAAGACCACCACCCTTTACACCGGCCTGCTGCGCCTCAACACCGTGGCCCGCAAGATCGTGACGGTGGAGGATCCGATCGAATATCAGTTGGCCGGCATCAATCAGATTCAAGTCAAGCCGCAGATCGGCCTCACCTTCGCCGCCCTCCTGCGGTCCATCCTGCGGCAGGATCCCGACGTCATCATGGTCGGCGAGATCCGCGATCTGGAGACCGCGCAGATCGCCGCCCAGGCCGCCCTGACCGGCCATCTGGTGCTGTCGACCCTGCACACCAATTCGGCGGCGGCGACCATCACCCGGCTGCGCGACATGGGGCTCGAGGATTACCTGATCACCGCCGTGCTGCGCGGCATTCTCGCCCAACGGCTGGTCCGCCGGCTCTGTCCGCACTGCCGGCAGGGCGCCCCGGCCTCGGCCGAACTGGTCGAGCGCTTCGGCCTCGACCGCCTGGTCGGCGGCCCCCACCAATTGCATCATCCGGTCGGCTGCCCGCAGTGCCGCGGCACCGGTTATCGCGGCCGCATGGCGATCGCCGAATTCCTGGTCCTCGATGAACCGCTCGAACGTCTGATCTTCGCCAAGGCCGACCACACGGCGATCGAACAGGCCGCCGTCGCCGCCGGCATGCGGCCGATGTTCGAGGCCGGCCTGGCCGCCGCCCTGGCCGGTGAGACCACCATCGAGGAAGTGACCCGCTCGATCAGAAGCGAGTCCTGACCATGCCGGTTTTCCGCTACCTCGCCATCGATCCGGCCGGCCAGGTGCAGCGCGGCACCATGGAAGCGGCGGACGGCCGCGCCGTCGCCGAGCGGCTGCAGCGCCAGGGCTGCACGCCGATGCGCACCGAACCGGCCGGCGCCGCCGGTTTTTTCGGCGAACTGGCGGCCACCGAATTCTCCTGGCGCCGCACCGCCCTCAGCCGCCAGGACGTCGCCGCCGTCACCCGCGAACTGGCGACCATGCTGGAGGCCGGCCAGGATCTCGACCGGGCGCTCCGCTTCATCGTCGAAACCGCCGCCAACGCCCCGACCAGGACCGTCATGGAGCGGGTGCGCGAAAAAGTGCGCGGCGGCGGGGCGCTGGCCTCCGCCCTGGCCGTGGAAAGCCGCAGCTTCTCGCGGCTCTATGTCGGCATGGTGCGGGCCGGCGAGGCCGGCGGCACCCTGGCCGAAACCCTGACCCATCTGGCCGCCCTCCTGGAACGCGAACGCTCCCTGGCCGCCAGCATCCAGTCCGCCATGATCTATCCGGCCCTGCTGACGGTGGCGGCGATCGGCACCATCGTCCTTCTGCTCACCACCATCCTGCCGCAGTTCGCCCCGCTGTTCGCCCAGAATGGGGCGGAAATGCCGGCGGCGACCCGGATGATGATGGATCTGGGAACGTTCCTGGGGCTGGCCGGACCATGGCTGCTGGTCGGCCTGCTGGTCCTCGGGCTGGCGGTCCGCCAGGCCCTCAAGGACCCGGCGATCCGCCTTCCCGCCGACCGCCTGCTGCTCCGCATACCGGTCGTCGGCCTCCTGATGCGCCATACCCTGGCCGCCCGTTTCAGCCGCACCCTCGGCACGCTGCTGAAGAACGGCGTGCCGCTGGTCGCCACCCTGGGGATCGCCAAGGAGGCGCTCGGCAATCTGGCCGCCGCCGCCGCGGTCGAACGGGCCACCGCCGCCGCCAAGGGCGGCGCCGGGCTGTCCGACACCCTGGCCGAGGAAGGCATCTTTCCGCCGCGGACCATCCATCTTCTGCGCCTGGGCGAAGAAACGGCGCAGCTCGCCCAGATGGCCCTGAAGGCCGCCGACATTCATCAGGAGGAAGCCCATCGGACGGTCGAACGGCTGGTCGCCCTGCTGGTCCCGATGATCACCATCGCCATGGGCGGCGCCGTCGCCGGCATCGTCGGCTCGCTGCTTCTCGCCATGCTGAGCCTCAATGACCTGGCGCACTGACCAAGCCGGCTTCACCCTGATCGAGATGGTCGTCGTGCTGGCCATCCTCGGGGTGATGCTGCTGCTGATCGCCGGCCGGGGACCACCGGTCAGCCACGGGCTGACGGCGCGGGCGGCGGCCGGCGAATTGGCCGCTTCCTTGCGCGAGGCCCGGTCGCGGGCCATCCTCGAGAACCGGCCGGTCAGCCTGATCGTCGACCTGGCGAAGCGGCATTATCGCATCGGCGACCGTCCGCCGGCGGAACTGCCGCCCGATCTCGCCGTCGCCCTGTTCACCGTCCGCAGCGAAACCCGCAACGCCACCGAAGCCGGCATCCGCTTCGAACCCGACGGCAGCTCGACCGGTGGGCGGATCGAATTGGGCGACGGCAGCGGCCGCCTGCAAATCGGGGTCGACTGGCTGACCGGCGGGGTGAGCGTGGCCGATGCGCCGTGACGACGGCTTCACCCTGCTGGAAGTCCTGGTCGCCTTCGTCATCGCGGCGATGGCGCTGGGCCTGCTGTTCGAGGCGGCGGCGGATGGCGTGACGGCGGTGCGGGCGGCCGGCCGCACCGAGGAGGCGGTCTCGAGGGCCAAGTCGCATCTCGCCGCCCTGGGCCGCGACGTCATGCTGGCCGATGGGACCTTCGAGGGCGACGACGGCGACGGCTATCGCTGGCGGATCCGCATCGCGCCGGTGGCCACCTCGGCCCCCGCCGCCCTGCCGGCGCCGGGAGGCATCCGCCCCTGGCCGCTGACGCTCTATGCCATCGCGGTGACGCTGTCCTGGACGCAAGACGGCCGGGACCACGAGGTGGTCTTGCGGACCGAACGGCTGACGGCGCGGCGAGGGTGAACAATCTTCAGGATTTCAAAGAGATGAGCGAAGCAAATGACGGTTCCCCTCTCGGCGTCATTGCGAGTTCCGCACCGGCCGGCGGCCGGCCCGCCCTGAATGAAAAGGAAGAGTGGCACCGGCGTCCCTGCCGGTGTCCGCCGCTCGGCGGCGGAGTCTTTTCTCCACCGGCAGGGACGCCGGTGCCACTGACGCTTTTCTGTCTGGCGAAGCGAAGCAATCCAGACCCGCCGATGTTCTGGATTGCTTCGCCTGCGGCTCGCAACGACGCCCTTTACCATGATGAACGACGGACCGCCGGCTTCACCCTGATGGAGGTTCTGGTCGCGCTGGTCGTTCTCGGCCTCCTGACCACCGGATTGGCCCAGGGACTTCACTATGGCTTCAAGGTCTGGGACAGCCAGGCGGCCGACATCGCCCGGCGCGACCGGCTCGACGCCGTGGACCGCACGCTTCGCCAATTGATCGGCCAGATCGACACGCGAAACGAGGAAACGCCCGTCCCCTTCGTCGGAGAGGCCGATCATTTCGACTTCACCACCCTTTTGCCCAACGCCCTCTCCCTCGTCTCGCGCCGGGCCGATGCCTCCTTGCTGGTCGACGGGCGGCATCGCCTGATTCTCCGCTGGACGCCCCATCTGCACGCGACGCCCCTGGGCCAGCCGCGGCGCCCGATCGAGACCGAACTGCTGACCGGGGTCGAGCGGATCGAATTCCATTATTGGACGCCGTCCGGCTGGCAGCCGGCCTGGAACGATCGCGAACCGCCCGAACTGGTCAGGATTCATCTGGTCTTCGCCCCGGGCGATTCCCGCCGTTGGCCCGACATCGTCGCGGCCCGGCTGCTGGAGAGGGCGCCGAAGTGAGACCGCCGCCTTCAGAGCTTGACGTTCCAGATATCCGCCCCGTATTCGGCCACCGTGCGATCGGATGAGAATTTTCCCATGCGGGCGACGTTCAGGATGGCCCGCCGCATCCATTCGTCGGGATCGAGATAGAGACGGTCGACCCGTTCCTGCGTCGCGATATAGGCCTCGTAGTCGGCGGTCATCAGGTAATGGTCGCCGCCCAGCGTCAGCGAATCGACGATCGGACGGAACCGGTCGGGCTGATCCGGCGAGAAATAACCGGACCGAATCATCTCGAGGACCTGCGCCAGCTCCGGATTGGCGGCGATGGCCGCGACGCTGTCCCAGCCCTCGCGGCGCATGCGCGCCACGTCCTGGGCGGTCAGGCCGAACAGGAACATATTGTCCTCGCCCACCTCTTCGCAGATCTCGACATTGGCGCCGTCCCAGGTGCCGATGGTCAGCGCCCCGTTCAAGGCCAGCTTCATGTTGCCGGTGCCCGAGGCCTCGGTGCCGGCGGTGCTGATCTGCTGCGACAGGTCGGCGCCCGGGATGATCAATTCGGCGGTCGAGACATTGTAGTTGGGCACGAAAACCACCTTCAGCCGGTCCTGCATCAGGGGATCGTTGTTGACCACGTCGGCCACGTCGTTGATCAGCTTCAAGATCAATTTGGCCATGAAATAGCCGGGCGCCGCCTTGCCGCCGATAATCACCGTGCGCGGCACCATGAAGGCGGTGGGATTGGCGCGGATGCGGTTGTAGCGGGTCACCACATGCAGCAGGTTCAGCAGCTGCCGCTTGTATTCGTGCATCCGTTTCACCATGACGTCGAACAGGGATTCGGTGTCGACCGGGACCCCCAGCCGCTGCTCGATGACCTGCGCCAGACGCTGCTTGTTCAGACGCTTGGCCTGAGCGAACTGCTCGCGGAAAGCCGCTTCCTCGGCAAAGGGAGCCAAGGCCTGAAGTTCGTCCAGGCGGGAGATCCAGCCGTCGCCGATCCGCCCGCTGATCAGATCGGCCAGGGGCCGATTGGCCGCCAGCAACCAGCGGCGCGGCGTGATGCCATTGGTCTTGCAATTGATCTTGCCGGACTGGAAGCGGTCGAAATCGGCGAAGATCGTGCTTTTCATCAGTTCGGTGTGGATCTCGGCCACGCCGTTCACGCTGTGGGACCCGACGAAGGCCAAATGGGCCATGCGGATGCGCCGCCCGCCGTTCTCGTCGATCAGGGACATGCGCCGCAGCAGATCGACGTCGCCCGGCCAACGATGCCGCACGTCGTTGAGGAAGCGCTGATTGATCTCATAGATGATCTCGAGATGGCGCGGCAACAGCCGTTCGAACAGATCGACCGGCCAGGTCTCCAGGGCTTCGGGCAGCAAGGTGTGGTTGGTGTAGCCGCAGGTCCTGACGGTGATCCCCCAGGCGCGGTCCCAGTCGTAATGATGCTCGTCGACCAGGATGCGCATCAGTTCGGCCACCGTCATCGCCGGATGGGTGTCGTTCAGCTGGATGGCCACATGGTCGGGCAGCAGATCGAAATTGCTGTGCGCCTTGCGGAAGCGCGCGATGATGTCCTGCAGCGACGCGCAGACGAAGAAATACTCCTGGCGGAACCGCAGTTCCCGTCCCCGTTCCGTCGAATCGCTGGGATAGAGGACCTTGGAGAGGTTTTCCGACTCGTTCTTGTCGCGCACCGATTCGATATAATTGCCCTGGTTGAAATATTTGAGATTGAACTCGCGGGTCGACTTGGCGGCCCACAGACGCAGATTGTTCACCGTCTTGCCGCCGAAACCCGGCACCGGGACGTCGTAGGCCATGGCCATCACTTCCTCGGCGTCGACCCATTGATAGCTCCAGCGGCCGTCCGCGTCGCGAAACCGCACGACGCGGCCGCCGAAACGCACCGGATAGATGACGCCGGGACGCTGAAATTCCCATGGATTGCCGTAACGCAGCCAATTTTCCGGCGATTCGACTTGCCAGCCTTGTTCCACATGCTGCGTGAACATGCCGAATTCGTATCGTATCCCATAACCGAAACCGGGAAGCCCCAGGGTGGCCATGCTGTCGATCAGACAAGCCGCCAGTCGCCCCAGCCCGCCGTTCCCCAGCGCCGGCTCGACCTCCCAGCTTTGCAATTCGTCGAGGTCGTAGCCCAGGCTTTCGGTCGCCTCGCGGAAGGCATCGTAGAGGCCCAGATTGATCATGCTGTTGGTCAGGGCCCGGCCGACCAGAAATTCCATCGAAAGGTAATAGACCCGTTTCACGTCGTTGTCGTAATAGCTGCGCATGCTGGGAACCCATGCATCGATCATGCGATCCCGCATGGCGAAGGCCGCCGCCAGATACCAATCGCGCGAGGTGGCGAACAAGGGATCCTTGCCGACCGAATACAGCAGATGATCGGTCAGGCTTTGCTTGATGGCGGCCACATCATGCGTGGCCGCAGCCTGCAGCGGCGAGTCCGTCGTCCTCAACATGCCTTACGCTCCTCATCGAAACTGGACAACCGAGCCACCCGGTCGGGCAAGATCCGGCCCTTGACTGGACATTTTTGAACGTCTCAAGTCAAGTGAAAGCACACGTCACGGACATTCTTCCGACCGTCCGGCGGCATTGCGCCGCCAATCGTCGCGACAGCGCCGGGGCATGGCACTGGACGAGATGAGACTTGCCGTCGTCGCTAATTGGCGACCGCGGCGCATCAGGACTTATCGGCCGGCGGGTGCGGTCGTTCGGCCGACAGGCGAGCGGCGATCGTCACCACGCGGCGGTCGGTCAGCATCGCCTCGATCGGCATCGGGTAGCGGACCCGCCAATTGGGATGCTGATCCGTCGTCCCCGGCAAATTCATCTGGAGACTGAGGGCCAGGAGATCCTCGAACTGCACCATCAGCAGCTTGGAGGGCGTCCGCGCCAGATAGGCGTGGACGGCAGCCGTCAACTGCGCCAACCGGTCGGGTCCGATCTCCAGGGCGTCGGGGAAGTCGGCGTCGATCAGGCCGGCCGCATTCAGGGCCTCGACCAACAGGCGGCGGTCCGAGGCCCGTTGCTCGATTTCGGCGTCTCCCATCGCCGGATCGGGATAAAGGGCCAGCCGCCGCCGGGCCTCGATGTCGATGGCCGCCCACCATCCGGCAAGGCTGGGCAGGTCATGGGTGCCGAATCCCACCAACGCCTTCGCCGGAAATCGATCCGGCGGCCGCAGCCGATCGTCGAGTTTTTCGAAGACCATGAGACGGTAGCCGAGGATATCCTTCTCGGCCATCCGCTGGCGGAAACCCTCCGGCACCGTCCCCAGGTCCTCGCCGATCACCGCGCAATTCCGCCGCCGGCTGGCCAATGCGACAAGCCCGAACAAATCGTCGACCGGATAGCGGACATAGGCCCCCTGGTCGGCTTTGGCTCCCTGGGGCACCCAGTAGAGGCGCTGCAGGCTCATCGCATGGTCGAGGCGCATCGCCCCGGCGTGGCGCATATTGGCATCGAGAACCTCGAGGAACGGCAGATAGGCGGCGTCCTGCAGGGCCAGGGGATTGAAGGGCACCAATCCCCAATCCTGGCCGGCCAGATTGAGGGGGTCGGGCGGCGCCCCGATCGACACGCCCAGGCACAGCAAGGACTGATTGGCCCAGGCCTCGGCCCCGTCGCCGGCGATGCCGACGCCGAGATCGCGATAGATCCCCATCGGCATGCCGGCCCGGCCGCAAGCCGTCTGCGCCGCCGTCAGCTGCGTATCGGCCAGCCACTGCAGATAGAGATGGAAATCGATCCGTTCGGCTTGCCCTGCGGCGAAAGCCCGCACGGCGTCGCCATCGGGATCGTGATATTCGGCCGGCCACAGGCGCCAAAAGCTCTTGTCCGGATCGATCGCCAAAAAATGCGCCTGCAGCGCTTCGAAAACGGCAAAATTCCGCAAATCGCGGCCGCCGTCCCGTTCGAATTGCCGGAAAGCCGCGCCGCGGTCGCTTCCGCCGTCGCGCAGATGCTCCATGCGGAACGATTTCCAGCATGCCTCCAGAACCTGCCGCTTCAGCCGGGCGAGCGACGGATAATCGACCAAATCGGCCTCCCGCACGGCGGCCAGCTGCGCCTGGAAGGCCGGAGCGGCAACCTGACGGCGCGCCTCGGCGCTTTCCAGGAAATCGGGAACGGCCTCGACGTCGATATAAGCGATGTCGAGGAATTTCCGGCTCGATGGAGCATAGGGACTGAAACGCTCCGGCCGGGCGGCGAACAGGGCGTGCAGCGGATTGACCCCGATGGCGGACGCTCCCTGCCGGCCGGCGCGCTCGGCCACCGCAGCCAGATCGGAAAAATCCCCGATTCCCCAATTGCGGCCGCTCCTCAGCGCATAAAGCTGGGTGGCGTAACCCCACAGGCGATGGCCGTCGAGGGCGGCCGCCGGCAGATGCGCCCGTCCCGGCGTGACGATCAGCGTCATCGCCGCGTCGTCGGCCGTGCCTTCGGCAATCCGCAGCCGGTGAATGCCGGGAAGCGGCGTGCCGGGAAGGCGAAGGCAATAGCGCCGCAGGTGCACCCCGTCGAGAATCCGCTCCCCCATCATCGATGCGGCGTCGAGGGACCATTGCCCGGTGTGCAGCGTGCCGTCTTCCTCGGTCACCGTCCAGGCGAGGGGGAGGTCGCTTCCGTTGAAGGGAAGCGTCACCTTGACCACGGGCGGTCCGGCCGCTTCCGGGGACACCGACACCGGATCCAATCGACGGCGCCAGGGCCGTTCCTCGAGTGCCGCCAGGCTGGCGGCGATATCGCCTTGCGTCGCCACCGCGAACCCCATGGCGGTCAGGAAGGCGCGTTTGGTATCGGCCGGCACCGGCCGATATTGCCCGAAAAAATCCACCCAGCCCTCTTCGATGCCGGCAAGGGCCGCCAGGCGATTCAAGGCGTCACCGTCCGTCATGGCCTCCCGATCGCTCATTCCTCGTCGTCCTTGTCGCGGTTTTGGAGGCGCGCCGCCGACGCCTGGACCAGCGCCACCAGCGAATGCGGCTGCACGACGCATTGCGCCGCCAGCGCGGACCGGCGCTGGCGACGGCCTCCGGCGGTATCCGCCGTGTCGAGCAGGACCGCCCAGTCGGCTTTCCCGTCGTCCGGCAGGCGATAGGTAATCGGTTCGATGTAGGCATTGAGCAGGATCAGCAGGCTCGCGTCCCGCCCCTCCCCTTCCGAGGGATCGCCGCCCAACAGAAAGCCGAGCGAGCGGGCATAGGGCTTGACCCAGTCCTGATGGCTCATTTCATGGCCTTCCGGGGTAATCCAGACGATATCTTTGACCGACGTGCCGGCGAACCGCCCGCCGGTGAAGAAGCGATGCCGGCGCAGCACCGGATAGTCGCGGCGCAGCTTGATCACCAATTGCACGAAGGCATGAAAATCCTCATCCACATGCGCCCAATCGACCCAACCGATGGAATTGTCCTGGCAATAGGCATTGTTGTTGCCTTGCTGCGACCGCCCCAATTCGTCGCCGGCCAAAATCATCGGGACACCCTGACTAACAAGCAAGCTGGCCATTAGGTTGCGGGCCTGCCGCGCCCGCAAGGCGAGGATCTCCGGATCGGCCGTCTCGCCTTCCGCGCCGCAATTCCAGGCATAGTTGGCGTCGGTGCCGTCCCGATTGTCCTCGAAGTTCGCCTCGTTGTGCTTGGCCTCGAAGGAGACCAGATCCTTCATCGTGAAGCCGTCGTGGGCGGTGATGAAATTGACGCTGGCCCAGGGACGCCGGCCGCCCCAGCCGAACAAATCGGACGACCCGGTCAGGCGCGACGCCAATTCGCCGATCAGCCCTTCGTCGCCCCGCCAGAAACGGCGCAATGTGTCGCGGTAACGGCCGTTCCACTCCGACCAGCCGGGCGGAAAGCCGCCCAGGCGATATCCGTCGCCCCCCAGGTCCCACGGCTCGGCAATCAATTTCACCCGCGACAGCACCGGGTCCTGGCGCACCGCGTCGAGGAAGCCGGAACCGCCGTCGAACCCGGCCCTTTCCCGCCCCAGGCTGGCGGCCAGATCGAAGCGGAAACCGTCGACATGCATTTCCTCGGCCCAATAGCGCAGGCTGTCCATCACCAGTTGAAGGACGCGCGGATGGCGCAGATTGAGCGTATTGCCGCATCCCGAATAATTTTCGTAAAAACGCTCGCTGCCCGGGATCAGGCGGTAATAGGAAAGATTGTCGATCCCCTTCAGCGACAGCGTGGGGCCCAAGTGATTGCCTTCGGCCGTATGGTTGTAGACCACGTCGAGCACCACCTCGATGCCGGCGTCGTGCAGCCGCTCGACCATGGTCTTGAAATCGCCGTGCGCCGAGGCCGTGTAATAGCGAGGATCGGGCGCGAAAAAACCGATCGAGTTGTAGCCCCAGTAATTTCGCAAACCCCGTTCGACCAGGGCGCGCTCGTCGACGATGGCGTGGACCGGAAGCAATTCGACGGTGGTGACGCCCAGCTGCACCATATGGTCGATGACCGCCGGTTCCGCCAATCCCAGGAAGGTCCCGCGCAGATTCTTCGGCACCAGCGGATGGCGCATGGTCAGGCCGCGCAGATGCGCTTCGTAAATGACCGTCTGCGGCCATGGAACGGCCGGAGGGCGATCGTTGTCCCAGCTGAAGGCGGTGTCGATCACCCGGCATTTGGGCATCACCCGGGCATTGTCCCGGCGGTCGTAGGACAGATCGAGTTTCGGATGATCGTGACGGAAGCCGAAATGGCTGTCCGACCATCGCAACTGGCCGACGATTTCCCGCGCATAAGGATCGACCAGCAGCTTGTTGGGATTGAAACGATGCCCCGCCGTCGGATCATAGGGGCCATGCACCCGATAGCCATAAAGCTGCCCCGGCCGGCAGTCCGGCAGATAGCCGTGCCAGACCTCGTCGGTATATTCCGGCAGGACGATCCGCTCGACCTCGCGCTGATTGCCGGACTCGAACAGACATAATTCGACTTTTTCGGCATGCGCCGAGAAAAGAGCGAAATTCACGCCCCGTCCATCCCAGCGAGTGCCGATCGGATAAGGACTTCCGGGCTGAACGCGACGGCGGGACGAACTCATTGCGGCCGCAGGATCAGCGCCGCCAGGGGCGGCAGACGAAGCGCCAGCGAAAAGGGATGCCCATGCCAGGCGATATCGTCGGCGGCGCGGCCGCCGGCCAGCCCGACGTCGCTGCCGCCGTAATGGCTGGAATCCGTGTTCAGGACCTCATGATACCAGCCGCCCCGCGGCACTCCGACGCGGTAGAACTCGCGGACGACCGGCGTGAAATTGACGACGACGACCACGAAATCGTCGGGATCGCAGGCCAGGCGCCGCCACGAGATGACCGAATTGTCGCGGTCGTTGCAATCGATCCAGGCGAACCCCTGCGCCTCGCAGTCCAATTGATGAAGCGCCGGCAAGTCGCGATAGAGCCGGTTGAGATCCCCGACGCAGCGGCGCACGCCCTGGTTCAGGGGATCGTCGAGAAGATGCCAATCCAGGCTTTCATCGACGTTCCACTCCCCCTCCTGAGCGAATTCGTCCCCCATGAACAGCAGCTTCTTGCCGGGATGGGCGAACATGAAAGCGTAATAGGCCCGCAGATTGGCGAATTTCTGCCACCGGTCGCCCGGCATCCGGCCGAAAATCGACCGCTTGCCGTGCACCACCTCGTCATGGCTGAGCGGCAGCACGAAATTTTCATGAAAGGCGTAAAGCAAGCCGAAGGTCAGTTCGTCGTGATGATAGCGGCGATGGATGGGATCCTTGGCCATATAATCGAGGGTGTCGTGCATCCACCCCATGTTCCATTTATAGCCGAAGCCCAGCCCGCCCAGATGCACCGGGCGCGACACCATCGGCCAAGCGGTCGATTCCTCGGCAATGGTGACGCCGCCGTCCTGCTCGCCATAGACCACCTGGTTCATCCGGCGCAGGAATTCGATGGCGTCGATATTTTCGTTGCCGCCGAATCGATTGGGAATCCATTCGCCGGGCTGGCGCGAATAATCGAGGTAAAGCATCGAGGCGACGGCATCCACCCTGAGGCCGTCGATATGATATTGATCGAGCCAGAACAGCGCGTTGGAATAAAGGTAATTGGCGACTTCGTTGCGGCCGAAATTGAAGATCGCCGTATTCCAGTCCTTGTGCAGCCCCTGGCGCGGGTCGGCATGCTCGTACAGATGGCTTCCATCGAACCGGCCGAGGCCATGGGCGTCGGTCGGAAAATGGCCGGCCACCCAGTCGATGATGATCCCGATGCCGAGGCCGTGCAGGTGATCGACGAACCAGCGGAAGTCATCCGGCGAGCCGAAACGGCTGGTCGGGGCGTAAAGGCCGATCGGCTGGTATCCCCAGGACCCGGTGAAGGGATGTTCGTGGATCGGCAACAGTTCGATATGGGTGAACCCCATCTCCTGGACATAGGCCCCCAGTTCCTCGGCCAGTTCCCGATAGGTCAGCGATCGGTTTCCCTCGTCCGCCTTGCGCCGCCAGGATCCCAGATGGACCTCGTAGATGCTGATCGGAGCGTCGCGCGCTATCGTCTTTTGCCGCCGGGCCAGCCAGGCGGAATCGCTCCACGCATAGGACGTGAGATCATAGACCCTCGATGCGGTCTTCGGCGGCAGTTCCGCCGCGAAGCCGTAGGGATCGGCCTTGGCCGGCAGCAGCCGGCCCTCGGCATCCTTGATTTCATATTTGTAGAGCGCGCCGGCGCCCAGCCCCGGCACGAAAATCTCCCAGACACCGCCTTCGTGACGTTTTCGCATCGGGTGGACGCGGCCATCCCAGCCGTTGAAATCGCCGATGAGCGAAACATGCCTGGCATTGGGCGCCCACACCGCGAAAGCGACGCCCTCGACCCCTTCGAGGCGGGTGACATGGGCGCCCAGCCGCTGGTAAAGGCGAAGATGGGTCCCCTCGCCCAGAAGATGCAGATCCAGTTCGCCCAGGATCGGGGCGAAGCGATAGGGGTCGTCGCGGACATCGACGTTCCCCCGGGCATCCTCGATCCGCAGGCGATAGGCGAAACGCTGCTTTCGCCCGACCGGCCCCCCGAACAGGCCGTCCGGATGGAGGCAGGGCAAAGCGGCGACGACCGCGCCGCTTTCGGCCTCGATGACGCTGACGGCGACCGCGCCGGGCTGCATGCTGCGCAGCACCAGACCGTCCGCCGCGTCGTGCAAGCCGAAAAAACCGAAGGGATCGTCGTGATCGGCATGAATCGCGGCGTCGATGGCCGCGTCCAGAAGCGATCTGGACTTTTTACCCGGCTTGGCCAATCCCCCCGACCTCCTCGCTGGCGAACAATGTCACAGCATTTCGCCCCGGCATGATCCGCTACGAAGTTCGCTTGGTCTAGCCCGGATTTCGAAGGCCGGTCGCCGGACCGTCATGCGCCGGGCCCGCCCGGCCCGCCCCGCGAGGGGCAATCGCCCGAAAAATCCGGCTCAAAGGTTGCGCGGCCGGCCCGGCCCGGATACTTTGCCCCTTTCGGATTGAAATAGCCCCGGGGGAAACAAGTGAGCCACAATACGCTGATTCACCGCATTGTCCGGCCAGGCGTCCGGTTGGTCGCACCGATGGGAGCGACCCCCAATCAACTGACCACCCTGCGTCTGGTCACCGGGCTGACCGCCGCCGGTCTTTTCGCCTGCGGCCCCGGCATCTCGAGCAATATCGCGGGGGTGATCTTCCTGATTTCCATGCTGCTCGATCGTGCCGACGGCGAACTCGCCCGGCAGACCGGCCAGATGAGCCTCGCCGGTCACCGTTACGACCTGTGGTGCGACTGCACGGTGAACGTCGTGACCTTCATCGGCATCGGTGTCGGCTTTTCCGCGGCGGAGGCCGGGCTCGGCAACATCGCCGGCCTCGCCATCGTCATCCTCTTCTGGCAGCTCAATGTGGTGAAGGTGGCGGCCGTGCGGACCTTTTCCTTTCTGAAGGGGCACATCACCATCGATCCGGACGATGCGATGGTTCTGGTCCCGGTCCTGGTCTGGCTCGGCTTCGCCCGCCCCATGCTGCTCGCCGCCGCGATCGTCACGCCCCTGGTCGTCCTCTGGATCGCCTTCACCTCTTCCGGCTCGAAGCCGGAAATCAATAATAGCGCAGGCGGAAGGTGATCGACCCGCTGACGCCGTCGAAGGTAAAGGCGGTCTCCTGGAAATCCGGCGGGCTGACCGTATAGGATGGATCGCCCGAGAATCCCACGCCCTCTTCCGGAATGCCGAGCAGCGTGCGGTCGAGCCTGTCGTTGTCGTTTTCGTCGAGATAGGCCTGCGCCGAGTAGGTCCCGGCCGGAATGCCGTCGATCACCACCTCGGTCTCGCCCTGGCGGGCCGGCACGGTGGCCTTGTAGGGGCAATTGTCCTTCAGAAAAAGCGATTGAGGACAAATTGCCATATGCACATGGCCCTGGCCGACGCGCACGTTGGAAACGACGATCCTGAGCGTTCCCGTCCGTTCGTCGGCTGCCGCCGACGGAGCGATGTTCCAAACGGCCGCCGCCGAAACGGCCAAAAGTCCCACGATGATCGAAGTCCGTTTTCTCATGTGCAGAATGTCTCCTTCAATATCGAACGATCTCCCGTTTTTCGCCGCGACGGCGGACCGAACGGGGATGCTGTCCTGTCTGGTGGCGCCGCCCGGTGAAAAGCCGGTACAGGAAGAAAGCCGGCCATGAGACTCTGGACCCTCGTCACCTTGGCTGTCGGCGCCGCCCTTGCGCTGTGGCTTCTGTCGAAATACGGGATCGACCGGATCGTGACGCTCGTCGTCATGGCCGGCTGGGCGATTCCGGCGGTGGCCGTCTTTCACATACCTCAGATCGTCTGTTCGGGAAGCGCCTGGCGCCTGGTCACCGTGGAGGGCGAGCGGAAACAGACACGACGAACCTATTATCTCCTCCGCTGGATCCGCGAAGGCGTCAACAATCTTCTTCCGGTCGCCCAATTCGGCGGCGTGGTGGTGGGCACCCGGCTGCTCGCCCGGGGCGGCGTGGCGTTGCCGAAGGCGATCGCCGGCGGCACCGTCGACACGACGCTGGAATTCGTCACCCAGATCATCTTCACGCTGATGGGGCTCGGCCTGCTGGTCCTCGACACCGGAGCCGGCGATATCGGAACCTATGCCGTCGCCGGCATCGTCACCACGGGGGCGCTGGCGGCGGGCCTGCTGGCCGCGCAGTGGCTGGGACTGGCCAAGGTCATCGAATGGGCGATCGCGAAGCTGGGCAAAAGCTGGGGCTGGACCGGAGCGACGGAAGGCCTTCACCAGGCGATCCTGGCGCTCTATCGGTCGCCCCGGCGCATCGTCGGCGGCCTTCTTTTCCACTTTTCCGCCTGGGTGCTGGGCGCCTTCGAAATCTACATCTCGCTGAGGGCGCTCGGCCACGAGGTCGACCTCGCCACCAGCCTGATCATCGAGGCGCTCGGCCAAATTCTGCGCTCGGCGGGCTTCGCGGTTCCCGGGGCGCTCGGCGTCCAGGAAGGCGGATACAGTCTCGCCGGCGGCCTGTTCGGCTTGCCGCCCGAAGTCGGCATCGCGGTTTCCCTGATCAAACGGCTGCGCGACGTCGTGCTGGGCTTGCCGGCGCTGGCCGCCTGGCATTGGCTCGAAGGCCGTCCGGGACCGGGCCTGCCTGCGGAACCGGCCCTGGAAGCGCGGACCGGGACCTTCGAAGAATGACGCCGACGGCATCCGGTCGGCCGGACGAAAAAAATGCCGGGCGCCGGATCGGCGCGGCCCCTTTCCTTTCCGGTGGCTCTTTGCGATGACCATATCCCCACCACGCAGCATGGCGGTCGCCCTTCTGGTGGCCGGCACCTTTTTCATGGAATTCCTCGACGGCACCGTCATCGTTACGGCATTGCCGCAGATGGCCGCCTCGTTCGGCGTTCATCCGGTCGATCTCAACATCGGGGTGTCGGCCTATATCCTGACCGTCGCCGTGCTGATCCCGGCCAGCGGCTGGGTGGCCGACCGGTTCGGGGCGCGGCCGGTTTTCGCCACCGCCATCGTCATCTTCACGGCGGCGTCGATCCTCTGCGGCATGAGCGAAAGCCTGGCCACCTTTACCTTTTCGCGCATCCTGCAAGGCATCGGCGGAGCGATGATGGTGCCGGTCGGCCGGTTGGCCGTCCTTCGTTCCACGGAAAAGCACGAACTGATCGGCGCCATCGCCACCATCACCTGGCCCGGCCTGGTGGCGCCCGTGCTGGGCCCGCCGGTCGGCGGCTTCATCACCACCTATTTCTCCTGGCATTGGATCTTCTTTCTCAACCTGCCGCTCGGCGTGATCGCGCTCGGCTTCGCCCTTCGCCTGATTCCTGCTGGAAAGGGAGGAATCGCCAAGCCCTTCGACGGCATCGGCTTCCTGCTTTCGGGCGTCGCCTGTTTCGCCTTCATGTACGGCCTCGATCTGGTCAGCCGGGCCGAGGCGTCCGGGACGGCGGCCGGGCTATGGCTTCTGGCCGCCCTGTTCACCGGCGCGTTCGCGGTGTCCCACGCCAAGCGCCATCCACATCCGCTGATCGATTTCGCGACGCTCCGCATCCGCAGTTACGCGACGACGATCTGGGGCGGCTCGCTGTTCCGCCTCAGCATCGGTTCCATTCCGTTCCTGCTGCCGCTGCTGTTCCAGGTCGGCTTCGGCCTCAGCGCCTTCGCCTCCGGGCTGCTGGTCCTGGCGGTCTTCGCCGGCAATCTGGTCATGAAACCGATGACGACGCCCGTCCTGCGCCGCTTCACCTTCCGCGCCACCCTGCTCGTCAACGGCATGCTGAACGCCGTCACCATCTTCGCCTGCGCCTTCCTCACCCCGGCCACGCCGGTCCCGGTGATCGTCGCCGTTCTCTTCGTCAGCGGGCTGACCCGTTCCATGCAGTTCACCGCCCTCAACACCCTGGCCTTCGCCGATGTGCCGGAAAGCCAGATGAGCAGCGCCAACACGCTTTTCAATGCGGCGCAGCAGATGTCGATGGGAATGGGGATCGCCCTGGGCGCCGTCGCCCTCAGGATCGCCGGGCTGGTGGCACCGGACGCCCCGGGCGGGATCATTCCGCTGGCCGGCTTTCAGATCGCCTTCGTCATCGTCGGCCTGATCGCGCTGGGCGCGCTTTTCGACGTGCTCGGCCTCGACCGCACGGCCGGAGACGAGGTCCGCCGCCGCAAAACGGCGCCGCCCGCGCCGCCGCCGCCGCGCCATTGACCGCGGCTCGCCCCCGTCGCGCGGTCTCGACCGCAGGCCTGGACCTTCGGCGCAATGGACAAGCCGGCGCCGATCGGCTAAAGCCCTTTGGTCATCGTCTCGACCCCGCCAATGGCCGCGAAGGAGGTTTCATATGTCCGCAACTGCCAAGACCCTGGGCTCCCTGGGCATCGCCCTGGTTGGCCTGATCGTCTATCTCAGCATCTTCGTCGGCTATGCCGTGTTCAAGATCAACCTCTTCGGCCTGGCGATCTATCTCGGCCTGGCCCTGACCGCCGCGCTGTTCCTCATCGTTTTGCTGCTGACCTCGGCCAAGGAAGTCGAAGACTTCCAGGGCTGACCGCCCTTGCCGTAAAGAAGCCGGAACGCCGGGAACGCCCCGGCGTTCCGGCGTGCTTAGGGCCTGGGACGGAATAACCGGACCGGGCCCCAAAGCCCGAGCGGCGCCTGAGCCCGCCGAAAGCGGAGCGGAGGCGTCGTATCGAAGCTCAAGGACTTGGCGCGATTATCTCGCGCCAAGTCCTTAGAGGGGTAGGTCGACCGTCACGCAAAGCCCGCCTTCGGCCCGGTTGGCCAGGACGATATCCCCGCCGTGCGCCCTGATGGCTGAACGTGCCACCGACAATCCCAGGCCGGTCCCCCCCGTATCCCGATTGCGGGAATTTTCCACCCGATAGAACGGGGCGAAGACCCGACCCATTTCGACATCCGGAATGCCCGGCCCGGTGTCCGTCATGGTCACCGTCGCCAGGCCCTCCTCGGCGGCCAGCGTCACATCGGCGCCGCCTCCATATTTCCGGGCATTGTCCAGCAGATTGGCGAAGGCGCGTTTGAGTCCGGAGACGCCCGCGTTGATGGTCAGATGGGCCGGGCCCTGATAACGGGCGTCGAATTCGCCGCACAACTCTTCGAGCAGCAGCGCCAGATCGAGGGGACGGCGGGCCTCCCGCGCCGCGTCGTCGCGGGCGAAGGCCAATGTCGAGGCGATCATCGCCTCCATCTCGTCGAGGTCGGACAGCATCTTGACCCGCTGTTCGTCGTCGTCGACGAATTCGGCGCGCAGCTTCAGGCGCGTGATCGGCGTCCGCAAATCATGGCTGATCGCCGCGATCATCTGCGTGCGGTCCTCGACGAAACGGCGCAGCCTGGTCTGCATTTCATTGAAGGCCTGGGCGGCGGCGCGCACCTCGCGCGGACCGGAAATCGGCACCGGCGGCGCCGTCACGTCACGTCCCAAACGCTGCGCCGCCGCCGCCAGCACCGCCAAGGGCTTGGCGGCCCGACGCACGGCAAGCACCGACAGCGCCATCACCACCAGCAGGCCGCCGCTGAGCGGCCCGAAGAAGCGCGGGCGCAGCAGCGGCTCCTCGGGTGGAAGATCGGCGACGAAATTCAGCCAGGAGCCGTCGTCGAGATGCACCGCCACCCTGGTCATCGGCGGATGGCCGCGCCGGAACATCCCCGGGCCGGGCGCCGGCCCCGAGTCCGGAACCGGAGCGGCGCCCGGTCCGAACCGCGGAGCGGAGCCGCCCCCCGCTTCCGGGCCGGGACCCGCGTCGCGGTCGGGGCGGTTTCCCATCGCCGGCGGCGGAGGAAACGGCGGCAACGGCCCCAGCGAGATGCGAACCTCGTGTCCGGTCAGCCGATGGAGCAGTTCGTCCTGCGCCACCACGGCGCCATCGCGTTCGCCGTCGCCATAGGAGATCAGCGGGCTCCGGCCCCAGCCGATCCGCAGTCCCGGCAGCTCCATCGCCCGGATGATCCGTCCCCGTTCGCTTTCCGACGTGTCCTCGACCAGTTTGACGACGCCGGCGATGCGTTCCGCCGTTTGCCGCCCCCCCAGCCGGCTGGCGTATTCCAGGCGGTTCATCGAATAGAGCACGACCCCGGCGACCTGGGACAGCAGCAGGCCGACCAGCAGGACCAGCACCGTCCGGCCGACCAGGGTGTCCGGCCAGAACCAGCGCAGAATCGCCTTCATGAAGAGATCTCGGCGGCAAAGACATAGCCGCCGCCGCGCACCGTCTTGACCAGTCGCGGCTCCTTGGGATCCGCCTCGATCTTGCGGCGCAGCCGCATCACCTGGATATCGATGCTGCGATCGAAGGGCGCGGCCGAGCGCCCGCGGGCCAGATCGAGCAATTGGTCGCGGCTGAGCACCCGGCGCGGGTGGGTGACGAAGGCCAGCAGCAGTTCATATTCGCCGGTCGACAGTTCGACCTCGTCCCCGCCGGGCGACAGCAAGCGGCGCGGCCCCAGTTCCAGCGTCCAGCCGTCGAAGCGCAAGACGTCGCCCGACGACGCCGGCGTGCCCGGCAGGGCATGGACCCGGCGCAGGACCGCCTTGATGCGGGCCAGCAATTCCCGCGGGCTGAAAGGCTTCGGCAGATAGTCGTCGGCCCCCATCTCCAGGCCGACGATGCGGTCGGTATCGTCGCCCATCGCCGTCAGCATGATCACCGGCAGCGTCGAGGTCGCCCGCAGGCGCCGGCAGAGCGACAGGCCGTCCTCGCCGGGCAGCATGAGATCGAGCACCACGAGATCGACGGCCGAACCGTCGAGGATTTTCATCATCTCGGGGCCATCCTTGGCGGAACTCACCCTCAGCCCGTGCTTGACCAGGAAGCGGGCCAGAAGACTGCGGATCTCCCGGTCGTCGTCGACCACCAGGATGTGGGGGGCATGAGGCTCTGTCATGATGGGACTATAGCGCGGGGTTTTCCTCGGGGCAGGGTTTTCCGGTAACGCGGCGTTTCGTCCATCGCCGATGTTACAGAACGATACCAAAAGAACGGCTGCTCGCAATCAAGCCGTTACCGAAGCATGGCTTAATCCGGATCAGGGAACAAAGGTGTTTCCTGTCCCGTGGCGCTCGATGCCCCACCCTTTGAGCGCCGCACCGCCCCTTCCCCGTTTCCCCTGCGATTCCGGGGAAGGGGCGCCCCTCTTCAAAGCGACGCGACGGCGCGGCAATCAGGGGGCGGCCCTTTGTCGCCGGATTGCTTCGCCAGTGGCACCGGCGTCCCTGCCGGTGGAGAAAGACTCCGCCTTTGCAAGCGGCGGACACCGGCGGGGACGCCGGTGCCACTTTTCCTTGGCAGTCCGATCGACCTGCCGGCCGGCGGAGCGCGCTGCCCAAACAAATCGCCTGCGCCACCAAGCTGTATTACCATCGGGCCAGTCCTTTCGCGGAGCCCGCCCGATGTCGCCATGCCGACAGCTCGTCCTCAGCCTTTTCGCCCTTCTTCTCGCTTCGTTGCCGGGTTCCCCTCATGCCGAGACCAATCAACTGGTCGTCGGCGTTTCTCAATTTCCGACCAATTTCAATCCGTTGATCGATAGCACGGTGGCCAAAAGCTATGTCCTGGGTTTCGCCCGCCGGCCCCTCACGCTCTACGACAAGGACTGGAAACTGGTTTGCATGCTGTGCACCGAGTTGCCGAGCCTGGAGAACGGCCAAGCCGTCGTCGAGACGCTTGCCGATGGCCGCAAGGGGATGGCCGTCACCTATCATCTTCAGCCGGACGCCCGCTGGGGCGACGGCGTTCCCGTCACCACCGAGGACATTCTGTTTTCCTGGGACGTCGGCAAGCATCCCGACAGCGGCGTTTCGCATGGCGAGACGTTCCGCCGCATCCGGGCCATCGACGCCAAGGACGCCAAGACCTTCACCGTGCATCTGACCAGGGTCGCCTTCGATTACAACGCCATCAACGATTTCGAGGTGCTTCCGGCCCATCTGGAAAAGGACGCCTTCTCGACGCCCATCGACTACAAGACCAAAAGCCGTTACGAGACGGACGTGACCAATCCGGGCCTCTATTTCGGTCCCTATCGTCCGACCAGCGTGGTCCGCGGCCAATATATCGTCTTCGAACCCAATCCCACCTGGTACGGAAAAAAGCCGGCTTTCGGCAAAATCATCGTCAAGGTCATCGAGACGACTCCGGCATTGGAGGCCAATCTGCTGTCGGGCGACATCGACATGGTGGCCGGCGAGTTGGGCATGACCGTGGATGGGGCGGTCGCCTTCGAACGCCGCAAGCGTCCCGAGTGGGTGGTGGTTTACAAGCCCGAACTGTTCTACGAGCAGATCACCGTCAATGTCGACAACCCGATCCTCGCCGACCGGCGCGTCCGGCAGGCCTTGCTCTACGGGCTCGACCGCGCTTCGATGATCCGGCAGATTTTCCAGGGCAAGCAGACGGTCGCCGACAGCGATGTCAGCGCGATGGACTGGTGCGCCGACCCCAACATCAAGACTTATCCCTTCGACCCCCAAAAAGCGGCGGAACTGCTCGAGCAGGCGGGCTGGATGGCCGGACCGGACGGCGCGCGGCGCAACGCCGGGGGCGACAGGCTCGCCCTCGAACTGATGACCACGGCCGGCAACCGCACCCGCGAGGCGATCGAGCTGGTCGCCCAGCAGGCATGGAAGCGCCTGGGCGTCGAAGTCACCTTGCGGAACCAGCCGCCCCGCACCTTTTTCGGCGAAACGGTTCTCAAGCATGCCTTTCCGTCGCTGGCGCTGTTCGCCTGGAGCTCGTTCCCGGAAAGCCTGCCCCGCACCACGCTGGCCTCGAACATGGCGCCGGTCCAGGCCAACAATTTCGCCGGCCAGAATACCGGCGGCTACAAGAATCCGGAGATGGACCGCCTGCTCGACGCCATCGAAGGCGAGCTGGACAAGGAAAAGCGCCGGGTCCTGTGGCACCAGCTGCAGGCGCTCTATGCCGAGGATTTGCCGGCCCTGCCCCTGACCTTCCATGCCGTTCCCTTCGTCCTGCCTCAATGGCTGAAGGGCGTCGAACCGACCGGACATCAATATCCGACCACGCTGTGGGCGGAAAATTGGCATGCCGAGAAATAGCCGCCGATGCTGCGCCATCTCGCCATCCGCCTCGCGCAATCGGTCCTGATCCTGCTGATCATGTCCTTCCTGGTCTATGGATTGATCTCCCTGATGCCGGGCGATCCGGTCAGCCTGATGGCCGCCGGTTCGCCGACCATGACGCCGGAAGACGTCGCCCGGCTGAAGGCGCTCTACGGCATCGACCGTCCGTGGACGCTTCGCTACGGCCATTGGCTGGGCACGGTGCTGTCCGGCGATCTCGGCTATTCGCGGCTGTCGGCGCGATCGGTGGCCGGCACGCTGGTCCAGCCGCTCGCCAACAGCCTGGCCCTGATGGCCTGCAGCCTGTCGCTGGCCCTGCTGGTCGCCTTGCCGGCCGGCGTGGCCGCGGCGCTGCGTCGGGGACGGATGCTCGACCATCTGCTCAATCTGGCCGCCTTCGCCGCCATCTCCCTGCCGGTCTTCTGGCTGGGCCTGGTCGCCATCATCGTCTTTGCCGTCGGCCTCGCCTGGCTTCCCGCCTCGGGCGTCGAGTCGGCCGGCGGCGGCGGCGGCCTCGACCGCCTGCGCCATCTGGCCCTTCCGGTCCTGGCCTTGGCCGTCGCCGGCTTCGGCCATTACATGCGCTATATGCGCGCGGCGATGATCGGCGTGCTGCGCCAGGACTGGATCCGCACGGCGCGGGCCAAGGGCCTGTCATGGCCGCAGGTCGTGCTGCGCCATGCCCTGCGGAGCGCCATGATTCCGGTGGTCACCATCCTGGCGCTCGACCTCGGCACATTGTTCTCCGGCATCGTCGTCACCGAGACGGTGTTCGCCTATCCGGGCATGGGCAAGCTGATCTACGATGCGGTGATGGGCAACGATTACAATCTGGCCCTGGCCGGGCTGATGCTGGCCACCGGCCTGACGCTGGCCGGCAGCCTGTTGGCCGATTGCGCCTACGGCCTGCTCGACCCGAGGATCGACAACCGATGAGGGGGCTGTTCTCCCATGCCTCGGCCCGGTTCGGCTTGGCCATCCTGCTGCTGCTGGCCGGCGCCACCGGCGCCGTCCCCTGGATCGAGCAGGGACTGGGCCTCGATGCCCAATCCATCGACATCATGGCGCAATTGGCGGCGCCGTCGGCCGCCCATCCGCTGGGGACCGACGAGGTCGGGCGCGACCTGCTGGTCCGCCTGCTCCGCGGCGGTCAGGTTTCCCTGGCGGTCGGACTGCTGACCGCGCTGGTCGCCGCGCTTTTCGGCACCGTCGTCGGCCTTCTGGCCGGCTATCTGGGGGGCATGGCGGACGCCTTGCTGATGCGCCTGACCGATGGGGTGATCGCCCTTCCGCTGTTGCCGGTGCTGATCGTCCTGGGGGCCGTCGATCCCGCCAAGCTGGGCTTGCCGGCCGACGCCTTCCAGTCGGAATGGGCCGGATTGGGCCGCATCGTCGTCATCATCGGCCTGGTCGGCTGGACCACCGTGGCGCGCCTGGTCCGCGCCGCCACGCTTTCCGTCAAGGTGCAGGATTTCGTCCGCGCCGCCGAAGCCCTGGGCGCCGGGCCCGGCCGCATCATGGTCAGCCATATTCTGCCCAACGTCGCCCAGCCGGTCATCGTCGCCACGACATTGTCGATCGGCAACATCATCCTGCTGGAAAGCGCCTTGTCCTTCCTGGGGCTGGGCGTCCAGCCGCCGCTGCCGAGCTGGGGCAACATGCTGTCCAACGCCCTGGACCAGCTCTACAACGCGCCGGCCCTGGCCCTGTGGCCGGGCGCCCTGATCTTCCTGACGGTCCTGGCCTTCAACCTGCTGGGCGACGGCCTGCAGGACGCCTTGGATCCGCGATCGATCGGCCGATAGCGGCTCGTCGCCGGTCCGGCCGTCCGTGGGGCGGAGAAGGTTTTGGGCAACACGGACGGACGCGGACAGCCACGGACGAACACGGATAAAAAGAAGCGCCGCAGGCGTTCCCACCCTCTCGCGCCCGCCTTCGGTTGGAGAAAGAGAAGCATGCCTGCGGCGCTCGTCCGTGTCCATCCGTGGCTGTCCGCATCCGTCCGTGTTTCCCCAAGCCCTCCGCCATCCCGAAGCGCCTCCGCATCGCACCAGGCATTCAATGGGTGTGCTGCTGCTCCATCATCATCATATGGCTGTGATCGTGTTCCGCCATCGGGCCGCTCGCCCCGGCTTTCAGGACCTGGGCGACGACGTCGACCGTTCCCGCCTTGGCGAAATGCAGCGTCAGCGGCAGGGAATCCCCTTCCTTCAGCGGCGCTTTCAAGCCCATCAGCATGATGTGGCTGCCGCCCGGCTGCAGGACCGCCTGGCCTTGCGCCGGCAGGTCGAGACCGTCCATCGGCCTCATTTTCATCACGTCGCCCTCCTTGATGGTGACATGCAGCTGCACGTCGCCGGCGGCCGGGCTGGTCACCGCCAGCAGCCTGTCGTCCGCCCCCTCGTTGCGAATGGTCAGAAAAGCCCCCGCCGCGCTTCCGGCCGACGCACGGGCCCAGGGAGTCTCGATGGTCAGGGCGCCGGCCTTCGTTTCGGCGGCCCCGGCGGAGACGGCGAATCCCAAGACGCCAGCGGCGAGCAACGCAATCCATTTCATCAGATCGTCTCCCATTCGATTGTGACCGGGGCGCGGGCAAGCCGCTCGCGGCAGTGTCCCGGCGCGCCCCGGGCTTGTCAACCGCCCGCCCTTGTATTCCGTCCCAGGCGGAGCCTAATTCAAGGGGCCTCCCGTTTCAAAAAACCCGAGAGTCCCGAGGTTCCGACATGCTCGGCATTTCGCGCGCCCCCGAGATCAACCGTTTCGACCTGGTCTGGTACAACACGCCGTCGCCGCTTTCCCTGGCCGATCTTCGCGGCCGTATCGGCATTCTCGATTTCTGGACCTCCTGCTGCATCAATTGCATCCATATGATTCCGACGCTGCGGCGCGTCGAGCAGCTTTTCCCGGACAAGGTGGCCGTGGTCGGCGTCCATTCGCCGAAATTCAGCGCCGAACAGCGCCCCGAGGCTGTCGGCCAGGCCATCCTTCGCTACGGCATCACCCATCCCGTCGCCCACGATCCGGCGATGGCCCTATGGCAGGCCTATGCCATCCGCGCCTGGCCGACGATGGTCTTTTTGTCGCCCGACGGATATATCATCGGCCATCTGCCCGGCGAACCCGATCCGGACGCCCTGATCAAGGGCCTGCAGGGCATGCTGAGCGAATTCGCGGCGAAGGGAACACTGAGCCCGGCCGTCTTTTCGCCCGCCGCGACTCCCGAGGTCGGCGGCGCCCTGCGCTTCCCGGGCAAGATCAAGCCTTGCCGGCTGGCCGGGGACCGGCCCGGCTGGGCGGTGGCCGATACGGGGCATCATCAGATCGTGGTGTTCGACGACCAGGGGCGCGAATCGGCCCGCTATGGATCCGGAACGGCCGGCTTCGAGGATGGCCCGGCCGCCGTCGCCGGCTTCAATGCGCCGCAGGGGCTGATCTGCGGCCGGCGGACCCTTTGGGTCGCCGACACCGGCAACCACGCCTTGCGCGGCATCGACCGGGCGAGCGGACAGGTATCGACCCTGGCCGGCCAGGGCGAGCGCGGCGCGGCGCTCCGCCAGACCAGGCTGGGGCGCGACCTGGCGCTGGCCTCGCCCTGGGATGTCGAGCGGATCGGCGACGCCCTGTTCCTGGCCAACGCCGGCACCCATCAGATCGCCCGTTTCGACCTTTCCAGCCTCGAAATACGTCCCATCGCCGGAACCGGCGGCGAAAACATCGTCGACGGTCCGGCGGAATATGCCCTGCTGGCCCAGCCCAGCGGCCTGGCCGCCACGGCCGACGGCCGGGGACTTTATTTCGCCGACGCCGAAACCTCGTCGATCCGCTTGCTGACGCTGGGCGCCAATCCGTGGATCCACTCCATCGTCGGCCATGGCCTTTTCGAGTTCGGCCACCGCAATGGTCCGTTCGACCAGGCGCTGCTGCAGCATCCGATGGGGGTGGCGATGGACGACGAGACCCTGCTGGTCGCCGACAGCTATAACGGCGTGCTGCGGCGCCTCGACCTGAACCGGGCGCGGGTCGAGGATATCGACCTCGGGCACTGCGAGGACAGCCTGTGCCTGCCGTTGGGCGAAGCCGCCGGATTGGCCGTCGCCGGACCGGCGCGGCTGCTGGTTTCGGACACCAACAATCACCGTATCGTCGAAGTCGATTTGCAGGCGCGCCGGCACCGGACCTGGACGCGTTGAGATTTCTGAATTGTCTCGGTGGCGGGCGACGCATAGCATATCCGGGGGACATGGATCCGCAACGAGGTGGGGATAAGGATGAGCGGAAAGCCGCGCGCGCAGATCATCGAGGAAATCCAGTCTCACATGGCCACCGTCGGCGGGGGGTACAACGAATGGTTCCTCAGCGTCAGCGACAAACCGAAGCACGCCTTGTTCAACATCCATAAATTACGGACCGCCGGAGACGCCTGGATCGCCCGCCGGGCGAAAGATGACTTGCAAGCATGGGAGGTCGAGGAGTATTTCCGAACGGTCTTGAAGACACGCGGCCAGCGGGGGGCCAGTTCCCTCGATCACGTGTTCGTTTACGCCTACCGGATGAAACCTCATACCAAACCTTGAGTCCGCCGCGACGCGATGGAGGGGAGCAACAATCCATCGATTGCCGGGCCGAAGCGGCAATGGAATTTACCGGTCATAGTTGCACTGTCGTTTTGGGCCCGTTAGGATCCGTCGAGGAAACAGTCAAGCATTCCGGATCGAGCCTGAAAGTCCGAGCGGCACTTGAATCGTCCTCGGGGCAGTGGTGATTGCCGCCGCCGCGACGACGTTGGAAAGCAATTCTTGAGGCGCGCCGGTGTGTGGCGGCGCGGAGCGAGGCAAACAATGGATTACGAACAGTTCTTCGCCAATCGTATTGCCGATTTGCGGCGAGAGGGCCGGTACCGTGTTTTCGCCGATCTGGAACGGCAGGCGGGATCCTTCCCGACGGCTAAGAACTATCGCGACGGTCATGTCCACGACGTCACCGTCTGGTGCAGCAACGACTATCTGGGAATGGGGCAGCATCCCAAGGTCCTCGAGGCGATGTGCGAAGCCGTCCAGCTTTGCGGCGCCGGGGCCGGCGGAACGCGGAACATCTCCGGCACCAACCATTATCATGTCCTGCTGGAGGAAGAGCTGGCCGGCTGGAACCGCAAGGAAGCCGCCCTGCTGTTCAATTCCGGTTATGTCGCCAATCAGACCACGCTCAGCACCCTGGGCAACCAGATTCCCGATCTGCATATCTTCTCGGATGCCCTCAACCACAATTCGATGATCGAGGGCATCCGGCAATGCAAGGCGCAACGCCATATCTTCAAACATAACGATCTCGACGATCTCGAACGCCAGATGGCGGCCGTCGATCCGGCGGCGCCCAAACTGGTGGCTTTCGAATCCGTCTATTCGATGGACGGCGATATCGCCCCGCTGGCGCAGATCTGCGATATCGCCGACAAATACAACGCCATGACCTATTGCGACGAAGTCCATGCGGTCGGCATGTATGGCGATTCCGGTTCGGGCGTCTGCGAACGGGACGGCGTCCTCGACCGCATCACCATCGTCCAGGGAACCCTGGCCAAGGCGATCGGCGTGGTCGGCGGCTATATCGCCGCCTCGAAATCCCTGACCGATTTCGTCCGCAGCTTCGGCCCCGGCTTCATCTTTTCCTCGTCGCTGCCGCCGGCGGTGGCGGCCGGCGCCCTCGCCAGCATCCGGTTCCTCAAGAATCACAACGAAATCCGCGAACGCCATCAGGAACGGGCGGCGACCCTGAAGCGCCGGCTGGCGAGCGCGGGCATTCCCCTGCTTCCCTCGGTTTGCCACATCGTGCCGGTCATGGTCGGCGACGCGGTGCTCTGCAAGCAAGCCTCGGACGACCTGCTGCGCCGTCATAATATCTATGTGCAGCCGATCAATTATCCGACCGTTCCGAAGGGAACGGAGCGCCTGCGGCTCACGCCGACGCCGCTGCACGACGACGCCATGATGGACCGCCTGATGACGGCCATCGTCGAAGTGTGGAGCCAATTGGGAATTCAGCGGGCCGCTTGACGACGGCCCTCGGGCGCAAGGCATCCGCCCGGCGCCCGGGGGCTATTTCAGCCATCGTCGTTCCGGCGATGGACGAACAGGCTGAACCGCCCTATATTATCTTCTGATGCACAAAGAAGAACTGGGTCGATCATGTTCGCTGACCATACCCTAACCCCGAAGGAGGCCGTGCGTGTCTGCGCGCTGGGCACCATCGCGGCCGGGCCGATGCGCTACAGCGACCTGGCCGGATCGGTGCGGCATTTCTGCGGCCGCGTCATGGGCCCCTCCCTCGATTTGATGGGCACCTCGATCGAGCTGCTGCGTTACGAGGGTCTGGTCGACGCCATCGACGGACAAGGCATGGAGGACGACGCCCTGTTGGCCATCAGCGCCGCCGGACGCCGGGAACTGCAAGGTCTGCTGACCGCCAAGCTGCGGCCGTCGTCGGATCTGACCAAGCTGGTGATCACCCTGAAGTTCCGCTTCCTGCATTTGCTGGACCCCAAGGAACAGGGACGGCAGATCGATATGCTGCTGGACGTCTGCGAATCCGAACTGGTGCGGATCGAGGACCTGCAGGCCGCCAGCAAGGGGGAAGGCATCGCCCTGCTGGCCTGGCTCGATCACGATATCAAGCAGTTGCGCGAACGCCTCGCCTGGCTCGAGCAGATGCGCCGGGACCTTTTAGGGCCGGTAAAACAATAACCGCCTCATAACGAGCCCTTCGGTTCTACTGCAGGATTTCGCCGGATCTGAAAAATTCATCGGCCAGATAGCCCTGGATGAATTCGATGCCGGCCGACCGCGCGAAAGAGAGCGAATTGGGCGTGTCGCACCGGGTCAGGATGACCCTGGCGGACGACGCCTTGAGGTCGCCGAGCAGAACTTCCAGGGCTTCGTCGGCCAGTTTCAGGATCTCCGGGGTCCACTTCAGCTTGACGAAATCGCACTTCATCCGCGACAGGCGCAGCAACGCCACGTCATGGTGCGAGACCCCGTCGATGCAAAGCGGCACCCGCATGCCGGCGGCGCGCTGGAAAATATCCCCCAGAAAATCGGAATGCTGGATCAGGTCGGTCTTTTCGATCTCGACATAGATGCGTCCGGCCAATTTGACCGGCAGCGAGCCGATGAATTCGCGAAAGCCGTCGGACATGAAGCTGTCGACCTGCAGATTGAGACTGAAGGCCTTGTGCCGATAGCTGGGAATTTCGCTGCTGATGGCCCGCATCACGGCGGCGTCGAGTTCGCGCTTGATCAGATTGAACAGCCAGGGATTGCCGGGAATCGACCGATCCGGCGCGAAAAGCTGCTCAAGTTTCTGAATCGATGTGTAAAACTCAAGAAACTCGATAGACGGTTTCCGATGGGAGATGTTGTATACGGGCTGGTTGAAAACGATGGATCGGATATTCGACCCTCGAATCTGAGTATTCACATACTCCATATGCTTGACGTCGATCGGCTGCTTGGCACTGACCACCTTCCTTTCCGTGGAAAGAGTCAGTCGGATGCCTTCGATGACGTCGCTGATATCACGCGACAGATCGAAAATTTTGTAATTGCCGAAATCCCCATACACGTTCTTCTGCGGCTGGACACCCATGAACAGGCTGGTTTCCAGGGCCGTGCACAGGGAGACGATGGCCGAGGTCGTCACCTGGGAGTAAATGAAGACGATATCGCCGTTGCTGAGATTGAAGACCTTATGATAGGCGCCGGTGACCAATACCGACAGAATCACCTGGTTGGCGGCTTCGGCTTCCTTCACGAACTTCTGGCGCGAGGCCACCACCGAGGACAGGATATGGACCGCCCGAACCCCTTGAGGAGACTTGCGCAAACGCGCCAGCTCCACCAGCAAGGCACGGTCGGCGCCGGTCAGGGTGCTCGTCATATTGCCGTCGTCGGCGGCCGGGGATGAACTGCCCATGCCTCAGGATCCGCGGGATAAGCTGGCTTGGCGTGGAACGGTGGCGGACTGCCGCCCGTCGGTCAGGCAAGCGAAGGCGATCCCTGTCATTCGTATCGGCGAGATGATCGTTCCCCACTCGCTTTTCCGGAACCGCACTGAGCGGCGGCCTGCCAACATCGGGGAAAATGTAAATGGTATCTGAACGCATCGCAACAATTGTCGCCCGGAGAACCGCCGCCGATGTGCGGCGCGGCCCGTCAGGACCGCAGATGCCGCCGGGTCAGAAGATGACGGAAGATGCCGTCCCTGGGGCCGATCGCCAGGGAAATCAAATAGATCGCCCCGGCCACCAGGACGATCGCCGGACCTGACGGCAAATTGAACTGATAGGACAGCACCAGGCCGACATAACCGGAAACGAAGGCCGTCAGCGTCGCCAGACCGATCAGCGACCAGACGTCCGCCACCCAGAAACGGGCGGCGGTGGCCGGCAGCATCATCAGGCCCACCGCCATCAGGGTGCCCAGCGCCTGGAAGCCGCTGACCATGTTGAGCACGACCAGGACCAGGAACAGCACATGGTAAAGCCCGCCGCGACCATTGAGGGCGCGCAGGAACAGCGGATCGAAACATTCGGCCACCAGACCGCGGAAGATCATGGCCAGCAGCAGCAAGGTCACCGTGGCCACCGAGGCCATGAGAACCAGCGCGCCGTCGTCGACCGCCAGGATGCTGCCGAACAGCACATGCATCAGATCGACCGTGCTGCCGTGGGTCGAAACCAGCAGCACGCCGATCGCCAGGGAGATCATGAAGAAGGAGGCGAAGCTCGCATCCTCCTTCAAGGGCGTGAACCGGCTGACCAGGCCGGACGCCAGGGCCACCAGCAGGCCGGCCAGAAAGCCGCCCAGGCTCATCGCCGGCAGCGACACGCCGGCCAGCATGAAACCGATCGCCGCCCCCGGCAGGACCGAATGCGCCATGGTGTCGCCGATCAGGCTCATCCGCCGCAGCACCAGGAAGACCCCCATCGCCCCCGACCCCAGCGACAGGGCCAGGCAGGCGACCAGGGCGCGGCGCATGAAGCTGAAATCGGCAAAGGGGCCGATCAGCCAATCATAGAGCAGGCTCATGCGGCGCCCCGGCAGACGTCGGCATCCATGTCCCAGGCTTCGCTCATGGCCCGCGCCCGCAGCAAATTCGCCGGGGACAGAACCTCGTCGGTCCTCCCCCACGCCACCAATTCGCGGGCCAGCAGCAGGCTTTCCGGGAAATGCCGGCGCACCTGGTCGTGGTCGTGCAGCACGGCGACCACGGTCCGTCCTTCCCGATGCCAATGCTCGACCAGACGGATCAGATCGGCGACGGTCCGGCTGTCGACGGCGCTGAAGGGCTCGTCGAGCAGGATCAGCGGACTGTCGGCGATGAGAACGCGCGCGAACAGGACCCTTTGGCGCTGGCCGGCGCTCAGCGAACCGAAGGCCCGCTCCTCGAAGCCGTCGAGCCCCACCGTCGACAGGGCCTTCGACGCCTCGTCGCACATCGCCCTGGTGATCCGTCCGAAAGCCCCGGTGCGCCGCCACAGCCCGAGCAACACGACATCTTTCACCGAGATCGGGAAACTGTCGTCGATGCTGGCCAGCTGCGGCAGATAGGCGATATCCTTGGGCACGACATCGGCCAGAAGCAATCGCCCCTCGACCGGCCGCAGCAGGCCGGCGACCGTCTTGATCAGCGTGCTCTTGCCGGCGCCGTTCGGCCCGACCACGGCGGTCAGGCTGCCCCGGGCGAAAGAGCCGCTCAGATGATGAATGGCGGGATGGCGGTCATAGGCGACGGTGACGTCGCGCAAGGACACCAGGGTTTCCGACGCGGTCATTTCCACCAGTCCAAGGCCCATCCCACCACGATCCACAGTCCGGCCGCCGTCGCGGCGGCGACGGCCAGGCGCCGCCGGACGCTCCACAGCAGGGGCGAAACGATCGGTCCGCTCCGGTGCATTTCCCGATCCACGGTCACATTATCTCCAAGCGTTATGTTATAACAAATCAGCTTGCCGCCGCGCTGTCCATCATGAAGTGATCTTCGCCGCGCCGAAGGTTTCGCCGGCGCCTTTCGGCCCGGCCAGGGGATATATTATAACATGACGATCCACGACCACCGCCCGCGCCTGAAATGGAAGATGATGATCGAACGCCTGCCGACACGATTCGCCGCCGCCGCCGTGCTTCTTTTGGCGCTGACCGGCGCCGCGTCGGCGGCGCCGTTGCAGGTCGTCGCCACCTTCAGCGTCATCGGCGATCTGGTCCGCACCGTCGGCGGGGAGACGGTCGCCGTCACCACTCTGGTGGCTCCCGGCGGCGACGCCCATGTCTATCAGCCGGCGCCGCGCGACGCCAAATCCATCGCCGGCGCCGATCTGGTGGTGGTCAACGGCCTCGGCATGGAAGGCTGGCTCGACCGCCTGATCAAGGCGTCGGGCTACCGGGGACGGGTCCTGGTCGCCGCGGACGGTGTCGCGGCGCAAACCATGGTCGAAGGGAACGGCGGAGCCGGCAAGGGCGCCCCGGTCACCGATCCGCACGCCTGGCAGAATCTCGCCGACGGACGGATCTATGTGCGCAACATCGCCGCCGCCCTCATCCAGGCCGATCCGGCCAATGCCGCCGGTTATCGGGATCGGGCCGGGCGGCTGGACGCCGAGATCGCGGCCCTCGACGGGTGGGTCCGCCAGCAGATCGCCGGGATTCCGCCGGCCAAGCGCAAGATCATCACCTCGCACGACGCGTTCGGCTATTTCGGCACGGCTTACGGCGTCACCTTCCTGGCGCCGGTCGGCCTCAGCACCGACAGCGAACCGACCGCCGCCGGCTTGGGGCAATTGACCCGCCAGATCAGGACGGAAGGCATCCGGGCCCTGTTCATCGAATCGATGACCGACCCCAGATTGATCGAGCAATTGGCCCATGAAAGCGGCGCCGTGGTCGGCGGCACGCTCTATTCCGACACCTTGTCGGCGGACGGCGGTCCGGCCGACAGCTATCTGAAGATGTTCCGCCACAATGTCCCGGCCATGGCCGACGCCATGCGGAGGAACTGATCGGACACTGACACCTTGAAGGCCAGGCGGCGGAAGATTAACGTACCGCCAAATAATTTCGTCCCCTGCCTCCGAGAAAGCCATGTATCCGATCGTTCGCCGTGAAGTTTTTTCCGAGACCTCCTTCCTGTGGGAGATCTTGGCCCCCGATGTCGCCCAGTCGGCCCAGCCCGGGCATTTCGTCATGGTTCGCCTTTACGAGGGCGGCGAACGCATTCCGCTGACCGTCGCCGATTACGACCGCGACAAGGGCACCGTCACCATCGTCGTCCAGGCGCTGGGCAAGACGACGCGGGAAATGCGCGACAATTATCAGGAAGGCGACAGCTTCGACGATTTCGTGGGCCCGCTCGGCCTGCCGCAGCATATCGAGAAGGCCGGGCATGTCGTGCTGGTCGGCGGCGGCCTGGGCGTCGCCCCGGTCTATCCGCAATTGCGCGCCTTCAAGGCGGCCGGCAACCGCACCACCGGCATCATGGGCTTCCGGAACAAGGACCTGGTGTTCTGGGAAGACAAATTCCAGCAGGAAAGCGACGACCTCATCCTTTGCACCGACGACGGCAGCTACGGCCGGCCGGGCTTCGTGACGCAGGCGTTGAAGGACGTCCTCGACAACGACAAACCCGACCTGGTCATCGCCATCGGTCCCCTGCCGATGATGCAGGCCTGCGTCGAAACCACGCGCCCCTACGGCGTCAAGACCATGGTCTCGCTCAACACCATCATGGTCGACGGCACCGGCATGTGCGGATCCTGCCGCGTCACGGTCGGCGGCCAGGTCAAATTCGCCTGCGTCGACGGCCCCGACTTCGACGGACATCAGGTCGACTTCAAGGAATTGCACGCCCGCCAGAAGCGCTTCAAAAGCCAGGAAACCCGGGCCAATGAAGATTTCGCCCATGTCTGCAATCTCGAAAAAATACTGATCGTCGACGGCAAGCGCACCTACAAGAAGATGTCGACGGTCACGCCGCATCAGGGAAAGATGCCGGAACGCGACGCGCTCGAACGCTCGCGCAACTTCAAGGAGGTGAACCTCGGTTACGCGGTCGAGGACGCGCTTCTCGAGGCGGAACGCTGCATTCAATGTCACAAGCCGACCTGCGTCTCCGGCTGTCCGGTCGCCGTCGACATCCCCCGCTTCATCCGCCATCTGCTGGTCCGCGACCTCGACGGCGCCCTCGAGGCGATCTACGAGAGCAGCATCTTCCCCTCCATCTGCGGACGGGTCTGTCCTCAGGAATCGCAATGCGAATCGCAATGCGTCATCGGCAGGAAGGTCGAACCGGTGGCCATTGGCCGGCTGGAACGTTTCGTCGGCGATTTCGCCCATGCCCGCAAGGCGGTGCCGCCGGCCTTCGCCGGCCGGCTGGGCAAGGTCGCCGTCGTCGGATCGGGGCCGGGCGGCCTGAGCGCCGCGGCCGATCTGGCCCGCTACGGGGCCGAGGTGACCGTTTATGAGGCGCTGCACGTGGTCGGCGGCGTGCTGCAATACGGCATCCCCTCCTTCCGCCTGCCGCGGGACATCATCGAGCGCGAAGTTCAGCGGCTGAAGGATGTCGGCGTCAAATTCGAAACCAACAAGGTGGTCGGCAAGACCTTCACCGTCCCCCAATTGATCGAGGAAAAAGGCTACGACGCGGTGTTCGTCGCCGCCGGCGCCGGGGCGCCGTCCTTCCTCGGCATTCCCGGCGAATTCGCCGGACGGGTCTATTCGGCCAACGAATTCCTGACCCGCGTCAATCTGATGGGCGGCAACAAGTTCCCCTATCTCGACACGCCGATCAGCCTCGGCAAGAGCGTGGTGGTGATCGGCGCCGGCAACACGGCGATGGATTGCCTGCGCGTCGCCAAGCGGCTGGGGGCTCCGACGGTCCGCTGCGTCTATCGGCGCTCGGAAGCCGAGGCGCCGGCCCGCATCGAAGAATTGCGCCATGCCAAGGAGGAAGGCATCGAGTTCTATTTCCTGCACGCCCCCGTCGAGATCAAGGTCGACGAGCAAGGCGACGTCTTCGGCATGACGGTCCAGAAAATGGAACTGGGCGAACCCGATGAACGGGGCCGCCGCAAACCGGTTCCCTTGGACGAGTTCGTCGATCTGGAATGCGACACCGTCATCTATGCCCTGGGGACCAACGCCAATCCGATCATCGGCCAGTCGACGCCCGGTCTCGAACTCAACAAATGGGGCTATATCACCGCCGACGACCGGACCCAGGCGACCAACCTGCCCGGCGTCTTCGCCGGCGGCGACATCGTGACCGGCGGCGCCACGGTGATCCTGGCCATGGGGGCCGGACGACGCGCCGCCAAGGCGATCGGCGCCTATCTGCAGGGCGGCAAGACCACATGGCCGATCACCGCCGAAGACGCCGCCGCCTTCGTGCCGGGAAGCCTTCCGGCCGCCCGGACGAGCGCGGCCCGACAGGAGAAAGACCCCGTCATGCTCTGTCCGAAATGCCATCAGCCGCTGGAAGGCGACGAAAGCTATATCTGCTGCGCCGACCAGGTGGTGCAGTGGCGTTGCGAGGACTGCGCCAAGGTCAGCGAAGGCTTCGCCTTTCCCTACGGCGCCTGCCCGCACTGCGGCGGCCAGCTTGCCGTCCTGACCGAACAGCCGGCCCAGGACGCCGCGGCGCTCGGCGCCATCCGCGCCGCCTTCGAAATCGAACTGGGCGGCCAGGCGTTCTACCAGCAGGCCGCCGCCGAATCGACGGATCCGCATCTCAAGAGCTTGTTCGACCGGTTTTCCGCCATGGAAAAGGAGCATATGGCGACCTTGTCGCGGCGTTACCACACCGCCATCCCCGCCTCGTCGCAAGAGGTCCGCATGGAGGTGCTGGCCGTCTATACCGGCGTCGAAGGCCGCCCGGAAGACCCGGCCACTCTTTTCCGCATCGCCATCGGCCTGGAAAAGCGCGCCGTCGACTTTTTCCGGGAACGCAGCGCCCAGGCGCCCGAAGGATCGGCCGAACGGCAGCTTTATCGGGAACTGGCGGCGGAGGAAGGGGAGCATGTCGCCCTGCTGTCCACCGAATACGAGCGCTGGCGCGCCGGCAAGCCGGGAATTTTGTAGAACGCCGGCAGGCTGCTTTATTTTTTGACCGTCATTGCGAGCGAAGCGACGCAATCCAGACTCTATAGACATCGGGCATTGCTGGATTGCTTCGCTTCGGCCCGGAAGAAAAGGTTCAGTGGCACCGGCGTCCCTGCCGGTGGAAAAGACTCCGCCGCAAAGCGGCGGACACCGGCACTTAAGGCCGGTGTCCCTTTTTCTTTTCATCCAGGGCAGAGCGGCCACTGGCCGGTGCCCGACGCGCAATGACAGTGGTGTTGAACGATGTGGCTGTTTTGGAACGACATCGAAGGATCTCGCCGATGAACGACACCCAACCCCTGCCCTTTTCCCTGGTCGACGGCAATGACGACGACGCCGTGCTCGACCAGGCCGCCCTCTGGCTCGGCGAAGGGCGGCGGGTCGCCCTGGCCACGGTCATTCAGACATGGGGATCGGCCCCGCGCCCGGTCGGCAGCCATCTGGTCGTCGAAAGCCGGGGCGAATTCATGGGCTCGGTCTCGGGCGGCTGCATCGAGGCGGCGGTGATCACCGAAGCCGGCGCGGTGATCGCCGACGGCGCCCCCCGCGTCCTCGATTACGGCGTCACCGATGCCGAGGCCTGGGACGTCGGCCTCGCCTGCGGCGGCGCCATCCGCATCTATGTCGAGCCGCTGGCATGAGACCCCTCCTGTTTCAACGACTGCAGGACCTGCGCCGCCGCCGGGTGCCGGTCGCCCTGATCACCGATCTGGCCGGCGACGGCCAGGCGCTGTTCGTTCCGGACGAGGGCGGCGTCGAAGGAGCGCTGCCGCTGTCCGCCGAACAGCAAGGGAAAATCGCCGCCATGCTGCGCCAATCGGCCAGCGGCCTGCTGGACGACACCGTCTTCGTCCGCGCTTATGGGGCGCCCTGGTCGCTGGTGCTGGTCGGCGCCGTGCATATCGCCCAGTTCCTGGCGCCGATGGCCCGGCTGGCCGGTTTCGACGTGACGCTGATCGATCCCCGGCGCGCCTTCGCTTCCGATCACCGGTTTCCCGGCCTTCACCTGGTCGTCGGCTGGCCGGACGAGGTGATGGCGGAGACACCGCCCGGCCGCCAGAGCGCCGTCGTCACCCTGACCCATGATCCGAAAATCGACGATCCGGCCCTGTCCGCCGCCTTGCGGTCGCCGGCTTTCTTCATCGGCGCCCTCGGCAGCAGCCGAACCCATGCGAAGCGGATCGAACGGCTGCGGGCCGGTGGAGCAGCCCCGGCCGACCTCGCCCGGATCGCCGCGCCGGTCGGCCTGGATCTGGGCGGCCGGGCGCCCGCGGAAATCGCCGTCGCCGTGCTGGCCGAGGTCATCGGCGCCCGCTACGGGCGGCAAAGAGTCCCGCGTTGAGCGTCTCCATCGCCGCCCTGCTGCTGGCGGCCGGCCGGTCGAGCCGGATGGGCGGCAACAAGCTGGTGATGGAATGGCGGGGCAAGGCCCTGGTCGCCCATGTCGCCGACCAGGCGCTGACCGCCGGCTTCGACCCCGTCGTCGTGGTCACCGGCCATCAGGCCGACGCCGTTCGCCGGGCCGTGGCCGGCCGGCCCGTCGCCTGGATCCACAATGCCCTTTACGGACAGGGCATGGCCGCGTCCCTGAAAGCCGGCATCGAAGCCTTGCCCCCCGCCGTCGAGGCCGTGCTGGTCTGCCTGGGCGACATGCCGCGCGTCGAGGCCCGGCACATGCAAGCGATCGCCCGAGCCTATGATCCATCGGCGGGACGCACCATCTGTGTTCCGATCTTCGATGGGCAACGGGGCAATCCGGTGTTGTTCGGGCGGCGCTATTTCGCTGAAATGCAGAGCCTGGAAGGCGATCGCGGCGCGCGGTCCCTGCTGGCCGGGCATGCCGATCATGTGCATGAGGTCCCGATGGCCGACGACGCGGTTCTCGCCGACGTCGATACGCCCGATTCCTTCGTCCGCCTTGCCGGAGGGCCGCCATGAGTTTCGACGCCCAAGCGGTGCGCCGCCAGTTTCCGGTGTTCGCCAGCCGACCGGGCGGCCAGGCCCTGCATTATCTCGACAATGCCGCGATGGCGCAGATGCCGCGGTCGGTCATCGAAGCGATGGTCGCCCACGACAGCCTGTCGCGGGCCAATGTGCACCGCGGGCTGCATCCCTTGGCCGAACGGGCCGATCGGGCCTTCGACGCCGCCCGGGCGACGGTGGCCCGCCATCTGCGTGTCGCCGACCCCGCGGAAATCGTCTTCACGGCCGGCTGTACGGCGGCGCTCAATCTGCTGGCCCTGGCCATCGGCGCGGAACTCGGCCCGGGCGACGAGGTGGTGGTGTCGCGTCTCGATCACCACAGCAATCTCGCCCCCTGGCTGATGCTGGCCCGCGGCCGCGGCGTTCGCCTGCGGTTCCTTCCCGTGACCGCCGAGGGGCGGCTGGACATCGACAGGGCGTCCGAAATGATCGGGCCGCGCTGCCGGCTGGTCGCCGTCACCCATGCCTCGAACGTCACCGGCGCCGTCACCGCGGTGCCCTCCCTGGTCGCCGCGGCGCGCGCGGTCGGCGCCAAGGTTCTGCTCGACGGGGCGCAAATGCTGCCCCACGCATCGGTCGATCTGCCGAAGCTGGGCGTCGACTTCTATTGCTTCTCCGGCCACAAGGTCTTTGCCCCGACCGGCATCGGCGTCCTGTGGGGACGCCGCGATCTGCTGTCGGCCCTGACGCCGCCCTTCGGCGGCGGCGGCATGGTCGGCAGCCTCGACGAAGACGGTCTGACCCTCCTCGATCTTCCCTACCGTTTCGAAGCCGGGACGCCGCCCGTCACCCAGGCCGTCGGATTGGCCGCCGCCCTGACCTGGCTCGACGAATTCGACCGCTCCGAGATCGCCGCCCACGAACGCCGCCTGACCGACCGCCTGCTCGACGGCCTCGCCGCCGTGCCGGGCGTCGCCGTCGTCGGGCCGCCGAGCCTCGAACAGCGGTTGCCGGTGGTGTCCTTCACCATTGCCGGCGCCCATCCGCACGACGTCTGCCAGGTGCTGGGCGAGCGCGGCGTGGCGCTGCGCGGCGGCATGCTGTGCGCCCAGCCCCTGATGAGCGGTTTCGGCCTGACGGGCGTGGTGCGGGCCAGCCTGGCGCTTTACAATGACGACGGCGACGTCGATGCGTTGCTGGCGGGGCTCGCCCAAACGATCAAGGTGCTGCGATGAGTGAAGATTCGATCTACCACGACGCGGTCAAGGCGCTGGCCCGGACCGCTTGCGGCGCCGGCCGTCTGCCCGACCCGCAGGGGCATGCCGTGATCGACAATCCGCTGTGCGGCGATCGCGCCGGCATCGATGTCCGTCTGGCCGCCGACGGCAGCATCGCGGCGATCGGCCAAGAGGTGCGCGGCTGCCTGCTCTGCCAGGCCTCGGCCAGCGGCCTGGCCGCCGCCGCGCCGGGATTGCGGCCCGAGCACATCGCCGAGGCCCGGCGCACGCTGGAACGGATGCTGCGCGCCACCGACGACGGTGCCGACAGCTTCGAGGCCCTGCCGGCCTTCGGAGATTTCATCGCCTTCCTGCCGGTCCGCCGGCACAAATCCCGCCATGACTGCGTCCTGCTGCCCTTCCGCGCCGCCGAGAAGGCCCTGGCGGCGGCAACGGCCTAATCACGATCGCCGGTCACGGACAGGCTCGGCTCGTCGCTGAGCCAGCGGTAGAGGACGCCGCCCAGCGCACCGCCGATCAACGGCGCCACCCAGAACAGCCAAAGCTGCTGCAACGCCCAACCGCCGACGAACAGCGCGGGACCGGTGCTGCGCGCCGGATTGACCGAGGTGTTGGTGACCGGAATGCTGACCAGATGGATCAGGGCGAGGCAGAGACCGATGGCGAGCGGGGCGAAACCGGCCGGCGCCTTGCCGTGGGTCGCCCCCATGATGATGAACAGGAACATCATGGTCATCGCCACTTCGGTGACGAGGCAGACGAACAGGCTGTAATGACCCGGCGAATGCTCGCCGTAGCCGTTGGCGGCGAAGCCCCTGGCGAGGTCGAAGCCCGGCGCGCCGCTGGCGATGACGTACAGCAGGGCCGCCGCCGCGATTCCCCCGCCACCTGCGCAATATCGATCGTTTCGGGAAACCGAAAGACGGTGAGCAACACGGACGGACCCGGACCGCCACGGATGACACGGATAGGGGCCCGACGCCGTCATTGCGAGCGTCAGCGAAGCAATCCAGGATCCCGCCGCTGTTGCTGGATTGCTTCGCTGGCGCTCGCAATGACGGCGAAGAAAA
>JAATGN010000235.1 GCA_015654615.1 Rhodospirillales bacterium
CCTGGTCGAGGCCGGGGTCGACGTGCTGCAGCTGGAAAAATTCACGCCGGCCGGCGTGGCCGAAACCGCGGCCGCCCTGGCCGGTCTGCCGGTCCCGCCGATTCTGGCCGCCGCCGGCGGCGTCGTGGCGGCGAATGCCGAAGCCTATGTCCGCGCCGGCGCCAAAATATTGGTGACCAGCGCGCCCTATTGGGCCAAGCCTTCGGAAGTCGCCGTGCGGATCGAGGCCGCCTGATCCCCATACCTGCAGTGGGGCGCGCCTCCGCGCGCTTGGCCGCGGCCTCAATGGCCGCTCTAATTCGCCTCGATCGCGTGGCTGTCGAGCCAGGCGATATCCTCGGCCAGCGCCGCTTCGAGAGACGTCAGCATATGCCGATAGCGGGCCAGGACTTCCTGGCCGAAGGGCGTGAGGCGGGCGCCGCCGCCATGGCTGCCGCCGAAGGCGGCCATGACCACCGGCTCGCTCAAATGGCGGTTCATTTCGTCGACCAGCTGCCAGGCGCGTTTGTAGGACATGCCCATGACCCGGGCGGCGGCCGAAATCGATCCGGTGCGGTCGATGGCCTGCAACAGGTCGGTCTTGCCGGGGCCAAGGAGAATGACCGAACCGAGTTTGAAACGCAGTCGAGCCGTGATCTTGCTGGGCACGGGCGTGGGGCCATCGCCAATTGGAGCCTAGGGAAAAGCCAGGTTACACGTCCGGGGACGGCATTCCAACCGCCGCCGGCATCCTTTGGCATTTTTCAGTGGTTGACCGTGACCGGCAGGGCGTGGCTGGCCGTGTTGGCCGACGACGGGACTTTCGTGGTGACCGTCGGCAGTTTGCACTCATGGGCATTGGTCCCATAGACGATCGTGCCGCCGACCTGCGCGCAGATCGCCGGCAGCGCCGCTTTTGTCCGATAGTCGTCCAGGGTCATGGGTTTCTGCGCCGAATCGGCCTTGGCGGCCGGGCAAAGCAGCAGTGCCGAGAAAAAGGCCGGAAAAAGCCAGGTCATACGCATCGAATCGATCCTTTCCATCTCTGCCGTCGACCGAAGATACGCAATGGCCGTGCCATGGCCCGAGGGCACCGCCAAAAGCCGCCGCTTCGGGGATTCCGGCGGCGGCCGGTCCCGCCGCAAGGGGACGCCGCCGCCGGGAATTTCCCCGCGACCCGGCACATCCTGCCGGACAGATCTTTCCCACCGGCAGCGAAAAATGCGCGAAAAGCTCTGATTTCCCATGCCCTTCAGGGCTGGCCCGGATCTTGCTTTTAGCCTGTCCAAGTGAGTGTCATTACGGGAGACGCGCTATGGCTCAAAGCCTTTCCGCCGATAATTGCATTGAATTCGTCGGCCGGCCGGTTCGCGATTTCATCGCCGGCATGAAGCCGGTGAGTGTTCACGATTTCATCGAGCAGGCGCCGGCGGCCGGTCCCGCCGCGGCGCATCGCCGCGCCTGCCTGGCCAACGACCCCCATGACCTGGCGCCGCAGTCGCAGGTCGACCGCCTGATCTCGGATCTGATGGACATCATCGTCCGGGCGGCGGCGGCCGACGGCATGCCGAAAGCGGAGTCGACCGAGGCCGTCGAGGAAGTGGTGGCTTTGTCGATGATGCAGGCGCTGTTGCAAAAGCAGGTCTGCTCCAGCTTCTGAAGGAACGGCCCGTCGCCCTTCCGGCGCCTCGCCCCCCTGCCTTGCCCCCGGTCGGCGGCAGGGCGGGGGAACGGTCGTCGTCAGACCAGGCGGCGGAGAACCGCCATGACGAGGCGGAACAGCACGCCGTAAGGCGGATAGAGCAAGCGGACGCCGCTGCGGCGGGCTTGCAGGAACACGGCCTTTTCCTTGCTGAACGTGCGAAAACCGTATTCGCCGTGGCAGACGCCGGTGCCGGATGCGCCGACGCCGCCGAACGGCGCGTTCTCCTGGACGGCATGCCACAGGCAATCGTTGATCGTCACGCCACCCGACATGGTGCCGCTGAGAACCCGTTCGCGCTGCTCGGCGTCTTCCCCGAACCAGTAAAGGGCGAGGGGCCGGTCGCATTGACCGAGGCCGGCGACGACGTCGGTCAAATCGTCGAAAACGAGAATCGGCAAGATCGGCCCGAAGATCTCTTCCTGCATCAGGCGCATTTCGCCGGTGGCGCCCAGGACGAGGGTCGGCAGGAATTTCCGCCGGGAGGGATCGACGGTCTCCCGGCCCGGATTGACCGCGATGACCGTCGCGCCTTTTTCCCGGGCGTCGTCGAGCAAGGCTTCCAGGCGGGCGAAATGCCGATCGCTGATGATGCTGGTATAATCCGGATTGCCGACGAGCCGGGGATAAAGGCGGCCGATCGCCGTCCTCAGCGCCTCGACCAGGTCGTCTTCGAGGCCGCGCGGGACCAGCGCGTAATCGGGCGCCAGGCAATTCTGTCCGGCGTTCAGCAGTTTTCCATGGGCAAGCCGGAGCGCCACCTTGGCGATATTGGCCGAGGCATCGACGATGGCCGGGGATTTCCCTCCCAGTTCGAGGGTCAGCGGCGTCAGATTGCGGGCAGCCGCCTGGGCGACCGGGCGGCCCACCCGGGAAGAGCCGGTGAACAGCAGATGGTCGAAGGGCAGATCGACGAACGCCCTGGCAAGGTCCTCCGCGCCGTCGACCACCGCCAATTCGTCCTCGGAAAAGTCGGCGGCGACGAGATCGCCGAAGAGCGCGGCGAAATTCGGAGTCAGTTCGGACGGCTTGATCATCACCCGATTGCCGGCGGCCAGGGCGCCGACGGCCGGACCGGCGCAGAGCAGCAGCGGAAAGCTCCAGGGCGCGACGATTCCGACGACGCCGAGCGGCTGGCGGATCAGGCGATTCTGCGCCGGCCGGAAAGGGACGGCGGTGCGAAGGCGGCGCGGCTGCATCCACGCGCCGAGATGGCGTTTGGCATATTGGATGGCGCCGATCACCGGCAGTATTTCCGCCATCCGGGTTTCATGCGGCGAACGATGGCCGAAGTCGGCGGAAATGGCCGCTCCGATCTGGCGGCCATGACGTTCGATCAGCCGCGACAGGCGACCCAGCCGGTCGGCGCGCCGTTTCTGATCGGGCAGGATTTCTTGCAGATAGGCGGTCCGCTGGATCTGGAAAATCCGCTGCAGATGGGCGGCGGTACTCGCGGTTGGCATCCGTCTTCCTCTTAAATCCGAATCCTCGATCGGCCGACAGTGTCCGCTTCGGCTCCGCCTGCCGCAAGGATGGCGATTTCCATTCCTCGCAGGTCAGCTTTGCGCCGGACGAAAGGCCAGGAGGACAGTGCCACCTTTCGTTGCAGGATTCCGCAACGGACGAATAGTCGTTATGCTGTCTCAGTTTCGAGACAGGGCAGGAGACGGCCGTCAATGGCGATACGTTTCGATGAAATAGGAAAAAGACTTCGGGCGTATCGGCTTGGTCAAGGCTTGGCGGCCGAGGAAATCGCCGCAAGGCTGGGAATTTCGCGCGCCGCAGTCTATCGCATCGAAAGCGGCGGCGTCGTCAAGATCGAAACCCTGGAGCGGCTCGCCACGGTGCTGGAGACCACGACCGCTTCGCTTTTGGGGGCGGGCGTCGAATATTATTCGAGCGCGGTGAGTTATTTCGAAAGGATGCGGCAGGTCGAGGAGCAGTCGGATCAGATCATCGCGCATTTTCCGCCGCTGTCCTATCTGCTGACATCGGACGAATACGCGATCTATCTGAAAAAGACGCTGATCGAGGCGCTTCCCGCCGCCATCGACAACCGCGCGAGGGTCGAGGCGGAAATCGACACCATCATCTCGATTCTCGACGATCGGAAAAAAGCGCGAAAGCGGCGCGGCTTGAGCGTCGTGAACTTCGTGAACGTGCCCGAAATCGAACGCTCGCTGAAGCTCGGCATCGTGGGGCGCTTCAATCTGGCGAACGAAGAGGTGAAGAAACGCCGGCTGGCGGCTCGCGCCGAAGTCGAGCATCTGATCCATCTGATCGGAAGCGAACCGATGGGGGTCCAGATCGGATTGATCGAGGAGACCCTGCCGAATATCACCTTCCAGCTTTTCCGGACGTCCGAGCGGACCGTGCTGGGGCTGAGCCCGTTCCGCCTTGGCGGCGAACTGCCGAACATTCGCGTCGGCGTGGCGATGTTCACGGCCGACGAACAGCCGGTCCGCCTGTACGAACAACTGGCCGACGATCTGTGGCGCCGCGCCCACAAAGGCAGCGGCGCCGTCGCGCTGCTGCGCGCCGTGCTCGAGCGTTCCGGCATCGGGCCGGCGGAGGCGCGCAAAGCCTCCTGACGCCGGCGGCGCCGGGAGGCTGCGGACCCGGTCAGGCGGTTTGGCCGAAATCGGCGATGCCGCCGTGGGCGGCCGACCATTTGGCCGGCTCGTGCAGGAAGGTTTCGACCTCGGCCAGGACGCTCGCCTCGAAATGCCCGCTTTCCTTGGCGACCTTCAGCACGTCCCACCAGGTGGTCAGATAGTGCAGATTGACCCCAAGCTCTTCCATCAGTTCGCGGCTTTTCGGAAAAATGTCGTAGTAAAACAGCACGAAGCAATGAGAGACGTCGGCCCCCGCCGTGCGCAGCGCCTCGCAGAAATTGACCTTGCTCCGTCCGTCGGTGGCCAGATCCTCGACCAGGAGGGTGCGCGCTCCCACCACCACTTCCCCTTCGATCTGGGCATTGCGTCCGAACCCCTTGGCTTTTTTGCGGACATATTGCATGGGCAGCATCAGGCGGTCGGATATCCAGGCCGCGAAGGGAATGCCGGCCGTTTCGCCGCCGGCCACATTGTCGATCGATTCATAGCCGATTTCGTGAACGATGGTCGCCGCGGCGAAATCCATCAGCGCCGCCCTGAGGCGCGGATAGGAGATGATCTTGCGACAGTCGATATAGACGGGGCTGGCCCAGCCTGAAGTAAAGAAAAACGGCTTATCACTATAAAAATGAACGGCCTTGATCTCGAGGAGCATCCTGGCGGCTTCAAGAGCGATTTTATCTCTATCGACAGGCGGGGAAAAGACTGTCATGGTGATGATTCTCCAGGTTTGAGCGCGCGCGATCGCTATCATCAGCGACGCTGTGACGAGATGTATGTTTCAAATCGGTAAACGGCCCCTTCTAGACGATGACGCCGGGAAGGTCAACCGTTCACGAATTCCGGGCCGCGTCGGCGGCGTCGACGGCTCCACCGTTCCATCCCCCCCAACCCCCTCCGCCTCATGGGGAGGGGAGTGAAAAAAATCGCGGCTCCCTCCCCTTTGCGGCCGGCGTGAACACACATTTTTCCATCAAATATCAATATGTTGCCGTCGCGGCCGGGCTTGACCCGGCCATCCACGTGGTGCCGCATGCACCCTGCTCCAACCGCGCGGCACTGGAAACGAGCGGATGGCCACCGGATCGGACGGAGGCGCTCTTGAATTCCCCCGGTTCACCCACCGCCCTTATCCTGCGGCGGTTTCATTTCGCCTCTGCCCGCACTATATTCTTACGAACTAGCCATCGATCGGAGGATCGTAAATGACTGTTAGGAACACAGCCAAGCTCTCGGCCAAATATCAGATTTCCATTCCCAAGGCGATACGCACGGCGCGGCATTGGCAGGCAGGACAGGAATTCGCCTTCATTCCCAAAGGCGAAGGCGTCATGCTCATGCCGGTTCCCAACCGCGAGGATCTCGCCGGTCTGGCGCGCGGGGCGAAGCCGGAAGATTACCGGGACCGGACGGACCGCGTCTGATGCGGCTTGTCGACACGTCGGCCTGGATCGAATGGTTGCTCGGCTCAGCCGTCGGAGCCAAGGTTTCCGCCGCGTTGCCCGAGCGCGGGCAATGGCTGGTCCCGACCATCGTCCAGCTTGAACTGGCGAAGTGGCTGACGCGAGAGGTCGGCGAAGACAAGGCCGATCAAGTGATCGCCTTCACCACGACTTGCGTCGTCGCCGGTCTCGACAGCGCTATCGCCTTGTCGGCGGCCGATTTGTGCGCCCGGCGCAAGCTGGCGACGGCGGATGCCGTCGTCTATGCCACGGCCCTCGCCTATGGCACCGATCTTCTCACCTGCGACCGGCATTTCGACGGTCTGTCCAAGGTTTGCTTCATTCCCAAGACGAATGGCTGAAGGCAAGCACAAGATTACTCCGTGAGGTGCCGGAAAAAGCCACGCCGTGCGATGCGGCGCGACTATGAATACAAGCACCTCGGCATGGTCACTCTTTCCGCCGCCCGTGAACCTGATCAACGGCGTCGTTCACCATTCGGAAACGATCTGCTGGAGCGGTTTGCGTTCATATTGGATCATTCACCTTTCTCGTCATTCCCGCGAGAGAGGCTGTGAAAAAATCAGTGGCGCCGGCCTCCGTGCCGGCGTTTCGGCGAAGCCGAAGAATGAGCATTTCCGCCGCTTTGCGGCGGAGGCGGGCACGGAGGCCCGCCCCACTGAAAGGTATTTTTTCACAGCCTCTCTCGCGGGAATGACGAGAAAGGTGAATGATCCAATTTGATCGCAAACCGCTCTAAAACAGGAAATCGTCGATATTGGCCGCCGCGGCCGGGGCGGCGACGGTCTTGACGGCCAGCGACACATCGGCGGCGGTGCCGTCGAGCTGGTCGAACAGGGTGTGAATTTCATGCTCGCGGGCCATGGTGTAGCGGCCTTTCATCATGGCGAGCACCTTGTCCTTGATCGAGCCCAGGTCCTCGGCGCTGTCCTGCGGCGTCGAAGCGGCCAGGTCCTGGAGATGGGCCGCCACCTGGCGCAAGCCGGCGACGCACTCCGGGTGCCCGGTGATATGCTTCACGGTTTCGTCCAGGGCATCGCCGATTTGCCGGCTGTCGCGTTCAAGGGCGGCCATCGGACCGGCCAGATCGCCGTTGGCGACCTCGAGCGCCCGGACCGACTCCGTCATATCCGCGATCAGCCGCGAGATATCGACGCTCTCGTGGGCCTGGTTCCCCCCCTTCAGGCTTTCCGCCTGGGCGATCAGTTTTTCCAGGCCTTGCATGATGACCGCGCTGTCGTCGGCGGTGCGGTTGGCGAAGACGCGCAATTCCTGGGCAATGACGCTCAAGGCCCGCCCCTCGCTGCCCAGGCGGCCGCATTTGAGGGTGGCGTTCAATCCCATGACCCGCATGTCCGCTTCGATCGAATGGACCGCGGCCAGATATTTGACCATCTCCGAGACGCCGGCCGAGACCGAACGGGTGACCCCTTCGATCGTCGCATGCGCCTCGGCGTATTTTTCCAGCAAGGTCCTGGCCTGATCCAGATCACGCCCCAATTCGCTCAGAAAGGACGATCCCTCCTCGGCGCCCGATCCGCAGACGGCTTCGCCTTGCCGGCGCACCTCCTCGGCATCACCGGCCAGAGCCTGAAGATTGGCGATGATCTGGCCGATCTCCCGGGAAAAATCGCTTTCGGCATTCTTCAATTGCGCCGCTTCCAGCCGGCAGATCGCCGAGACGACGGACAGGCGCTGCGTTCCGGCCAGATCGGCATCGTCCGCCGCCCCCCCGGGTTCGAACAGGCCATCGATGACGTCGAGGCCGTGATTGACATGTTCGACCCTCTGGCGCGTGATGTCGGCGATCTGCAGATCGGCGACCACCTTGGCGACACGCCCGGTGATGCGCAGCGAATGCTCCCCGAGCCCGGCCGAAGCGGCAAGAGCCGTCTGCCGACGCTCCTTGACCTTTTGCAAATTGGCTTCCAGGCGGTGGCCGATCGCCGTCAGCGACTGCTGGTTCTCCCGCTCGAAGGTTTCCTGATCGGCCCGGGCCTTGTCGATCAGGCGTCCAAGCGTCTCCAGTTCCTCGCTCAATTTGGTCAGACCGGCGCCGGCCAATTCGGCCAGACGGCCGATCTCCCGGGTGAACACCGTGAAATCGACGTCGCGCGCCGTGACGTGGGCGGCCTCGATCTTGGCATTGATACCGAGAATCTGAACCTCGCCGACGGTCCGGCTGAGCCGCAGGATCCGTTCCTCGATGCCGCTGGTCAGACCGAGCAGGGCGGCCAGGGAGGCCTGTCCGGAATTGGCGTTGCCAGCCAGATCCGAGACCTGCGCCGCCGCGGTTTCCAGCCGCGCCGTCGACGCCGCCAGAGCCTCCTCGGCCATGCGCTGCGAAAGATCTCCGCAGGACTTGGTGATGCGTTGAAGCGACTGAACGGCGCTGCTCAGCTCTTCGCCGGCGTGCTGGAAGATCCGCTCGATCGGAGCAAAGGCGCTTTGCAAGGTGGCGCGGGACTCGGCAAGGACCGCTTTCAGATCCTCGTCCCGATGATCGCCGCCCGCTCCAAAGCCCGCCGCCGGATGCTCCATTCTCGCCATCGCGCCCCTCGAACAGTCAAATCCTACCCGTCATTCCGCTTGGGTCAACCCAACCAAGGCGTCATCCGTCGCCAGCCCGTTTCCGCACAAGACGTCGAGCAAGACGCCCAACTCGTTTCGCGCCGCTTCGTGGGAATGGGTTGAAGGGAAAGAAGTACCTGGCTCATCGATGTCGAACAAGGTGAGACCTTGCTGGAACAGCTGACGAAAGATGATACGCTCCCCCAGGCCCGCGGCAAGACGAAACCTCATGATCGGCGCCACCTTTCCCAGAATGTGGGTCAAAGTCCGCTTGTTCTGATCGGCCAGCCCGGACAGGCGGTTTCTGAGAACGATCCAATCGAAGGCGGGACGCCCGTCGCGATGCCGTTCGTTGCGGAGTTCCCAAAGCATCCGAAAATAGCTGCCCAAGGCCAGGACCTGCAGGTTTCCGGGCCGGAACTGCAGCAGGGGATCGAGGTCGACGAAACTGTCGTTGAGCGGCGTGACCAGAACGTCGGCCAGACTGTGGGCGGCCCGCGACAAGGCGCCGTCGCCGGCCGGGCAATCGAGCAGGATGACATCGCATCGGTCGCCCAGCGCCGCCAGCCCATCGTTCAGACTCTGCAGATCCTGCCGGTAGGCGGCGCTGCGGCTGTCCTGCGAGGACGCCTCGATCAGCCGATGTTCCGGCAGGACGAGCGAGACCGCATTGTCCCGGCACCAGATCCGCCGATTGCCCAGGTAACGGCTCAGGGATTGCTGATGGGAATCCAGATCGACGGTGCCGAGCGCGACGCCGCGCCGCAACAAACCGATGGCCAGGTGCATCGCCACCGTCGTCTTGCCCGATCCGCCTTTCTCGTTGCCGACAACGACGATTTTCGCGGGATGCGCCGTCACCTCGCGATCACCCTCTATTCCGCCTTGGAATCGAGTTGCTGCATCAGGACCAGTCCGGTCGCCGGAAAATAATGCAGCGACCTGGGCAGGTTTCCGCCGAGATGCTGCGCGGCGACCGGCAGATTGCGGGCTTGCAGATAGCGCAGGACCCAATCGGCATTCGCCTCGCCGACGACGGGACCGGGCATGACGTTGGCGCCGCCGAACACCTTGACCTCGAGGCGTTCGCTTCTCGCCCCCCGACGCAGCAATCCCTCGATCAGCAGATCCATCGAGTGATTGCCGTAACGCAGCATGGTCATCAAATCGCTGGACCGCGGTTCGTTCGTCGAGGGCAGCATGAAGTGATTGATGCCGGCGACCCCCACCACCGGGTCGCGGATGCAGGCGGCGACGCAGCTTCCGAGCACCGTTTCCAGCATCTCGTCCAGCTGATCCGTAATATACATCTGGCATGGAGCCAGCTTTACGGCTTGTTTTTGAAATTTTCGGCTGAAATAACGAGACGGTCCGTTTGTGATATCGTCATAAACGGACCGTCCTTTTTCATTGGATTGCAACAATGCCACCCCTCGCTCCGACCTTCGTGGCGGCGAATGGGATTTATTTTTTGTCATGGGCACCTTTCTTAGGGTTCGACGCGAAGAATCGCGTCGAACTCATGAATGCATATCACCGCGGCAAATCGGTTCGACCCATCAAAAACTCATCGATCGCCCGCGCCGCCTGGCGTCCTTCGCGAATGGCCCAGACCACCAGCGACTGGCCGCGACGCATGTCGCCCGCGGCAAAGACCTTGTCGACCGAACTGCGGTAAGACCCCGTATCGGCTTTGACGTTGCCCCGCAGATCGCGCACGACGCCCAACTGCTCCAAAAGGCCATCGTGAATCGGATGGACGAAACCCATGGCCAATAGAACCAAATCGGCTTTCAAGGAAAACTCTGTTCCACCTACAGGTTGTAGTTTGCCATCGACGGCGATTCCATGCAATCGGGCGATCTTCCCGTCCGTTCCCTCGAACCGTTGCCCCGTCACCCCCCACCGGCGCTCGCATCCTTCCTCGTGGGAGGTCGAGCTGCGCAGCTTGAGCGGCCAGTTCGGCCAGGTCAGGGCCTTGTTCTCCCGTTCCGGCGGCTTGGCCAGGATTTCCAGCTGCGTCACCGAAACCGCGCCCTGCCGATGGGAGGTTCCCACGCAGTCCGAACCGGTATCGCCGCCGCCGATCACCACCACATGCTTGCCCGTCGCGGTGATGTCCCGTCCGTCCCAGGCTTCGCCGGAAACCCGCCGGTTCGACTGCCCCAGGAATTCCATGGCGAAATGCACGCCATCCAATTCGCGGCCGGGAATCGGCAGGTCACGCGGCTTTTCCGATCCGCCGGCCAGCAGAACGGCATCGAAGGCGGCCAGCAGGTCGGCCGCCGGCAGCGTGACGCCGACGTGAACATTGGTCAGGAAGACCACGCCTTCGGCCTCCATCTGGGCGATCCGCCGGTCGATCGCCGCCTTGTCGAGCTTGAAGTCGGGAATACCATAACGCAGCAGCCCGCCCACCTTGCCATTCTTTTCGAAGACGCTGACGGCGTGGCCGGCCCGGGCCAATTGCTGGGCGGCGGCCAGTCCGGACGGTCCGGAACCGATCACCGCGACTTTCTTGCCGGTGCCGGGCTTCGGCGTGTCGGGAACGATCCAGCCTTCCTCCCATCCGCGTTCGACGATGGCATGCTCGATATCCTTGATGGCGACCGGAGCATCGACGATGTTCAAGGTACAGGACGCTTCGCAAGGCGCCGGGCAGACGCGGCCGGTCATCTCGGGAAAATTGTTGGTGGACTGCAGAACGTCCAGCGCCTCGCGCCAGCGATGGCGATAGACCAGGTCGTTCCAGTCCGGAATGATATTGTTGACCGGGCAACCGGTGTGGCAAAACGGAATGCCGCAATCCATGCAGCGCGCCCCTTGGCCCGAAAGCTCGGCGGCGTCGAGGGGAATGGCGAATTCCCGATAGCTGCGCACCCGTTCGGCCACCGGCAATGTTCCGTGGTCCCGGCGATCGATTTCCTTGAATCCCGTCGGCTTGCCCATCTCAGTGGCTCCCCGTCAGAACGGCGTCTTCGGCCTGCACCTTCTGCATCGCCTCGAGCGCCTTGCGGTAATCGACCGGCATCACTTTCACGAATTTGGGCATGTAATAATCCCATTTGGCCAGCAGATCATGGGCGCGGGCGCTGTTGGTGTAGCGGCGATGATTCTCGATCAGCATGCGCAGACGGATTTCGTCATGCCGCGTCATGTCGGCCGAGACGTCGACCAGGCCATGGCCTTCCAGTTCGCCCCCCGACCAATCCTGGGCCTCGGACAGATTTTCCTCGGCCGCGACCGGGGCCAGTTCCACCATCGCCAGGTTGCAGCGCCGCTCGAAATCGCCGGCCTCGTCCAGGACATAGGCGATGCCGCCGCTCATGCCGGCGGCAAAATTGCGGCCGGTCTGGCCGATCACCACGACGATGCCGCCGGTCATATATTCGCACCCGTGGTCGCCGACGCCCTCGACCACCGCCGTCGCGCCGGAATTGCGGACGGCGAAACGTTCGCCGCCGACGCCACGGAAATAGCATTCGCCTTCGATGGCGCCGTAAAGCACGGTGTTGCCGACGATGATATTGTCCTCGGCGATCAGTCTGGAATGCGGCGACGGCAAAATGACGATGCGCCCGCCGGAGAGCCCCTTGCCGACATAGTCGTTGGCTTCGCCGGTCAGTTCGAGGGTGACGCCTTTGGCCAGGAAGGCGCCGAAACTCTGCCCGGCCGTCCCGGTCAGGCGCACCGAAATGCTGTCGTCGGGCAGCCCGTGATTGCCGTAGCGCCGCGCCACCTCGCCCGACAGCATGGCCCCGACGGTGCGGTCGACATTGTGCACCGGGACTTCGATCTGGACGGGCTTGCGCTGTTCCAGGGCCGGTTTGGCCAGGGCGATGAGCTTGCGGTCGAGGACGGCGTCCAGGCCGTGGTTCTGCTTTTCGCAATTGTGGATGGCGACGCCCGGTTCCGCCTTCGGCGTATGGAACAGCCTGGTGAAGTCCAGCCCCTTGGCCTTCCACTGTTCGACCGCCCGGCGGGCATCGAGCAGGTCGCTGCGGCCGATCAGGTCGCCGAATTTGCGAATGCCGAGCGAGGCCATGATTTCGCGAACCTCCTCGGCGACGAAGAAGAAATAATTGATCACATGCTCGGGCTGGCCGGTGAAACGCTTGCGCAAGTCCGGATCCTGCGTGGCGACGCCGACCGGACAGGTGTTGAGATGGCATTTGCGCATCATGATGCAGCCGGCGGCGATCAGCGGCGCCGTCGCGAAGCCGAACTCGTCGGCCCCCAGCAAGGCGCCGACCACGACGTCGCGCCCGGTGCGCAGTCCCCCGTCGACCTGGACGGCGATGCGGCCGCGCAGCTTGTTCAACACCAGGGTCTGGTGCGTCTCGGCGAGGCCGATTTCCCAGGGGCCGCCGGCGTGCTTGATCGAGGTCAGCGGCGAGGCGCCGGTTCCGCCGTCATGGCCCGAGATGGTCACATGGTCGGCGCGGGCCTTGGAAACGCCGGCCGCCACCGTGCCGACGCCGGTCTCGGCCACCAGCTTGACGCTGACCCGGGCCGCCGGATTGACGTTCTTCAAATCGAAGATCAATTGGGCGAGATCCTCGATCGAATAGATGTCGTGATGCGGCGGCGGACTGATCAGGCCGACGCCCGGCGTCGAATGGCGGACCCGGGCGATGGTGGCGTCGACCTTGTGCCCCGGCAATTGCCCGCCCTCGCCGGGCTTGGCGCCCTGCGCCATCTTGATCTGGATATCGTCGGCATTGACCAGATATTCGGCGGTCACGCCGAACCGCCCCGAGGCCACCTGCTTGATCGCCGAGCGCATGGAATCGCCGTTGGTCATCGGGCGGAAACGATCCACCTCCTCGCCACCCTCGCCGGTATTCGACTTGCCGCCGATCCGATTCATCGCGATGGCCAGCGTCGTATGCGCCTCGCGGCTGATCGAGCCGAAGCTCATGGCGCCGGTGGCGAAGCGCTTGACGATCTC
>JAATGN010000157.1 GCA_015654615.1 Rhodospirillales bacterium
CCGGCCGCAAGAGCGCCGTCGGACGGCGATAGTCCCCTTCCCCGACGTCATTGCGAGTTCAGCATCGGCCAGCGGCCGACCCGGCCTGGAAGAATAAGGAAAAGTGGCACCGGCCTTAAGTGCCGGTGTCCGCCGCTTCGCGGCGGAGTCCTTATCCACCGGCAGGGACGCCGGTGCCACTGCCTCTTTTCTTCCTAGCGGAGGCAAAGCGGCCAGGAGGCCCGCCTCACTGGCTTTAGGAACCCTCTTTGCGCTTAAGCGTCACGCCTCGTGTGTGGCCGGCCGGCCGTGCAATCCGTTGCTCAGGCGATGCAGGATATCGTCGAGCTGTTCCAGCGTCGAATATTGCACGGAAATGTCGCCCCCCTTGCCTTGCAGGGTGATGACGACCCTGAGGCCCAGCAGGTTGGACAGATCGCGCTCCAAAGACAGCAGATCGGCATCCTTGACCGGTCCGCCGCCATCCTTGCGCGACTTGGTCTTTTCCGGGGCTTGGCTGGCCAACTTCTCGGTCTGCCGGACATTCAGGCCCTTGGCGATCACCTGTTCGGCCAAAGCCAGAGGATCCGGACTGGTCAACAAGGCCCGGGCATGGCCGGCCGTCAAGGATCCGTCGTCGAGCAGTTCCTTGACCGGAGCCGGCAGGGCCAGCAGACGCATCGTATTGGCGACATGGCTGCGGCTCTTGCCGACGGTCTTGGCCAATTCCTCCTGGGTATGCGAGAAATCGTCCATCAGACGCCGATAGCCCTCGGCCTCTTCCAGCGGCGACAGATCCTGGCGCTGCAGATTTTCGATCAGCGCGACTTCCAACGCTTCGCGATCGGACAGCGTGCGGACGATGGCCGGCACTTCATGCAGCGCGGCGGCCTGAGCCGCCCGCCAGCGGCGTTCGCCGGCGATGATTTCGAAGGTATCGGGCGCATCCGGCCACGGACGGACCAGAATCGGCTGCAGGATGCCTTTTTCCTTCACCGATTCGACCAGATCGTCGATGGCCCCCTGGTCGAACACCCGGCGTGGCTGGAAGCGTCCCGGCCGCAGCTTTTCGATAGGCAGGCTGCGGAGTCCTTTGAGCGGAGATCCGGCCATCGTCTCGCTTTCGGCGGCGCGGTCTGCCACCACCGCGGCCGGCGGTTCTCCCAACAAAGCGGAAAGGCCACGGCCCAAGCCGCGGCGACGCGGTTCCTCGGTCATGCTCATGCCACCAGGTCGCGTTCGCGCCTCAGCACTTCGCTGGCGAGATGAATATAGGCCTCGGCGCCGGCACAACGCATGTCATAGAGCAGGACCGGCTTGCCATGCGAGGGGGCTTCGGAAATACGAACGTTGCGGGGAATCACCGTTTTATACACCTTGTCTCCAAAATAACCACGAACGTCGGCCGCCACCATATCCGACAGATTGTTTCTCTTGTCGAACATGGTCAGCACGATGCCATGCAATTCAAGATCGGGATTGAAGGCCTGCTTGACCCGCTCGATGGTCTTGACCAGATGGCTGATGCCCTCGAGGGCGAAAAACTCGCATTGCAATGGCACCAACACGGCTTGCGCCGCCACCAGGGCATTGAGGGTCAAAAGATTGAGCGACGGCGGGCAATCGATCAGGATGAAGTCATACTGGCCATGGCCGGCCAGAGCCTCGGCCAGCCGATGTTCCCGGCGCGGCTCGTCGACCAGTTCGATTTCGGCGCCGGACAGATCGACGGAAGACGGCACCACCGACAGATGGGGAATCGCCGTGGCGATCACCCCCTCCGCCAACGCGGCTTCGCCGATCAGCAGGTGATAGGAGCTGACCGCCCGGGTCTGCCGTTCGATTCCCAGCCCGGTGCTGGCATTGCCCTGTGGATCCAGGTCGATGATCAGCACATTCTTCCCGGCGGCGGCCATCGCCGTGGCCAGGTTGATGGCGGTGGTCGTTTTGCCGACCCCACCCTTCTGATTGGCGATGGCGATGATGCGCGACGACGCCGAAGGGCCGCGGCTAACGTTCGTCTCGACCACGATAAACCTCTCTCAGATGGAGAATTTGTCCTGACGGATCGGCAAGACTGGGCACCCGCTCGACGGTCATCATCCAATCTTTGCGGGCCTCGGTCAATTCCTCTTCACTGCCGCGTCCTTTGAGAAAGAGGCAATGAACCTCGGGAGAGAGAAATTTTTCGGCCATTTTCAACAATTTGGGCAGCGGCGCCAGGGCGCGCGCCGTAATCGCCGCAACGGAAAAAGGGGCCAGAGTCTCGATACGGACATTGTGGACGACGGCGGAGGCGCCGGTAAGCCGCGCCGCCTCGCGTAAAAAAGCGCATTTTCGGGAATCGGCTTCGACCAGATGCACCGGTCCACCCCGCAGAATGGCCAAAACCAGTCCCGGAAAGCCGGCCCCGGACCCCAGATCCAGGACCGGACCGGCCGGAAGATAGGGCGCCAATTGCGCCGAGTCGAGCATATGGCGTTCCCATATCGCCGGCAGCGTCGACGGCCCGACCAGATTGATCCGCGCCTGCCATTTGACCAGCAAGCCGACATAGACGGAAAGACGCTCCAGGACGTCGGGTGTGGTCGCAATCCGAGCCGAAAAGCTCTCGCGGCTCTCTTCGCGACCGGCCGATGTTTCACGTGAAACCATGATCAGGCGGCCCGCCCCCGGCCGCTTCGCTTGACATGGGCCAGCAAGGCGGTCAGGGCGGCCGGAGTCACGCCGGGGATCCGCCCGGCCGCCCCCAACGTCGCCGGACGGGCCGTGGTCAGTTTCAACCGAACTTCGGCCGACAAGCTGCCGATCGCCGCATAATCGAGGTCGTCGGGCAAAGTCAACTGCTCGTCCCGGCGAAAGGCGGCGATATCCGAGGCCTGCCGCTCCAGATAACCGGCATAGCGTCCTTCGATCTCCAGCTGCTCGGCCACCGGCGGGCTGATCGCTCCCAATTCCGGCCAGACGGCGATCAGATGCGACCACGACATCTCGGAATAACCCAACAGGGAAAACGCCGACCGCCGGACACCGTCCTGATTGATCGCCAGGCCGTGCGCCTTCAGGACCGTCGGCGTTGCCACCAGGCGGTTCATCAGCTCCCGGCCGGCATCCAGGGCGGTCTGCTTGCGGCGAAAGGCCGCCGCCCGCTCCGCCCCGACGCATCCCACCGCCAAGCCGCGCGGCGTCAGGCGCAGATCGGCGTTGTCGGCCCGCAGCAGCAATCGGTATTCGGCCCGCGAGGTGAACATCCGATAGGGCTCGCTGGTGCCGCGGGTGACCAGGTCGTCGATCAGCACGCCGATATAGGCTTCCGCCCGATCCAGCGTGAAAGGCGTCTCGCCGCCGCCGGCGCGGAGAGCGGCATTCAGCCCGGCGATCAGGCCCTGGGCCGCCGCCTCCTCGTAACCGGTGGTTCCGTTGATCTGGCCGGCGAAGAACAGCCCTTCGACCCGCCGCGTCTCCAACCAGGGATGCAATTCGCGCGGATCGACGAAATCATATTCGATGGCATAGCCGGGGCGCAGCATGACCGCCTTCTCGAGGCCGGGAATGGTCGGCAGCAAAGCCCTTTGCACATCCTCGGGCAGCGAGGTGGAAATGCCGTTGGGATAGACGGTGTCGTCGTCCAGACCTTCGGGCTCCAGGAAAATCTGATGCCTCTCGCGATCGGCGAAGCGCACCACCTTATCCTCGATGCTCGGACAATAACGCGGCCCGACGCTGCCGATCTGGCCGGAATACATCGGGGCGCGATGCAGATTGGCGCGGATCAGCGCATGCGACGCCGCCGTGGTTCCGGTGATGCCGCAGGTGATTTGCGGCGTGGTGATCCTGTCGGTCAGAAAAGAAAACGGCGTCGGCGGATCGTCGCCCGCCTGACGCTCCAGCGCCGCCCAATCGATGGTCTTGCCATCCAACCGGCAGGGCGTTCCGGTCTTCAGCCGCCCCAGGGTGAATCCGGCGCGCTCCAGACTGGCCGACAGACCCAGGCTGGGCGCATCCCCCATCCGCCCGGCGGCGAAGCGACGCTCGCCGATATGCACCAGTCCGCGCAGGAAGGTCCCGGTGGTCAGCACCACCGCACCGGCCGAAAACTGCCGTCCATCGGCGGTGACGACGCCGGTCGCCCGCCTATGGTCGGCGTTCAGCAGCAGATCCTCGACCGCCCCGGCGGCGATTTCGAGGTTGATCGTCTCGGCCAGGATATCCCGCATCGCCTGCCGATAGCGCTTGCGGTCGGCCTGGGCGCGGGGTCCCTGCACCGCCGGGCCCTTGCTGCGGTTGAGGATGCGAAACTGGATGCCGGCCCGATCGATCACCCGGCCCATCACACCATCCAGGGCATCGATCTCGCGGACCAGCTGGCCCTTGGCCAGGCCGCCGATCGCCGGATTGCAGCTCATCTCGCCGATGGTCTCCAGGCGATGAGTCAGCAGAAGGGTCTTGGCGCCCTGCCGCGCCGCGGCGGCGGCGGCTTCGCAACCGGCATGGCCGGCCCCGATGACGATGACGTCGAAAACACTCATGCCCTGCCCTCAGTCACCCTTCAGCCGATATGTCATGGCGCCGCGAATAAATACGGATAACGATGCCGGACGTCTCATGCCGGATGGCCGCCGTCCATCCGAGATCCGTTCATCCGTGTCGCTATTTGCCTGGCCACGGAAACGTGGAGCGATAACACAAGCCGCGACAATGTTCCACGTGAAACAGTCTCATTTGCCGATACAGAACTCGCGGAAGATCACATCGAGCATTTCTTCCACATCGATCCGCCCGGTAATTCTCCCCAGGCACCGCGCGGCCAGACGGACATCCTCGGCCGCCAGCTCGGCGGAGCCGGCCTGCAAGGCGCGCCGCAGCGCCGCTTCGGTTTCCTGCAAGGCGACGCGGTGGCGGGCCCGGGTGATCGCCGGCGCTCCGCTGCCCTCCAGCAGGACGGCGGCCCGACGTTGCACTTCAGCCAGCAGCGCCTCCATACCCGCGCCACTTTCCGCCGAAAGAGCCAGGACCGGCTGTGCGCCGATCCGCTGTGGAATAGGCGCGGTTTTCCGGTCGCATTTGTTGACCACCGCGATCGCCTGTTCCTCCAGCAAGGCCAGACTGCCGGCATCGAGATTGGGCAGAGCCTCCGCATCGAACACGACGATACGCAGATCGGCGCTCTCGGCCCGGGCCCGGGCCCGGCGGACCCCCTCCTCCTCGATGGCCTCGGCGGTCTCGCGAAGGCCGGCCGTATCGGCCAGGATCACCGGATAACCGCCCAGATCCAGATGCACCTCGATGATGTCGCGGGTCGTTCCGGCCAAGGATGAGACGATGGCCGCGTCGCGTCCGGCAATCCGGTTGAGCAGGCTCGATTTCCCGACATTGGGAGCCCCCAGGATGGCCACCGACAATCCATCCCGCAACCGCTCGCCCCGTCCCCCGTCGGCCAGATGACCGCCGATGTCCTCGGCCAAACGCGCCAGGGTCGCCCGCGCCGCCGTTCCCAACCCGTCCGGCAAATCCTCTTCGGAAAAATCGATCTCCGCTTCCAGATGGGCCTGACAGCGCAGCAGCCGCTCCCGCCAATCGTCATAGAGGCGGGTCAATGTGCCGCTCAACTGCCGCAGGGCCTGGCGACGCTGCGCCGTCGTCTCGGCGTCGACCAGATCGGCAATGGCTTCCGCCTGGGTCAGATCGAACTTGCCGGCGGTGAAGGCCCGGCGGCTGAATTCTCCGGGCTCGGCCGGCACCAGGCCCAAGGTCAGCAGGGCTTCGGTGATCGCCTGCGCCACGGCGCGCCCGCCGTGCAGATGCAATTCGGCGACATCCTCCCCGGTAAAACTGTCAGGTCCGGGAAACCACAGCACCAGGCCGTCGTCCAGCACCGCGCCATCCGCATCGCGCAGGCGGCGGCGGCTGGCTCGCCGCGCTTCGGGAAGCGCCCGGCCCGTCAAGGCGGCCAGCGCTCGGCCGGCCAGCGGTCCCGAAAGGCGATAAACGGCGACACCGGCCCGCCCTCCGCCGCTGGCCAGGGCAAAAATGGTTTTGGTCGACAAAAGGGACACCGGCTCGCTCAGACCCGGCCCGATCGCCGCGTCTCCGGGGTGTCGGTCGGCCGCAGCAGCAGACGGGTCGCCCGCCCGCCGCGCACCAGATGCATTTCCAGGATGTCGTCCACATCCTGCGTCGTCTGGAATTGATACCAGACGCCCTCGGGATAGACCACCATCGTCGGTCCCAATTCGCAGCGGTCCAGGCAACCGGCGCTATTGATCCGCACATCGGCCAGCCCGAGTTCCTTGGCCCGCGCTTTCAGATAATCGCGCAGCGCTTCCGATCCCTTCGCCGCGCAAGACCCGCGCGGATGACCGTCGGGACGGCGATTGGTGCACAGAAAAACATGCAGGCGGTAATAAGCCGGAGGATCTTCGGGATGCGACAAGGGGCGTTCTTTCTCGCTGTTCACTTTTCCGATTTGTCACGCGACCGGGCGGTCTGCAAACCGGCCCAGAACATCTTCTGCAATTGCTCCATGCCCTGCACGCCGGCCGGCAGCCAAGTACGCAGCAAGGCCTCGGGACTCATCGCATCGAGATTGGCCGCCATGCGATCCTCGATCTTCTTCAACAGGGCATCCTGCATCGGCTTGACCTCGGGGAGTCCAAAAAAAATGCGGGCCTCCTCCGGCGTACAGTCCACATCGAAGGTGATCTTCATCGCCCATGATCCTCCCATCCTCCGATCGCAAGGTTGCAACCGATCCTCGGACACCCAAACTAAGCTTTCACTTGGCCATCCGCAACGCTCTCATCTGGGCGCCGCTTTTCCGCCGCGCAAGCCCAAGGACGCCGTCATGAGCCGCAATAGCCTCGATCTGGAAACCAGCCCTTACCTTTTGCAGCACCGCTCCAACCCGGTCCACTGGCGGGCCTGGGGCCCCGACGCCCTGGCCGAAGCCAAGAGCAGCGACAGGCCGATCCTGCTCTCGGTCGGTTATGCCGCCTGCCATTGGTGCCATGTGATGGCCCATGAAAGCTTCGAGGATGCCGACATCGCCCGGCTGATGAACGATCTTTACATTCCGATCAAGGTCGATCGCGAGGAACGGCCGGACATCGACATGATCTATCAGGCCGCCCTGGCCAGTCTCGGCCAGCAAGGCGGTTGGCCGCTGACCATGTTCCTGACCCCGAATGCCGAACCCTTCTGGGGCGGCACCTATTTCCCGCCGACAGCGCGCTACGGCCGGCCGTCCTTTCGCGAAGTGCTGGAGGGCGTCGCCGCCGCCTACACCACCGAACCCGACAAGATCGCCGTCAATACGACCGCTTTGACGCAGGCCCTGCAGCGCCTGGCCCAACCGGCCGGTGGGCCCCTCCCCGATCAGGATACGCAGGATCGCATCGCCGCGGCGTTGTTGGGAGCCATCGATCCGGTCGAAGGGGGCCTTTCCGGCGCCCCGAAATTTCCGCAGGTATCCTTGTTCTTTCTGCTTTGGCGGGCCGGCTTGCGGCAGGAAAACGCCGCGCTTCTGCATGCCGTGACGCTCAGCCTCGACAAGATGAGCCAAGGCGGCCTCTACGATCATCTGGGCGGCGGATACGCCCGCTATTCCACCGACGACCGTTGGCTGGCGCCGCATTTCGAAAAGATGCTCTACGACAATGCCCAACTGATCGATTTGCTCACCTCCGCCTGGCAAAAAAGCGCCAAACCGCTTTACGCCGCTCGCGTCGCCGAAACCATCGGCTGGCTGCGGCGCGAAATGCTGGCGGAACATGACGCCTTCGCGGCGACGCTCGATGCCGACAGCGAGGGAGAGGAGGGAAAATATTACGTCTGGCAGGACCGTGAGATCGATCAGGCCCTGCCGCCCTCCGTCGCCACGCTGTTCAAGACGGTCTATGACGTCACGCCGGACGGCAATTGGGAGGGGCGGACCATCCTCAATCGCAACCATGCCAACGGCGACCCCGGCGAAGACACCGAAAAATCCCTGGGCGAAGCGCGGGCGAGCCTGCTGGCCATCCGCCAAAAACGGGTTTCCCCCGGGCGCGACGACAAGGTCCTGGCCGATTGGAACGGCATGATGATCGCCGCCCTGGCCAAAGCCGCCTTCGTTTTCCACCGTCCCGACTGGCTGGCCCTGGCCGAGCGCGCCTTCGCCGCCGTCTGCCGCCACCAGAACAGGGCCGATCGCCTGGCGCATTCCTTGCGTTGCGGCCGCAGCCAAAGCGAGGCGATGCTCGACGATTATGCCCAGATGGCGCGGGCCGCCTTGATTCTTTACGAGATGACGGGACAGGAGACTTTCCTGTCCCAAGCGCGCCGTTGGGTCGAAACGCTCGATCGCCACTACTGGGATGCTGCCGCGGGAGGATATTTTTTCACCGCCGACGATGCCGCCGATCTGCTGGTTCGCAGCAAATCCGCCACCGACCAGGCGACGCCTTCCGGCAATGGCGTGATGGTCGAAGTCCTGGCCCGGTTGTTCCATCAAACGGGGCAAGCCGCCTATCGCGACCGGGCCGAGGCCATCGTGACCACCTTCGCCGGCCAGATCGAACGGGCCTTTCCCAGCATGACGGCCCTGCTGAATGCCTGGGATCTGCTGAACAACGCCGTTCAGGTGGTCCTCGTCGGCCGTTCCGACGACGACGGTTACGCCGATCTTCTGGATGTCGTCGCCACCGTCTGTCTTCCCGATCTCGTCCTGACCAGACTCGATCCGGCGGCGACATTGGCGCCGGATCATCCGGCCAGCGGCAAGGTCGCCGCGGTCCCCGGCCGGGCCCAGGCCTATGTCTGCGTGGGTCAGGTCTGTTCGCTGCCTCTTTCCCACCCGTCGGAGTTGCGCCGCTCTCTCACCGCGCGTTAAGCTGACGGCCATGAGCCATCATTCCTTCAAAAGCCCGCTTGGCGATCCGACCGCCCCTCGAACCTGCCCATATCATCCCTTGCCAGCGCGGACCGACCGCCGATGGATCGCCGCGGGCCATCCCGGTCTCGATGGCTTGCGGATCAAGCGATTCCTGCCACACCTCGAGGGATGGCCCGACCAGTCGTCGCTTTCCTTTTTCTCAAATACCCCGAAACGGAGCATGCCGTGACCAAAGCCATTTTGATTCATCAGCAAGGCGGACCGGAACAGATGCGATGGGAAGACATCGATGTCGCAGTCCCCGGACCCGGCGAGGCCCTCATTCGTCAAACGGTCGTCGGTTTGAACTATGTCGATGTCTATCATCGCAGCGGCGTTTATCCCTTGCCGACGTTGCCCAGCTCGCTGGGCTCCGAAGCGGCCGGTGTGGTCGAGGCGATCGGCCCCGGCGTCCAGGAGGTGAAGGTCGGCGACCGCGTGGCCTATGCCGGCGGCCCCATCGGGTCCTATGCGGAACGCCGGATCGTCGCGGCAACCCGCCTGATCGTCCTTCCCGAGGCCATCAGCGACCGTCAGGCCGCCGCGATGATGCTGCAGGGCCTTACCGCCCAGTATCTGCTGCGCAGCACCTACCGGGTCCAGCCCGGCGATACCATCCTGTTTCATGCCGCCGCCGGCGGTGTCGGCTTGATCGTCTGCCAGTGGGCCAAGCATCTCGGCGCCACCGTCATCGGCACCGTCGGCAGTCCCGCCAAGGCGGATCTGGCCCGGGCCCACGGAGCCGATCATGTGATCGACTACAGCAAGGAAAATTTCGTGACCCGGGTCAAGGAGATCACCGGCGGAAAAGGCGTGCCGGTGGTTTATGACGCGGTCGGCAAGGATACTTTCGATGGATCGCTCGACTGCCTGCGTCCGCGTGGCCTGCTGGTCAGTTTCGGTCAATCCTCGGGTGTCGTTCCCCCCTTCAACGCCGGAATTCTGGCAACCAAAGGATCGCTCTACCTGACGCGACCGACTCTGGCGACCTATACGGCCGACCGCGCCGAACTGGAGGCCAACGCCGCCGAGCTCTTCGACGTGGTCACCAGGGGCATCGTCAAGATCGAAATCAACCAGACCTATCCCTTGTCGGAAGCCGCGCAGGCTCATCGTGACCTGGAAGCCCGCAAGACCACCGGATCGACGGTTTTTCTCGTCTAGAACGCTTTGCGATCAAACGGGATCGATCCCTGTGCCATCGTCCCGGCGAAAAAGCTTGTGAAGCAAGGAAAAGTGGCACCGGCGTCCCTGCCGGTGTCCGCCGCCCCGCGGCGGACACGTTCCCGTCAAGATCGATCCCTCGGCCGCTCTTGCGCTGCCGGCTTCGCCGGC
>JAATGN010000347.1 GCA_015654615.1 Rhodospirillales bacterium
ATGGCGAGATCACCCAAGGTCGGATAGGCGAGATCCAACAGCCGCTTTGTCCTCGTTATGGTCGCGTCGGCGCGGGCCTCCTTTCCCAGCCGGGCCACAAACTCACCGGCGATGGCGCGGAAGGTCCTGTCCACGCCCCCCGCCTTCCGCTCTTTCTTGTCTTGAGAAGGATCGACGCCCGCTTTCAGCAATCGCTTCGCGTCATCCCGGGCCTGCCGGGCGTCGGCCAGCGACACCGTCGGATAAGCACCCAGCGCCAGAAGCTTTTGTTTGCCGTCGAACCGAAAGGCGAGGCGCCACAGACGACCACCCGTCGGCTGCACCCAAAGCTGCAGGCCGCCGCCATCGGAAAGCTTCTGGAGCTTGGTGCCCGGCCGGGCCGCCTTGCACTTCATATCGCTGAGCATCATCGTCTTTACCCATCGTTGGGTTGACGGATACCAACATCATACCAACAGGCAGGCCGAGATACCATCAGAAGTACCAACAAATCCGGTCGCCGGACCAAGTGCGACCATATGCACCGACTTGCGCTCCAGTGCGATCAATGAGCGGAAAATCGTTGTTTATCAGCGATTTTTTCCGACACCAGCAACGAAAAACCCCCGGAGCCTTTCGGCTCCGGGGGTTTAATCTGGCTCCCAGGGAGGGATTCGAACCCCCGACCAAGCGGTTAACAGCCGCTTGCTCTACCACTGAGCTACCTGGGAATAATGACCCGCCGCGCTGGCCGGCCACCTGATTCCTTTGTTTTCCACGACCGGGCGGCGTGCCTTTCGCATCGAACCGGCAGGGCCCGCCTTATAACAAGGTCGGAAAGCTCGGTGCAAACCCTTTTTTCAGGATCCTGCAACAACCTTCCCGCAATCGGCGGGGTTTGGAGGCCGAGGCCGGAATCGAACCGACGTACAAGGATTTGCAGTCCTCTGCATAGCCACTCTGCCACCCGGCCCCTGCCCGGAGCGAAAGCGCCAGGGCGCCGCCATCCGGTCGTGAGGGGGCGTTTATAGACATTCCCTCAAGTCCGGTCAAGGGGGCTGGGAAGACTTGGGCAGAGCGGGATTGTCTTCGTCCGACTCGGCCGGTATAACTCGCCAGGGCGCAAGGGTTGCACGCGACTCCGGCGCTTTGACGGGGCAGGCTGAAATCGGGAGTGATCGATCGTGAATTACACTGCGGCTCGGCACAACATGGTTGAAAATCAGATCCGGACCAATCGAATCACCAACAATGCCGTCGTCGCCGCTTTGGAGAGCGTCCCGCGCGAGGTTTTCGTGCCGAAGCAATTGCGCGGCGTGGCTTACCTCGATGAGGACATCGATCTGGGCGGCGGCCGTTATCTGCTGGAACCCCTGGTTTTTGCCGGATTTTTGCAAGCGGCCGACATCAAGCCGGGCGACGTCGTCTTGGACGTCGGTTGCGCCACCGGTTATTCCGCGGCCGTCCTGGCCCGCCTGGCCAGCACCGTCGTCGCCCTGGAAAGCGATAGCGAACTGGCGGTGCGCGCCGGGGCCCTGCTGGCCGGGCTCGCCGTCGACAATGTGGCGGTGGTGAGCGGTCCCCTGGTCGAAGGCGACGCGACGCACGGCCCCTATCAGGTGATCGTCGTCGAAGGCGCGATCCCCCAGGTTCCCGACAAGCTGCTGCACCAATTGGCCGATGGCGGCCGCTTGATCGCCGTCGTCACCGCCGAATCGGGAATGGGCCGGGCGACCCTGGTCTCGCGGATCGGCGAGGTCTTTTCCACCCGGGTGGTCTTCGATGCGTCCATTCATGCCTTGCCGGAGTTCCACCGCAGACCCAGTTTTGTCTTTTGATCCGCGTATGAAAAGCGAAGAGAGCACCGGCGCGACGATTGTGGGAACACCGCAAGGCGATCCTTCGGATGATGATAATTGCTCCGGCTACAGTCTCCATCAATGGGCGAAATGAAACACGCGATGCTTCGGATTGTCATGGTTTTCCATCAAAAGAACCAGGTTCTATCTTAGAAAAACACGCAAAGTGCTTGATATTTCTACGTCCGTAGATATCGTGTCCGTAGCGTTGTGTGGGGTGCGACTACGGTTTGTCAGGGGTTGTCCCGCTCATTTAGGTGATCGATGCAGAAGAACACATGCCTGACCATCGGAATGATCCTCGCGGGCTGCGGCTTTTCCGGCGCGGCTGCCGCGGAGACATTGCAGGACGCTTTGGCCACGGCCTATACGACCAACCCGACGCTCGAGGCGCAACGGGCCCATTTGCGCGCCACCGACGAACAGGTGCCCCAGGCGCTGTCCAATTGGCGTCCGACCATCACGCTGACCGGCGACGTGTCGCGGACCAGTACCTATGCGAAGTCTCCGACGTCCGCTTTCGATCCATTCACCTTTACGAATTCCGATGTCCTGGCCAGCCAGAACACGCGCGCCACCGGCAAGGATATCGGCCTGACCGTGACCCAGCCGCTTTTTCGCGGCGGCCGGACCGTCGCCCAGACGCGGCAGGCGGAGGCCCTGGTCGCCGCGGACCGCGCGGCGTTGGCATCGACCGAACAGACGGTGCTGCTGAACGTCGTTAACGCCTATTTGAACGTGGTGCTCTACCAGGCCGTTCTGGATCTCAGCATCAACAACGAGCAGGTGCTGCAACGTCAGCTCGATGCGACCAACGACCGCTTCCGCGTCGGCGAAGTGACCCGCACCGACGTCGCACAAGCCGAATCGCGCCTGTCGGCGGCGCATGCCGACCGGACGCAGGCCTTGGGGAATCTGCGGGCCGCGCAGGCCAATTACGTCAATACGGTCGGCCATCCGCCGGAAAATCTGGCGGCGCCGGGAGCGGTGCCCGGTCTGCCGACATCGGTCGATCAGGCGCGCGATCTGGCCCTGGCCCAGAACCCCAGCGTGGCGAATGCCAAATATACCTATGACGCGGCCGAGCATGGGGTCGATCTGGTGGCCGGCGAATTGCTGCCGACGGTCAGCCTCAATGGCCAGGTCCTGCGCAATTACGATTTCGAGGGCCCGCAAACCTATGAACGGATTTATCAGGCGGGAGTCAATGTGACCGTGCCGCTTTACCAGCAGGGGCAGGAATATGCCCGCCTGCGGGCGCAGAAACATACGGCGGGGCAGTCGCGCATCGATGTGGATGTCGCCACCCGCGACACCATCGAATCGGTCACCCGGTCCTGGGAGGCCCTGATGACGGCGCGGGCCCGCATCACCTCCTATTCCGATCAGATCACGGCGGCGCGGGTCGCCCTCGAAGGCGTGCAGCGCGAATCGCAGGTGGGTTCCCGGACCGTGCTCGACGTCTTGAATGCCGAGCAGGAATTGCTGAACGCGCAGGTCAATTTGGTCCAAGCTCAACATGACGAGACCGTCGCCGCCTTCCAGTTGAAGAGCACGATCGGACAGCTGACGGCGCAGGGATTGGCGCTGCCGGTCCAGGTATACGATCCCGTAGAACATTATGACGAGGTCCGCGGCCAGTGGATCGGCACGGGAGTGACGCCTGATTATGGCGCCAAGTGAATTGCATGGGGTATCGGGAGGTGCGGGAGCGAGACCTGCCCTTCCGGATAAAGCCCCGTTAGGGAATGGTTGAGCCATGAGCGACGACAAGGCGCAGCAAGAGCCATCGATGGAGGACATTCTGGCCTCCATTCGCCGGATTCTGTCGGAAGACGATGCAGAGGAGGCCGTGAAGGCGCCACCTCCGGCCGCACCGCCGAAGGCTGCCGCACCACCGCCGAAGCCGGACCCCGAGCCGGAACCCGAACCCGAGCCGGAACCCGATTTCGACATGGAGCCGGCCTTCGAGCCGGAGCCCGAACCGGAAGCCGGGCCCGAGCCGCTTTTCGAAGCCGAAGCCGATGACGACGTGCTGGAATTGACCGACGACATGGTGGCCGAGGAGGAGCCGGTTTTCGAAGAACCGGAACCCGAACCCGAACCGTCGCCGTTCCATTTCGAACCCGAGCCGGAGCCGGCGCCGCGCATGGCGTCGCCGCCCGAAGAAGAGGAAGAGGACGACGACAGCCTGCTGGCGCCTCCGGTTCAGGCGGCCTCGACGACGTCCTTCGCCGAACTGGCCCGCGCCGTGGCCCTGGAGCGCGGCCTCGGTCTCGGCAAGGGAGGATTGACGCTGGAGGACATCGTCCGCGAAATCCTGAAGACGCTCATCAAGGACTGGCTCGACCAGAATCTGCCTTATATGATCGAGCGGATCGTCAAAAAAGAAATCGAGAAAATGGTCAATCGAGCCGAAAAGCTCTAAAACGACCGGCAGCCGGTTCCTCAAGGGCGCCCCGTTCGCTCGGGGAACCGGCCTTCATCTTTCCTCTTTTATCCTGTCGGAGTGGCATCACACGATGCTGGACAAAACCTATCGGCCTGGCGAGGTCGAGCCTAAGCATTATCAAGCCTGGGAAGCCGCCGGCGCTTTCGGCGCCCGTCCGGAAGCCGGCGGCCGGCCCTATACCATCATGATGCCGCCGCCCAATGTGACCGGCAGTCTGCACATGGGGCACGCGCTGACCTTCACCTTGCAGGACATCCTGACGCGCTATCATCGCATGCGGGGCCGCGACACCTTGTGGCAGCCGGGAACCGATCATGCGGGAATCGCCACCCAGATGGTGGTGGAGCGCCAGATGGCCGCCGAAAAGCTGACCCGCCACGATCTGGGCCGTGACAAGTTCATCGAGCGGGTCTGGACGTGGAAAGGCGAGTCCGGCGGCACCATCACCCGGCAGCTGCGCCGTCTGGGCGCCTCGCCCGACTGGTCGCGCGAACGCTTCACCATGGACGAGGGGTTGAGCCAGGCCGTCCGCAAGGTCTTCGTCGATCTCTACAAACAGGGCCTGATCTATCGCGACAAACGCCTGGTCAATTGGGATCCGAAACTGCATACCGCCATTTCCGACCTCGAGGTCGAGCCGCGCGAGGTGCAGGGCCACATGTGGCACCTGAAATATCCGGTCGAAGGCGAGCCCGGCCGTTTCATCACCGTGGCGACGACCCGTCCCGAAACCATGCTGGGCGATGCCGCCGTCGCGGTGCATCCCGAGGACGACCGCTACCGGGATCTGGTCGGAAAATTCGTTCGCCTGCCCATCGCCGATCGCCTGATCCCCATCATCGCCGACGAATATTCCGATCCGGAAAAGGGGACCGGTGCCGTCAAGATCACCCCGGCGCACGATTTCAACGATTTCGAGGTCGGGCGGCGGCACGATCTGCCGCTGATCAATATTCTCGACCGCGACGCGCATATCAATGAAAACGCGCCCTCCGCCTATCGGGGCCTCGACCGCTACGACGCCCGCAAGAGGGTGGTCGCCGAATTCGAATCGCTGGGGCTGCTCGACAAGATCGAGCCGCATGTCCTGCAGATGCCTTATGGCGACCGCTCCGGCGTGGTGATCGAGCCCTGGCTGACCGACCAGTGGTTCGTCGATGCCGCGACCTTGGCCAAGCCGGCGATCGAGGCCGTCGAATCGGGCCGGACCCGTTTCGTCCCGAAGCATTGGGAAAACACCTATTACGAATGGATGCGCAACATCCAGCCCTGGTGCATTTCGCGCCAGATCTGGTGGGGGCATCAGGTGCCGGCCTGGTATGGGCCGGACGGCCGCTATTTCGTCGAACTGAGCGAGGACGAGGCCCAGGCCGCGGCGACCGCCCATTACGGCCATCCGGTGGCCCTGACCCGCGACGCCGACGTGCTGGACACCTGGTTCTCCTCGGGCCTGTGGCCGTTCTCCACCCTCGGCTGGCCGGAGCGGACGGCCGCTCTCGATCGCTATTATCCGACCGACGTGCTGGTCACCGGGTTCGACATCATCTTTTTCTGGGTGGCCCGGATGATGATGTTGGGGCTCCATTTCATGGGCGACGTGCCCTTCCGCGAAATCTACATCCATGCCCTGGTCCGCGACGAAAAGGGCCAGAAGATGTCGAAATCCAAGGGCAACATCATCGATCCCCTGGTTCTGATCGACAAATACGGCTGCGACGCGCTGCGTTTCACGCTGGCCGCCCTGGCCGCGCAGGGCCGCGACATCAAATTGGCCGAAAGCCGGGTCGAGGGTTATCGCAACTTCGCCACCAAACTGTGGAATGCGGCGCGCTTCTGCCAGATGAACGACTGCAAGCCGGTGCCCGGCTTCGATCCGGCCGCGGCCCGGGAACAAGTCAACCGGTGGATCGCCGGGAAGCTGACCGATGCGGCCGGCCGCATCGCCCAGGCGATCGAGGGCTATCGCTTCAACGATGCCGCCAACGCCGCCTACCAGTTCGTCTGGAACAGCTTTTGCGATTGGTATCTGGAGTTCGCCAAACCGATCCTGCAGGGCGGGGACGGTCCCGCCAAGGTGGAAACCCGCGCCATGGCGGCATGGGTGCTGGACCAGATCCTGCATCTGCTGCATCCCTTCATGCCCTTCATCACCGAGGAGCTTTGGCAACAATTGGCCGGGGATCGCGGCCACTTCCTGATGACGGCCGGGTGGCCGTCCCTGAGCTTCCAGGACGGCGGCGTCGAGGCCGAGCTCGATTGGCTGGTCAAGCTGATTTCCAGCATCCGGGCCGTCCGGGCCGAGATGAACGTGCCGCCGGGCGCCCGCGTGCCGCTGCTGGTCAAGGGCGCCGGCGAGGAGAGCAAAAGACGGCTGGCCACGCATCGCGACAGCATTCTGACGCTGGCCCGTGCCGCCTCGCTGGACATCGTCGCGGACGCGACGAGCCAAGGCGCGGTCCAGGTGGTCGTCGACGAGGCGACGATTCTTCTGCCGTTGGCCGACGTGATCGATCTGGCCCAGGAAAAAACCAGACTGGCCAAAGAGATCGCCAAGCTTTCCGGCGATATCGAGAAAGTCGAAAGGAAGCTCGGCAATCCCGAATTCATCGCCAAGGCGCCCGGCGAAGTGGTGGCGGAGCAGCGCGGCCGCCTGGAAGAATGGGTCGCCGCGCGAGCAAAGTTGACGGAGGCGCTGGAACGCTTTTCTTCGGCCTGATGCAAAAAATCGGATAAGGATCCGTCTGTTCGGCGAAGGTTATCGATCGCTCAACGACAAGTATCGGCCGGCGGTCGATTATTTTTATATCCGAACAAGACATAATGAGGGCGTCCTTGCCGCGATCGGGCATTTGCCCGAGGGGCCCGGTATTTTTTTGACATGCTCTTTGCCCGTATTGCGATAAAATATCGACAGCGGGCCATCGTCAGGGTGATTCCGACCCGCTCCCTAGGGGCTGGCAATGAACCGAGCTGGCGAAAGACGCGAGGACTCGGCCATCCGAGTTCTCGTGGTGGAGGACAATCCCGGCGACGCTCGGTTCGTATCCCTGCTGCTGGCGGAAGATTCCGATACCCCATTTCATGTGACGGAAGTCGCCACCCTGGCCCAGGCCGTCGCCTTGTCGCCGACGGGTCTCTTCGACGTGGTGCTGACCGATCTCGGACTGCCCGACAGCGACGGCGCCGAGACCGTCGAGGCCATTCTGGCCGCCTGGCCGCGGACGCCGGTCGTCGTGCTGACCGGGCTGGCCGATCGGCGAATCGGCACCATGGCCGTGCAGCGCGGCTGCCAGGATTATCTGGTCAAGGGGTTCGCCGATGCGGCGCTGCTGCAGCGGACCCTTCGTTATGCCATCGAGCGCAGCGCCGCGGCGCGGGCGTTGCGGGAAAGCGAGGAACGCTTTCGGACCTTGGTCGACCTGTCTCCCGACGCCATCCTGTTGTGCAATGCCGGCGAGGTGCTGTTCGCCAACGCCCGGGCGATGTCCACCTTCCGGGCGGCGCGGCGGGAGGATCTGCTGGGGATCGATCCCGCCCGGCTGTTCGGCCCGAGCGGCCGGCGACGCCTGTCGGCGGCTCTCAAGGCGCAAAAGAGGAAGGAAGCGGCCCTCGAACCGCAGCGCATCGAAGGCCGGATGCTCCGCCTCGACGGCTCGAGTTTCGACGGAGAGGTCAGCCTGGCGACGATCAGTCATCGGGAACGCCTCGCCGCCGAGGTGATCATCCGCGACGTCACCGAGCGCAAAGTGGCGGATCGGCATCATCATCTGGCCTCGATCGTCTTCGAAACCACCGACGAGGCGATGATGGTGACCGATGGGGCGAACCGCATCATTGCCGTCAATCCCGCCTTCGAACGGGTGACGGGTTACGCCGCGCCGGACGTCATGGGACACAATCCGCGGCTTCTTGCCTCGGGGCGGCACGACCGGACCTTTTACGAGACGATGTGGAGCATCCTGGGGCGGACCGGCCACTGGCATGGCGAAGTCTGGAACCGCCGGAAGAACGGCGAGGTCTATGTGCAAAGGCTGACCTTGTCGCTGATCCGCGAGGCCGATGGCAAGGTCGCCAATTACGTGGGCATTTTCAGCGATATAACGGATGAGAAGCAGGAAGCCGAGCGCATCCGCTACCGGGCCAGCTACGATGCCCTGACCGGGTTGCCCAACCGGTCCCTGCTGCATGACCGCCTGTTGCAGGCCCTGGCCAAGGCGGCGCGGGAGCAGGGGCGACTGGGCGTCCTGTTCCTCGATTTGGACGGCTTCAAGCCGGTCAACGATCGGTTCGGCCATCTGGCCGGCGATCATCTGCTGGTCGCCTTGTCGGAACGGCTGCAAGGCTGCGTCCGCGAAAGCGATACGGTCGCCCGCTTGGGCGGCGACGAATTCGTCATCGTTTTGCCCGACATGGCCTCGCCGGCCGACGCCCGACTGGTGGCGGCGAAAATCCTGAGCGCCCTGGCCGTCCCCTTCGTCCTGGAGTCGAACGTCGGATCGGTGCGGATCGCCGCCAGCATCGGCATCGCCCTTTATCCGACGCACGGCCTGACGGCCGAAGAACTGGTCTGCGCCGCCGACCGGGCCATGTATGCGGCAAAACAGGCGGGAAAAGGCTGCTTTCTGTTCGTCGATGAGGCAAACCGTTCATGACGGGACAGTCTCGATAAGCGACGCCATGACGCGTTCCGCACCGATCCACCCTGAAGGAAAAGGAAAAGTGGCACCGGCGTCCCCGCCGGTGTCCGCCGCTTGCGCGGCGGAGTCTTTATCCACCGGCAGAGACGCCGGTGCCGCTTTACAGGCCGGCAAGGGCTGCTTTCTGTTCGTCGATGAGGCAAGCCGTCCGTAACGGGACAGCCTCGCTAAGCGACGCCATGACGCGTTCCGCACCGGTCCGTCCTGAAGGAAAAGGAAAAGTGGCACCGGCGTCCCCGCCGGTGTCCGCCGCTTGCGCGGCGGAGTCTTTAATCCACCGGCGAAGACGCCGGTGCCACTTTTCATCCAGGATAGGCCTTTGCGGACGCGTCATAACGTCCGGGAGAACGATACTTTGCTATGGGATCCGCTCGTTAGCTGCCGCTTTTGGCCGTCTGGGCCGCCATGCTGGCCGACAGTTCCGACAGGGCATGGTCGGCGGCCAGGCGGGCGCGGGCCGATTTCAACCAGGGCGCCAGGACGTCGGACGGCGGTCCGTCCAGCGTCGAGACCTCCTGGACCGCCTTGGCCAGATCGCCCTGCTTGCTCCAGGCTTCGGCCCGCGCCACGATGGCGGCGGGTCCGGTGCCCTGGCCGTCGACGTGCCGGATATCGACCAGCGAGGTCGCCTTGCGGAGCGCCCGATGCCAGAGGTCTCCATCCGCCGGCGCGTTTTCCGCCTGCAAGGCCTCGCGCGCCACCTGCGGAAAACGGTCGAGCAGAGTCTCCTTGCGGGCCACGCCCTCGGCCGCCGAAGGCGCCAGGGCGTCGATCCGGACGACATCGTCCGGAGTGGCGGCGATGCGGCGGATGGCCTGCAATTCGAATGCGTAGGGATCCCCCCGGTCGACGGCATCGCGCAATTGGGCGACGACCAGCAGCAGGGCCTGGGCGGAGGCATGCTGCGCCGCGACGGTGCGGACTTCCTTTTCCGCCGCCTCGGCACGTTCGGCGAGGCGCAGAATGGTTCCTTCCGGGGGAATCGCGCCGCGGAGCGTCTGGACGTCGGCGCCCAGGCGCGAAACATCGGCCGTCAGGCGGTCGGTCCGCTCGGCCAGGGACCCGATGCGCGGGTCGGCCAGGGGCGCATGCGCCTGGGCCTCCAGGGCGGCGACGCGTTGGGCCAGACTTTGCGCGAGGCCGGCGGCATCGGCTCCATCGGCGGTGCGGAGCTGCTCGCGCTCGACCGCGACGAGGCGCGGATTGATGTCGTCGATGGCATGTTCGAGCGGGGTGAACCGCCGATTTTCATGACCCGTCAGGACATCCTGCAAGGTCGGCCAGGCGGCGAACAATCCGCCGGCGACGACCAGCGATACCACGACGCCGCCGGCCAATCCGCCGAGAAAGCCGCGGACGGCCGGGGACATCGCCGGTTTCGGGGCGGCAGGCGGCGCCTCTTCGACGGTCTCGGTGGTCGGCTCGGCCGGTACCGGGATATCTTGATTGTTATCGGTCATGTCTTTTCCTTGTCTGGCGCCGGAGCTCCGACTCTTTCAGAGGATACAGGGGACGTTTTCACGCGTCGTCACTGCGGAAATGCTCCGGCATGCCCGAAAGATTTCTTTTAGGAACACAGATGAAAATGCATCATCTTGCAACGTTTCTTTCCAACGCTACCTGGTAAAATGGATAATTTTTTACTACCCATCCGTGTTCCCATGACTCGTTGCGGGTGATCGAACGTTTACGTCAATACATGGGAACTATAGCGAATCCGTTTGATGTACGGGACAGGAAAGCAGAAAAAACCGCGTCTTTCACGCCATCAGGGCTTTTCTGACCAGGCTGAGAAAGCGTTCCGGCTGCTCGGCGTGCGGCCAATGGCCGGCCTGGCCGATTTCGATCAGCCTGGCCTGCGGGAAGAGGCGTTCGATCGCCTCGCGGTCGCGCGGCCGGATGTAATTGGAGCGTTCCCCGGCCAGGAAGGTGGCCGGGCCGTCAAAGCTCGTCCGGCTGTCGGGAAAGCCGATGATCGCCGGCAGGTTGGGAGCGATGCCGGCCAGATTGAGGCGCCAATGGAACCGGCCTTCTTCGCTGACCAGATTCTGCATCAGGAAGGCGCGCAGGGACGGATCGGGAATCGCCGGCGCCAGGATGGCGTCGATGTCGGCTCTGCGGTGCGCCCGGTCGAGGTCGACGGCCTGCATGGCGCGAAGATAGTCCGGATAGCTTTCCCGAACATAGCCCACCGGCGCGATGTCGACGATGATCAGGCGTTCGACCAGTTCAGGGCGGGTCAGGGCCATCCGCATGGCCGTTTTGCCGCCCATCGAATGCCCCAGGACGTCCGAGGGCGCCAAGCCGCGCCGCTCGATGTAGAGGGCGACGTCCTCGGCCATCTGCTCATAGGTCATGGCCTGATCCCAGGGCGACGACCCGTGATTGCGCAGATCGAGGGCATGCACTTGTCGTATGTCGGCCAGACCGCGCGCGATCGAGCTCCAATTGCGGGCCGACCCGAACAACCCATGGAGGATGACCATCGGCTCCCCTTCACCGATGACTTGTGCGTTCAGCTCGACTGCAGCCATGATGTCCTTGCCCGAATGAGGCGCCCTGCGCCATTTCCTGGCAGCAACACAGCGTGTCGGTCCGCCTTCGTCAAGAGGATCGATCGAAAAAACGACATTGACCCGTCCCGTGAGGCAGGCTTGACGGTAACAACATCACCGTGTGATGATACATGCATACATATACATAATTAGTATGTGAATATGTCGGACGTCGATGAAAAGCATATGGCCGTCCGGTCGCCTCGATGAATGTGTTACCAATTCTTTGAAGGAAACGCCGCGATGAGGATCAAGAACGCGCTTCGTTTGTTTGCCTTGCTGGCAACGGCCCTGGGAACCGCCGCTCCGTCGGCCTGGGCGGACGTCACATTGCTGAATGTTTCCTATGATCCGACCCGCGAGCTCTATCAGGAGATCAATCAGGCCTTCGGCAAGGAATGGAAGGCCCAGACCGGCGAGACGGTGAAGATCAACCAGTCGCATGGCGGGTCGGGGGCGCAGGCCCGTTCGGTCATCGATGGACTGGAGGCCGACGTGGTGACCCTGGGCCTGTCCTACGACATCGACGCCATCGCCGAGAAGACCGGTCTGATCGGCCTCGACTGGGCCAATCGGCTGCCCGACAACGCGACGCCCTACACCTCGCTTGTGGTCTTCCTGGTGCGCAAGGGCAATCCCAAGCATCTCAAGGATTGGGACGATCTGGTGAAGCCGGGCGTCGCGGTGATCACCTCGAATCCGAAGACCTCGGCCGGCGGACGCTGGGCCTATGTGGCGGCGTGGGGTTACGCCTTGCATCGGTTTGGCAATGACGAGACCAAGGCGAAGGAATATCTGGCCGCCCTGTTCAAGAATGTGCCGGTTCTCGATTCCGGAGCCCGCGGTTCGACGACGACCTTCGTGCAAAGAGGAATAGGCGATGTTCTCCTGGCCTGGGAGAACGAGGCGATTCTGGCGGTCGACGAATTGGGCAAGAACCAGTATGACATCGTCATTCCGCCCGTCTCGATCCTTGCCGAGCCGCCCGTCGCGGTGGTCGACAAGGTCGTTGACAAGCGGGGGACGCGGGCCGTTTCCGAGGCTTATCTGAATTTTCTCTATACCCCCGAGGGGCAGGAGATCGCCGCGCACAATCATTACCGGCCCCGCGATCCGGAAGTCTTGAAACGGCATGCCAAGGAGTTTCCGGACGTGACATTGTTTACCGCTCAATCTTTGGGAGGCTGGCAGGCCTTGCAGAAGACCCATTTCCAGGATGGCGGAGTCTTCGATTCCATTACCGGGGTGGCCAAAAAATAAATGACAGCGACCAAGTCTTCCGTCATTCCGGGATTCGGCCCGACGTTGGGCTACACGGTGTTCTATCTCGGCCTGATCGTGCTCATTCCGCTGGCGGCGCTGTTCTTCCGCGCCGCCGGGATGGGCTGGGAGCAATTCGTCCAGGCGGCCTTCGCGCCCCGCGTGCTGGCCGCCTACCGCTTGAGCTTCGGCGGCGCCCTGATCGCCGCGCTGATCAATGTGGTGGCCGGTCTGCTGGTCGCCTGGGTGCTGGTGCGCTACGAATTTCCGGGACGCAAATTGTTCGACGCCATCGTCGATCTGCCTTTTGCCTTGCCGACCGCGGTGGCCGGAATCGCCCTGACCGCCATCTACGCCCCCAATGGATTGATCGGCCAGTATCTGAAGCCGCTGGGCATCAAGGTGGCCTTCACCCCGCTGGGCGTGGTGGTCGCCATGGTGTTCATCGGTTTGCCCTTCGTCGTGCGGACCGTGCAGCCGGTTTTGCAGGATCTCGAGATCGAGCACGAGGAGGTGGCGGTCAGTCTGGGCGCCGGCCGGTTGCAGGTGTTTCGTCTGATCATCCTGCCGGCGGTGTTTCCGGCTTTGGTGACCGGCTTTGCCCTGGCCTTCGCCCGGGCCCTCGGCGAATATGGTTCGGTCATCTTCATCGCCGGCAATATGCCCGGCATTTCGGAAATCGCTCCCCTCCTGATCGTCACCAAGCTCGAGCAATACGACTATGCCGGGGCCACCGCCATCGCCGTGGTGATGCTGGTGGCGTCCTTTCTCCTGCTGCTGTTGATCAACACCTTGCAGAAGTGGCGCAGCAACCGCTTCACGGCGCGCTGACTCATGCCGATCGTCGCCTTGAAAGAGAGCATTCCGCTGCGCAGGCAGGCCGTCAGCGAAGCGGCCTGGGTCAAGTTTCTGCTGATCGCCGCCGGTATCGGCATTCTCGGCCTGTTCCTGCTGCTGCCGCTGGCCACGGTGTTCGGGCAGGCCCTGTCGAAAGGCCTCGACGCCTATTTCGAGGCGCTGATCGACGACGACGCGCAAGCCGCCGTCCGCCTGACGCTGATCGTCGCGGCGATCGCCGTGCCCCTCAATGTCGTTTTCGGCGTGACGGCGGCCTGGTGCATCGCCAAATTCGATTTTCGCGGCAAGAGTCTGCTCACCACCCTGATCGACATTCCTTTTTCGGTCTCGCCGGTCATCTCGGGTCTGGTCTATGTGCTGTTGTTCGGCTTGCAGGGCTGGTTCGGACCCTGGCTGAAGGTCCATGACATCAAATTGATCTTCGCCGTGCCGGGGATCGTCCTGGCGACGGTCTTCGTGACCTTTCCTTTCGTGGCGCGGGAACTGATCCCCCTGATGGAGGAACAGGGAACGGAAGAGGAGGAGGCGGCCGTGGTGTTGGGAGCCAGCGGCTGGCGCGTCTTTTGGACCGTCACCCTGCCCAATATCAAATGGGGCCTGCTCTACGGCGTGCTTCTGTGCAATGCCCGGGCGATGGGGGAGTTCGGGGCGGTTTCCGTGGTGTCGGGCCATATCCGCGGCCTGACCAACACCATGCCGCTGCATGTCGAGATTCTCTACAACGAATATAATTACATGGCGGCCTTCGCCGTCGCGTCCTTGCTGGCCATGCTGGCCCTGGTTACCCTGGCCGCCAAGGCGCTGTTGGAGTGGCGGTTCAGCCGCGAGATCGCCGCCGGATCGCGGCATTGAGGAAAATGATGATCGACGCCCGAAACGTCCGCAAGACCTTCGGTAGTTTTGCCGCCCTGAACGACGTCTCCCTGCAGATCGCCGAAGGCGAACTGGTCGCCTTGCTGGGCCCGTCCGGCTCCGGCAAGACGACCTTGTTGCGGATTCTGGCCGGACTGGAATTTCCCGATTCGGGCAGCGTGCTGTTCGACGGCGGCGACGCGACCCAGGTGGCGGCGCGCGACCGCCGGGTCGGCTTCGTCTTTCAGCATTACGCCCTGTTCCGGCATATGTCGGTGTTCGACAATGTCGCCTTCGGTCTGCGGGTGCGGGCCCGCAAGGAGCGTCCGTCCAGGCAGGAAATCGCCGAGCGGGTTCATCATCTGCTGTCCATGGTGCAATTGGATGGGCTGGCGATGCGCTATCCGTCGCAGCTTTCCGGCGGCCAGCGCCAAAGGGTGGCTTTGGCGCGGGCCCTGGCGATACAGCCGCGCGTGCTTTTGCTCGACGAACCGTTCGGCGCCCTCGATGCCCAGGTCCGCAAGGAATTGCGGCGATGGCTGCGCCGCCTGCACGACGAATTGAAGATCACCGGCGTCTTCGTCACCCATGACCAGGAAGAGGCCCTGGAAGTGGCCGACCGGGTGGTGGTGATGAATCAAGGACGGATCGAGCAGATCGGCAGCCCGACCGAAATCTACGACCAGCCGGCGACGCCCTTCGTCTATCAGTTCCTGGGCAACGTCAACGCCTTGCCCTGTCGGATCCACAACGGCCAGGCGGAAATCGGCTCCCTGGTCATGCCGGCGCCCGCCTATGGCGGGGTTTCGGACGCCACCGGCATCGCTTTCGTCCGTCCCCACGACCTGATGTTGTCGCGGCCGGGCGAGGGGGGCGGCACCTTCGCCCTGGTTCGGCATGTCACGGTGCTGGGCGCCGTGGTGCGGGTCGAACTTTCCCTGGGCGATCAGATCATCGAGGCGGAAACCAGCCGCCAGCGCCATTCGGAATTCGAACTGACCCCGGGTCAGCGCGTCCTGCTGTGGCCGCGGCAGGCCCGCTTCTTTCTGCGCGACGGCTGGGAAGGCACCAGCCTGGAAAGCCGCGATGAATTGGCGCGGACCAGCGCCATGCTGTAGTGGGTTTTTTAAAGCCCGTTACTTTGCTTGCGCCGGCATGAAAAGAAAGTCTCTAATAATCTATAATAATGGTAGATAAATAACCGCTCTTGAAACGGTTGACGCCGCTTCCAAAATGCAGGAAAGTGCAGGCAAATAGATATGTATCACACAATGAACATGTGTGAATAGAAGGAAGGCCGATCCGTGACCCTTTCCACCGCTGTTACACACGAAATCGAGCCGCTTGTTCGACTCTCCGACCTCGATGAATATCGTCGCGGCTTGGCGCATCGCTTGGCCGGAGACTGGGACGACGACAAATGGACGGGCTTCCGGGTCCGTTTCGGCGTCTACGGACAGAAGCAGCCGGGCGTGCAGATGGTCCGCATCAAGATTCCCGGCGGTCTCGTTCCGCTGCCCTGGCTGACCGTCCTGGCGCGGTTCAATCGGAAATTCTGCCAAGGCGACGCCCATATCACCACGCGGCAGGACTTCCAGACCTATTTCGTCCCGCTGGAACGCACGGCCGAAGCCCTGGAATTCTTATATTCCAACGGCCTGACCACGCGCGAGGCCTGCGGCAATACGCTGCGCAACATCAATGCCTGCGCGCTGGCCGGCAATTGCCCGCGGGAACATGTGGACGCCGGCGAGGTGGCCAGCCGTCTGGCCCGCAGCTGGATTCGCCACCCCCTGGTCCAGCACATGCCGCGCAAGGTGAAGATCTCGGTATCGGGCTGCGCCACCGACTGCGGTGTCTCGGCCATCCACGATCTGTCCTTCATCGCCACCGAGGCGAATGGCAAGAAGGGTTTCATCGTTTACGCCGGCGGCGGGTTGGGCGGCCAGCCGCGGCCCGCCACCAAGGTCCTCGACTTCGTCGGCGAAGAGGATCTGCAGACGGTGGTCGAGACGCTGGCGCGTCTGCATCAGCGCTATTCCGACCGCATCAACCGCAACGCGGCCCGCATCAAATTCGTCGCCAAGCGCTTCGGCGAGGAAAAGTTCCGGACGCTGTTCGCCGAGGAATTCGAGCGGCTGCGCCGCCTTCCGCAGCGGCCCTGGCAGCCCCTGCAATGGCGCACGCCCGGCGAGGCCGCGGTGGAGCGCACGCCCCTGGGCGTGGTCGAACAGCATGACGGACGTTTCGCCGTGGTCGGCAACCCGCCGCTCGGCCTGCTGTCGTCGGACCAGTTCGAGGCCCTGGCGGCGATCGGCCGGGAGGTCGGGATCCACCAGATGCGGGTGACGCGCGATCAGAACATCGTGCTGCCCGATGTGCCGGCCGCCATGGTCGAGGCGGTGGTGCGCCGCCTGCGCGCCATCAATATCGAGGTTCCGGCCAGCGCCGCCGAGAGCGCCGACGTGGTATCCTGCCCGGGAACCACCACCTGCCGCATCGGCATCACCAATTCGCAGAGTTTCGGCCGCGCGGTCTGGGCGGACTCGAAAGACGATCCGTCGGCCAAAGGGCTCTCGGTCCGGGTCTCGGGCTGCCAGAATTCCTGCGGCCTGCATGAAATCGGCGACTTCGGCTTCCAAGGCCTGGCCAAGAAGATCGACGGCGTGCCGGCGCCCCATTATCAGATCCATATCGGCGGCGACGGGCGGACCGGCGTGCAGCAAGGCGTCGTCGGCCTGCATGGGCCGATCGTCGCGGCGCGGCATGCCTTGACGGCGCTGCGCCTGTTGCGGCACGGCTACGCCGCCGGAAAACGGCCGGGCGAGACGGTGCGCGTCTGGGCCGAACGCCTGGGCAAGGACGGCCTCGGCGGCTTGCTGGCGCCGATCGCCCAGGAAGATGCCGGCGGCAAATTGTTCATCGATTGGGGTGACGAGGAGACCTTCAAGGGAGCCCCGACGCTGCGCGGCGAATGCGCCGCCCCCTTCGCCTCCGACGATCTGCTGGCCGATCTGGCCGATGACGCCCTGATCCGGCTCGATCGCCATCTTTTGGTGGAGGGCTGGGAAGAGGCCCTGCGTTCGGGCGAGGACGCCGTGACCTTCGCGGCGCGCCGCCTGTTGCACCATGCCGGCCAATTTACCAAGGACGACGAGGCGGCGACGGTCATCCTCGACCGGACGCGGGCCATCGCCAAGGCGCGGGTGGCGGCCGCCCTCGACCATGTCGAGGCGGAGCGGACGGCGGCGCTGTCGAACGGCCGTGCCGAGGCCTATCGCGAATCGGTGGCCGTCTTCCTCGATATTACGCGTTCCGTCGTCGAGCGGCCCCAGTCGGACCAGGACGCGGCGGAATGAACGGCGGAGACCTGGTGAGCCGCCTGCAGTGGACGCATGGGCATTTGGACGGATTGGAACTTCTGGCGGCGCTGCGCCGGGAATTTCCGCAGACGCTGGCCGTCATCAGTTCGTTCGGTGCCGAATCCGTCGTGCTGCTCGACCTGGTGGCGCAATTGGACAAGGCGCTGCCGGTGATCTTTCTCGATACCGGCGAATTGTTCGACGAAACGCTCGCCTATCATCGTCAGCTGACGGAGATGCTCGCTCTCTCCGACGTCCGGGTGGTGCGCCCGGATGCCGCGGATGTGAAACGGGCCGACGAGTTGTGGCGGACCGATCCCGACGCCTGCTGCCATCTTCGCAAGGTCCTGCCGCTCAGGCGGGCGATCCGGGGGTTTCAGGCCCTGGCCGACGGCCGCAAGCGGTTTCACGGCGGCGGCAGGGAGGCGATCAGGACCATCGAGGCGGGCGAGGGTGGCATGGTGAAAATCTCCCCCCTGGCCCGCTGGAGTCAGGAACAGATCGACAACGCCTTTCGGGAGCGCCGGTTGCCGCGGCATCCGCTCGTCGCCGAAGGGTATCGGTCCATCGGCTGTTGGCCCTGCTCGCGGCCGACCGGCGCGGACGAACCGGTCCGGGCCGGCCGCTGGGCCGGCGCGGCCAAAACCGAATGCGGCATTCATCGGATAAGCAAACCCTCATGACCAGTGACCTCGACGCCCTGGAAAGCCAGAGCATCTTCATTCTGAGAGAAGCCTTCAATCGGATCGACAAGATCGCCATGCTGTGGTCGATCGGCAAGGATTCGAATGTGTTGTTGTGGCTGGCCCGCAAGGCGTTCTTCGGCCATGTGCCGTTTCCCGTCGTGCATGTGGACACCAGCTACAAGATCCCCGAGATGATCGCCTTTCGCGACCGCATGGCCAAGGAATGGAACCTGCCGCTGATCGTCGGCGGAAATCGGACGGCGCTGGCGGAGGGGATGCATCCGTCGCGGGGACGGGTGACCTGCTGCTCGGCCTTGAAGACCGAACCCCTGAAGCAGATCATCCGCGAACATGGCTTTACCGGGGTGATCGTCGGGATTCGCCGCGACGAGGAGGGAACCCGCTCCAAGGAGCGCGTCTTCAGTCCGCGCAACGAAACGGCCGAATGGGACTTCAAGGATCAGCCGCCCGAATTCTGGGACCAGTTCAAGACCGACTTCGCGCCGGGGACGCATCTGCGCATCCATCCCCTGCTGCATTGGGGCGAACTGGACGTCTGGCGCTATATCGAGCGGGAAAACATTCCGATGGTCGATCTTTATTTCGCCAAGGACGGCCGCCGCTACCGCTCGCTGGGCTGCGCCCCCTGCACCGGGACGGTCGCCAGCAACGCGACGACGGTCGCCGAAATCATCGAGGAACTGCGGACCACCCGCGTCTCGGAACGGTCCGGCCGTGCCCAGGACAAGGAATCGGAAGACGCTTTCGAACGGCTGCGTTCACAGGGCTATATGTAAATGAATGCCATGACCACTGTTTCCGCCCTCAAAATCGTCATCGTCGGCCATGTCGATCATGGCAAGTCGACCTTGGTCGGCCGTCTGCTCCATGAGACCGGAGCCTTGCCGGAGGGCAAGATCGAAAGCCTGCGCGAGGTCTGCGACAAACGCGGCATGCCCTTCGAATGGGCCTTCGTGATGGACGCCTTGCAGGCCGAGCGGGATCAGGGCATCACCATCGACACGGCGCAGATCCTCTTCAAGACCGAGCGGCGCCCCTATGTCATCATCGACGCGCCGGGACATAAGGAATTCCTCAAGAATATGGTGACCGGCGCGGCCAGCGCCGATGCGGCGGTGCTGGTGATCGACGCCATCGAAGGTGTCCAGGAGCAATCGCGCCGGCACGGTTATCTGCTGCATCTGCTGGGTTTGCGGCAGTTGGCGGTGGTCATCAACAAGATGGACGCGGTCGGCTTCTCCGAGCGGCGTTTCGAAGAGGTGGCGACGGAAATCCGCAGCTATCTTGGCGAAATCGGGGTGACCCCGACGGAAATCATTCCGGCGGCGGCGCGGCATGGCGACAATATCCTGCATCGTTCCGCCAAGATGCCCTGGTTCGCCGGACCGACGGTCATCGAGGCGCTGGACGGCTTCACGGCGGCGATCGAGGATGCCTCGCTGCCGTTGCGCTTCCCGGTCCAGGATGTTTTCAAGTTCGACCATCGGCGGATCATCGCCGGACGCATCGAAAGCGGCCGCCTGAAGGTCGGCGACCGTCTGCTCTTTTCTCCGTCGGGAAAAACCGCGCGCATCGCCTCGATCGAGGCCTGGAACGCCAAGACGCCCCCGGTCGCCGCCGCGGCCGGCCAGTCGATCGGCGTCACCCTCGACGAGCAGGTGTTCATCGAACGCGGCCAGATCGCCAGCCTTCTCGACGATGCGCCGCTGGGCACCGACGTCTTCCGGGCCCGCCTGTTCTGGTTGGGGCGGGCCCCCTTGTCGGCCGGCCGCCGCTACAAGATGAAGCTGGGCACCGCCGAGCATAGCGTCACGGTCGAGACGGTCGAACGGGTCATCGATGTGACCGATCTGGCCTCGGTGAATACCGATTGGGTCGAAAAGAACGCCGTGGCGGAAGTGATCCTGCGGGCCCGCGGGAAGGTCGCCCTCGACGAATTCGCCGACAATCCGAAAACCGGGCGTTTCGTTCTGGTCGACAATTTCGACATCGTCGGCGGCGGCGTCGTTTCCATGCAGGGCTTTCCGGACCATCGCTGCAGGCCGGACGCCGTGAACGAGGACATCACGGCGGTCGCGCATAAGGTTTCGATGCAGGACCGGCAGGCGGCCAATCGTCATCGGCCCGGAGTCCTGTGGTTGACCGGATTGTCCGGGTCCGGCAAGTCGACCATCGCCATGGAGGTCGAACGCCGGCTGTTCGGCCGCGGCTATCAGGTTTTCGTGCTCGACGGCGACAATGTGCGCCAGGGGCTCAACGCCGATCTGGGGTTCTCGCCGGACGACCGCGCCGAGAACGTCAGGCGCATCGGCGAAGTGGCCAATCTGTTCGCCCAGGCGGGGATGATCGTCATCGCCGCCTTCATCTCGCCCTATCGGGCCGATCGCGACCGGGCCCGCGCGGCGGCGGCCGGTCTGTTTCACGAGGTCTATGTCAAGGCGCCGATCGAGGAATGCCAGCGGCGCGACCCGAAAGGGCTTTACGCCAAGGCGCGCCAGGGCGGCATCAACGAATTCACCGGCGTGACGGCGCCCTACGAGCCGCCGTTGAACCCCGACCTGGTGGTCGATACGGCCGCGTTGTCGGTCGTGGAGGCGGTGGAACTGGTCCTGCGCTATGTCGAACGCGACATGCAGCGCGATCCGGACCAGGACGCGCCGGAAAGGCCCGACGTGGCGCTTTAGAGCGCGATGCCTTAAATCGGCATCATGCTCCGGCTTTTCTTGATGTCCCTCGCCGGGCCCGCGCCTCCGCGCGCTTGGCCGCGGCCTCAATGGCCGCTTTAGGTCTTGCGTCGCGCGACCAGAAAAATTCTTGGAAAGGCCAATATCAGCCGGCCGTCGGGGTGGGGCGGATAGGCCTGGCCGATTCTCTTCTCATAGTCCGATAGAAATGCTGCCTGCTGCGCTTCCGACAACGGGTCGATGAAGGGCCTCAGGCCGGTTCCTCGAACCCAATTCACGATCGCCGCGGCCGACGGCATCGGATGGTGATAGGTGGTTCGCCATATCTCTATTGCCGCGGCGCCGGGCGCCAGCATGTCGTAATAGGCGGCGAGCGGAAGAACCTTCAAGCGCACGGCCGCGGCATCTCCGATGATTTGCGACCACGGCCCTTCGGCGGCCGTCTCCCGCATCAGCCGATGCGACGGTTCCTCCCGGTTGTCCGGCATTTGGAAGGCCAGGACGCCGCCGGGCGCGAGTTCCGAAAAGAGCCGCGGCATGAGCCGTTCGTGGTCGCCAACCCATTGCAGGGAGGCGTTGGCATAGATGAGGTCGGGAGATTTCCCGGGATGCCACGCGGCGATGTCGGCCTTTTCGAAGCGGCAGCCGGGCAGTCGCGCCCGAGCGCTTTTCAGCATGTCTTCGGAGGTGTCGAGACCGATGACGGTCGCCTGGGGAAATCTTGTCACCAGCAGTTCGGTCGAATTGCCGGGGCCGCATCCGAGGTCGACCGCCAGCGACGCCGTCTCCAGATCTATGCGTGCGAGCAAATCCCGCGCAGGGCGCGTACGCTCGTCCTCGAATTGCCGGTAAAGATGGGAATTCCAGTCCACCACGATGTTTGGCACGATGTTTGGCACGATGTTTGGCCTTCGATGACGCGCTCCTTCCCGGAGTCTGGCGAGCCGGTGAGCGAATTCAAGATTCATGGCAGGCCGGGCAGACGCCGGAGATGCGTGGGGAACGCCTCAGCCGATCATCGGGGGGCGCTGGGCCGTCTCCCCGCCGTTCCGCTGCTGGGTCGCCTGGTAGGCGCCGGTTGCCTGGGCAAAGACCGGCACCGCCTGGGACGAGAGGCTGTCGTTGCCGTTCGAAAGCGTGGAACCGGATGCGCCGGCGGGTGAGGCTTCTTGCGGGGCCGGTGTCGCCTGGGAGGCGGCGGCCGTGTCGGTCGAGCCCCCGTCGGAGGGCAGGATCAGCGTTTGTACGAAGGCGGCGGCGGATTGCGCCTGGCCGGGCAGGAGCGTGCCGAAATAGTCCGGCGGCAAGGAATCGCTGCCGATTCCGCCGATCGGTAAGGTCACCACCTGCGACAGGCTCGGATCGACATGGCCCGGCAGAACCTGGACCACCGTTCCTAAACCATTCGGGGTGGGTATGAGAGCGCCCACGTTCGCCATTTCGGAGATATGGGTCCTTCAACCCCCGTTTTCCATGGTCAGGCCAAGGGCTTGGGATCGTCGCACGCGCGCCCAAGTCGAGAAGGCGGCATAATCCCAATGGTGTATCTTATGGGTGAAGACTTTCTATTTTATTAACGCGCTCGGCGATCGGGCGGGTATGGTGTGAACCGTCGGTCCCGATGCCCCTTGCAAAATGCCGCGCCAGGGGATATGTACCGCCCACAAATCCGCACGCGGGAAGCGCGGGTGGCCGTCAGGCCATTCGCTCCGGTGCCGGGTCGGCCCGACGGGCCGGTCCGGCGATGTCCCGCGGAGGTTCAACCGGAGAAGCAAAGGAATTCTCTATGGCTCTGCCGACGTTCACCATGCGTCAGCTGATTGAAGCTGGCGTCCATTTCGGTCACAACACCCGCCGCTGGAACCCGAAGATGTCGTCGTATCTCTTCGGCGTGCGCAACGGCATTCACATCATCGATCTGCAGCAGACGGTGCCCTTGCTGCATCGCGGCATGCAGGCCGTGCGCGACGTCGTCGCCGGCGGCGGTCGTGTGCTGTTCGTCGGAACCAAGCGCGCCGCCGCCGACATCGTCGCCGAGTCGGCCAAGCGCTGTGGGCAATATTATGTGAACCACCGCTGGCTGGGCGGCATGCTGACCAACTGGAAGACCATCTCCCAGTCGATCAAGCGCCTGCGCGAAATCGAAGAGCAGACCGCCTCGGGCAATGTCCAGGGTCTGACCAAGAAAGAGCAGCTCAACCTGGCGCGCGAGCAGGAAAAGCTCGAGCGGGCGCTGGGTGGTATCAAGGAAATGGGCGGTTTGCCCGATATCCTGTTCATCATCGACACCAACAAGGAAGGCCTGGCGGTCCAGGAAGCCAACAAGCTGGGGATCCCGGTGGTGGCGATCCTCGATTCCAATTCCGATCCGCACGGCATCACCTATCCGATTCCGGGCAACGACGACGCGCTTCGGGCCATCCAGACCTATTGCGACATGATCGGCGGCGCGGTGATCGACGGCATCCAGGCCGAAATGTCCCGCTCCGGCGTCGATCTCGGCGAATCGGCCGAGGCTCCGGCCGAAGAGATCGCCGAGCCGGTGGTCGAAGAGGTGGTGGCCGCAGACGTTGCGGCGGTTGCCGTTCCGCTCGAGGAACAGGCCGGCGTCTGATCCGGGTGCCGTTCGTAAAGGACGGCGCGGGGTAAAAATATCGATGGCGGCGGCAGCAGTCGCCGCCATTTCTTTCGTTACGTCATTCAAGACCACATTCAATGGAAGAGGATACCATGGCCGAGATTTCCGCCTCGCTTGTCAAGGAACTGCGCGAGAAGACTGGCGCCGGCATGATGGACTGCAAGAAGGCCCTGATCGAGACCGCCGCCGATCTCGAGGCCGCCGTCGACTGGTTGCGCAAGAAAGGCTTGGCGGCGGCGGCGAAGAAGGCCGGCCGCGTGGCTGCCGAAGGGTTGGTGGGCGTCGCCTCCAAAGGTCCCAGGGGCGCCTTGGTCGAGATCAATGCCGAAACCGATTTCGTCGCCCGCAACGAGCAGTTCCAGGGCTTCGTCAAGTCGGTGGCCGAGCTGGCCCTGACCGCCGGCGACGATGTCGCGACGCTCAAGGCCGCCCGGCAGCCGAGCGGCAAGACGCTCGACGAGGAATTGACGGCCCTGATCGCCACCATCGGCGAAAACATGAATTTCCGCCGCGCCAAGACCCTTTCGGTGTCGCAGGGCGTGGTCGCCAGCTATGTGCACAACGCCACGGCGCCCGGATTGGGCAAGATCGGCGTTCTGGTGGCCCTCGAATCCTCGGGCGACGCGGCCAAACTGGCCGAGGTCGGCAAGCAGATCGCCATGCATGTGGCGGCGGCCAATCCGCTGTTCCTGAATATCGGCTCGGTGGACGGGGCGGCTTTGGATCGCGAGCGCGGCGTGCTGACCGAACAGGCGTCCGCCTCGGGCAAGCCGCCGGCCGTCATCGAGAAGATGGTCGAAGGCCGTATTCGCAAATATTACGAAGAGGTCGTTTTGCTGGAGCAGGTTTTCGTCATCGATGGCGAGACCCGGATCAGCAAGGTGGTGGAGAATGCCGCCAAGACCCTCGGCGTGCCGGTCGTGCTGGCGGGCTTCGCCCGTTACGCGCTGGGCGAGGGAATCGAAAAGGAAGAGAAGGACTTCGCGGCCGAAGTCGCGGCCCAGCTGGGCCATTGACACCGGTTCAGACGCGGGCGCCGGGTCATGTTTCGCGTCCAGAAAGGACGCGACAGCGGCAGGGAATGGTGTATCATCCCTGCCTGCTGGTGGCTCGCCCGCCTGCGTCCGGTGTTGTTCGTCACCCCTTTTCAAAATTTCCTGGATTAGAGGCTCAACGATGCCCGATGCGCCCAAGTTTCGCCGCGTGCTGATCAAGCTTTCGGGCGAAGGTCTGATGGGCGAGCGCGAATACGGCCTCGACGGCGTGACGCTGACGCGCGTCGCCGAGGAAATCCGCAGCGTCGTCGACCACGGCGTGCAGGTCTGTCTGGTCATCGGCGGCGGCAACATCTTTCGGGGGGTCTCCGGCGCCTCCAAGGGAATGGAGCGGACCAGCGCCGACTACATGGGCATGCTGGCGACCGTGATCAATTCCCTGGCGATGCAGAACGCGCTCGAGCGCGTCGGCCTGCAGACCCGCGTGCAATCGGCCATACCGATGGCCATGGTGTGCGAGCCATATATTCGCCGCCGGGCCATCCGGCATATGGAAAAAGGCCGCGTCGTCATCTTCGCGGCCGGGACCGGCAATCCGTTCTTCACCACCGATACCGCCGCGGCGCTGCGCGCCGTCGAGATGAATTGCGACGTGCTGGTCAAGGCGACGCAGGTCGACGGCGTCTATTCGGCCGACCCGCACAAGGTGAAGGACGCCATCCGCTACGATCGCTTGACCTTCATGGACGTGCTGGCCAACGATCTGCAGGTGATGGATGCGACCGCGATCGCGCTCTGTCGCGAGAACGATATGCCGATTCTCGTCTTCAATTTGCACGAAGGTGGGGCTTTCGCCAAAGTGGTGGCCGGTGACGGACGGTTCACCATTATCGAAGAAGGAAACTGACCCGTGTCGTTGAGCAGTTATGCCGATCTTAAATCCGATATCAAACGCCGCATGGACAGCGCGGTCGAGGTGCTGAAGAAGGAATTCGGCGGCCTGCGGACGGGACGCGCGGCGACCAGCCTGCTCGATCCGGTGGTGGTCGATGCCTATGGCAGCACCATGCCGCTGACGCAGGTGGGCAATGTCAATGTCCCGGAGTCGCGGATGATTACCGTTCAGGTCTGGGACAAAAGCATGGTCAAGGCCGTCGAGAAGGCCATCCGCGACGCCGGTCTCGGCCTCAATCCCTCGGCCGACGGCCAAACCGTCCGCGTCCCGATTCCGCCGCTCAACGAAGAGCGCCGCATCGAATTGCAGAAGATCGCCGGCAAATACGCCGAACATGCCCGGGTCTCGGTGCGCAATGTGCGGCGCGACGGAATGGATGCCTTGAAAAAGCTCGAAAAGGATGGCGTCATCTCGCAAGACGAACACCGCCTGCACGAGAAGGAAATACAGGCGGCCACCGACGAGACCATCAAACGTATCGATGAGGCGTTGATCTACAAGGAAAAAGAGATCATTCAGGTCTGACATTGATGGAAGCCCTTCAGACACAGTCCGGCTCCCCATTGCCGCCCGTACATATTGCCATCATTATGGACGGCAACGGGCGCTGGGCGAAGTCGCGCGGCCTGCCGCGGACCGCGGGGCACCGCCGGGGCGCCGAAGCCGTGCGCGAAGCGGTGAAAAGCGCCGGCGAACTGGGCGTTTCCTATCTCACCCTGTTCGGCTTCTCGTCGGAGAACTGGAAGCGGCCGCAAGGCGAGGTGCGGGACCTGATGGGACTGTTGCGCATCTATCTGCGCAACGAGATCAAGGAACTGCATGCCAGCGGGGTTCGCCTCTGCGTGGCCGGGGAACGCCAGCGGCTCGATCCCGACATCATCCGTCTGATCGAGGACGCCGAACGCAAGACGGCGGCCAACACCAAATTCACCCTGGTCCTGGCGCTCAGCTACGGCGGCCGCCAGGAATTGGTCCAGGCCGCCAGGCGGCTCGCCGAGGAAGTGGCGGCCGGGCGGCGCGATCCGGCAGAAATCGACGAGCAGGCCTTCGCCTCGCAACTTTTTACCGCCGGCATTCCGGACCCCGATCTCCTGATCCGCACCAGCGGCGAAAAGCGCATCAGCAATTTCCTGTTATGGCAATCCGCCTATGCCGAATTGGTCTTCCTCGATGTGCTCTGGCCCGATTTCTCGCGGCTGGATCTCGAGGCGGCGATCCAGGAATATCAGCGGCGCGAGCGCCGTTACGGCACCATAGGCTGAGAGCTTGCTGCGCCAGCGCATTCTTTCCGCCGTGATTTTGGCCCCGATCGCCATTGCCGCCGTCTGGGTCGGATCCTGGGCCTTCGTTGCCCTGGCGGCGCTGGCCGGCGGGCTTCTGGCGTGGGAATGGACGCGTCTTTGCAGTGGCCAATTCGGGTTGCCCGGCGTATTGCTGGCCGGCATGGCGGTCCTGGTCGCGATTCTGGGACGCGCCTCGCCCCTCGGTGCCTTGGCGGTGATCGCCGTCGCCCTGGTCGCGGTGCCCGTGGCCGACCGGGCGAAAGCGCGGGGGACGGCCTGGATGATCGCCGGCGTTCTCTACATCGGCTTGCCCTGTCTGGCCTTGGTCTGGCTGCGCGAGCAGGGCCGCGAAACCTTATTTTGGTTGCTGTTTCTGGTGTGGGCGACGGATATTGGTGCTTATGCGGCCGGCCGCTCCATCGGGGGGCCCAAATTACTGCCGCAGGTCAGTCCGAAGAAGACCTGGGCCGGGCTGCTGGGCGGCGTTCTCTCGGCGGCCGTCGTTGGGGCCGTGACGGGATATGGCGTCGATGATTCGCCTTGGATCCTGGCCGGTCTGTCCGGCGGACTGGCGGTCGTGGCGCAGGGCGGAGACCTTGCCGAATCCTGGGTCAAGCGACATTTCGGGGTCAAGGATTCGAGCGCTATCATCCCCGGGCATGGCGGCGTGCTCGATCGCCTGGATGGATTGCTGGTCACCGCTCCGGTGGTGGCCTTGATCTGTTTGACGTTCGGCGGAGGACTCCCCCTTTGGCGGTGAGAAGAAAATAAGATGGGCATCGAGATGCGGACAGTCACCATTCTTGGATCCACCGGTTCGGTGGGATGCAATACGGTCGAATTGATCGAGCAGGAGCCCGACCGTTTCGTCGTCGAGGCTCTGGTCGCCAATCGCAATGTGGTGAAATTGGCCGAGCAAGCCAGGCGATTGCGTCCCCGACTGGTCGCCGTCGCCCAGGAGTCGGCCTATCTGCCGCTCAAGGAGGCTTTGGCCGGCAGCAATATCGAAGTGGCGGCGGGAGCGGCCGCCGTGGTCGAGGCGGCGGCGCGGCCCGCCGAATGGGTGATGGCGGCCATCGTCGGCGCGGCGGGATTGGAGCCGACCCTGGCGGCCATTCGCCGCGGCGCCACGGTCGGTCTGGCCAACAAGGAAACCCTGGTCTGCGCCGGTTCCCTGGTCATGGCGGAAGTCGAGCGCTGCGGCGCCACCCTGGTGCCGGTCGATTCCGAGCATTCGGCCATCTTCCAGGTGCTCGACACCGCGCAGCGCGACAGCATCGAGAAGATCATCCTGACCGCGTCGGGCGGCCCGTTCCGCACCTTCAGCGCGGAACAGATGGCGACGGTGACGCCCGAACAGGCGGTGGCCCATCCCAACTGGGACATGGGGGCGAAAATCTCGGTGGATTCGGCGACCATGATGAACAAGGGCCTCGAGTTGATCGAGGCCTATCATCTGTTCGGCCTGCCCGAAGAGCGCATCGACATTCTGGTGCATCCGCAATCGGTGGTGCACAGCATGGTGGCCTATGTGGATGGCTCGGTGCTGGCCCAACTGGGAACCCCCGACATGCGGATGCCGATTTCGCTGGCCCTCGGCTGGCCGAAGCGGATGCGGACGCCGGGGCGGCGGCTCGACTTCACCCAGGTGGCTCCCCTGACGTTCGAGGCCCCGGACCCCGAGCGTTTTCCGGCGCTGCGCCTGGCGCGCGACGTCCTGCGCAAGGGGGGCGCCGCGCCGACCATTCTGAATGCCGCCAATGAAGTGGCGGTCCAGGCCTTCCTGGAGCGTAAGATCGGCTTTCTCGACATCGTTCGTCTGGTCGAGCAGGCGGTGGCGGCCCTGGGCGACGCTCCCCTGACGGTGCTGGAAGACGTCCTTGCATGCGACACGCAAGCCCGGACAGTGGCCCGGGAACTGGTCGCCGGGATCACACGGATAGGTCAATGACCATGATGCAATTCCTTACCGGTTTCTGGGACTATGTCGTCATTTTCCTGGTAATTCTGACGGTCGTCGTCTTCGTCCACGAACTGGGGCATTTCCTGGTGGCCCGCTGGAACGGCGTCAGAGTGGACGTCTTTTCCATCGGTTTCGGTCCCGAACTGTTCGGTTATACGGCCAAGTCGGGAACCCGCTGGAAATTCTCGCTGCTGCCGCTGGGCGGCTATGTGAAGATGTTCGGCGACGCCGACGCCGCCAGCACGCCCGATCTCGCCACCTATCTGCCGCCGGAACAGCAGGCCTACGCCTTCCGCTATAAGAAAATATACCAGCGGGCCTCCATCGTGGCGGCTGGCCCCTTGTCGAACTTCGTCTTCGGCATCATCGTCCTGGCCGGCATGTTCATGATCTACGGCCAGCCCCGGACGGCGCCGGTGATCGGCCAGGTGCAGGCCGAAAGCGCCGCCGCCGAAGCCGGCCTGCAGGCCGGGGACCGCATCAGGCAGGCCAACGGGCAGACGGTCGACCGTTTCCAGGACCTGCAGCGGATCGTCCGCCTGACCGTGGGCGATCCGGTGCAACTGGTGATCGAGCGCGCCGGGGCGACGGTCCAGGTGACCGCGCTGCCGCGGGTGACCGAGGTCAAGGACGTCTTCGGCAATGCGCACAAGACGCCGGTCCTGGGGATCGTCGCCGATCCGAACAGCACCGAGGTGGTCCATTACAATCCTCCGCAGGCTTTATGGGCCGCCACCCAGGAAACCGGGGAAATGGTTTCCTCCACCCTGATCGGCCTCGGCCAGATGGTCACGGGGCAACGCGAGACCGACGAACTGGGGGGACCCTTGCGGATCGCCAAGGGCGCCGGTCAGGCTGCACAGCTTGGGGTGGGAAGCGTCGTCTTCTACACAATCTTGTTATCGATCAATCTTGGCCTGATTAATTTGTTTCCCGTTCCGCTGCTCGACGGCGGCCATCTGTTGTTCTATGGTATCGAGGCCCTACAGGGACGGCCGCTTGGGCCGAGGGCGCAAGAATATGGTTTCCGCGTTGGTCTGATTCTGGTATTCGCCTTGATGTTGTTTGCCACGCGTAACGACTTGGTCGATTTACGGGTGTGGGAATTCATCAAAGGTCTCGTATCTTGATGGCCGTAGATCTCTGAGAGGGTATTTTGGGCGGTTTGTTACGCTTCTTGATTACGGGTGTGGTTGTTATTGTCCTCACCACCGCCTGCTCGTCGGTGTATGCCCAGGAAGGCGGTGTGATCCGCCAGATCATGGTGCAAGGCAATCAACGCGTCGAAGAAGAAACGGTCCGCTCCTACATGGCGGTGGCGGCCGGCGATGACTTCGACGAAGCCAAGATCGACAAATCCCTGAAGAGTCTGTTCGCCACCGGCCTGTTCGCCGATGTGACGATAAGGCGCGAGGGCGACAGCCTGCTGGTGAGGGTGGTCGAAAATCCGATCATCAATCGCCTGGTCTTCGAAGGGAACAAACGCGTCAAGAGCGACCAGTTGCAGACGGAAGTGCAATTGAAGACGCGCAGCGTCTATACCCGGACCAAGGTGCAGGGCGACGTCAAGCGGATCCTCGATATTTATCGCCGCAACGGTCGCTTCGCCGCGACGGTCGATCCCAAGATCATCGAATTGCCCCAGAACCGGGTCGATCTGGTCTTCGAGATCAACGAAGGCCCGCCGACCTATGTCCGCCGGATCAATTTCGTCGGCAACAAGGTTTATACCGACAATAGCCTGCGCGAGAATTTGCAGACCAAGGAAGAACGCTGGTACCGGTTTCTGACCTCGGACGACACCTATGATCCGGATCGGGTGAATTACGACCGCGAATTGCTGCGGCGCTTTTACCTGAAGAACGGCTATGCCGATTTCCGGGTGGTTTCGACGGTGGCGGAATTGACGCCCGACCGCGAAAGCTTCTTCATCACCTATACGCTTGAGGAAGGCGAACGCTACAAGCTGGGGAAAATCAGCCTCAAAAGCGCCATCAAGGACCTCAATGCCGAGGAATTGCAGCCGGTGGTCCAGTCTCTGGAGACCGGCGACTGGTACAACGCCGACGAAGTCGAAGCCACCATCCAGGCCTTGACGGACGCGGTCGGCACCAAGGGTTACGCCTTTGTCGATATTCGGCCGGTCCTGAGCCGCCATCGCGAGGATCACACCATCGACATCCTGTTCGACGTGCAGGAAGGCCCGCGCGTCTTCGTCGAACGCATCGACATCCAGGGCAATGTTCGGACCCTGGACAAGGTCATTCGCCGGGAGTTCCGCCTGGTCGAGGGCGACGCCTTCAATACCGCCAAGCTGCGCCGGTCGCGGGAACGCATCAAGGATCTGAACTTCTTCGACAAGGCCGACATAACCAATGTGCCGTCCGACACGGCGCCCGACCGGACGGTCATCAAGGTCGACGTCACCGAGAAATCGACCGGCGAACTGTCCTTCGGCGTCGGCTGGTCGAGCGCGGTGGGCGCCTTGCTCAACGTCGGCGCGACGGAACGCAATTTGCTGGGCCGCGGTCAGATTCTCAGCATCAACGCCCAGTTGGCGCAGGAACAGACGTCGATCAATCTCGGCTTCACCGAGCCTTATTTCCTGGATCGCAATCTGTCTGCCGGTTTCGATCTGTTCGCCATCAACAACAGCAACCAGGACTACGTCACCTATGACGTGAAAACGCTCGGTTTCGATCTCAGGACCGGGTGGGCCTACAACGAATATCTGCGTCACGACTGGAAATACACGGCCAGCACCACGACCGTGAGCAATGTCCAGGACGGCTCGTCCACCTACATCATCGACCAGATCGGCACCAGCAGCATGTCGTCGATCGGCCACAGCCTGCTCTACGATCGTCGCGACAGCAAAATCGATCCGACCAGCGGCTACTTCCTGCGTGGCGGCAACGAATTCGCCGGTGTCGGCGGAACGGAGCATTTCGTCCGCAACAACGTCGGCGCCGGTCAATACTTCAAGCTGGAAGACCAGACGGTGCTGATGCTTTCGGTCAATGCCGGCGACATCTTCAGCTGGGACGGCACGCCGGTGCGCATCAATCAGCGCTACTACCTGGGCGGCGATACGATGCGCGGTTTCAGGGACGCCGGCATCAGCCCGCGCGACGCCCTGACCAACGACGCGCTGGGCGGCATGTGGGATGCCGTCGGCACGGCGGAGATCCGCTTCCCCCTGGGCCTGCCCAAGGAATTGGCGGTGCAGGGCAAAGTGTTCGCCGACGTCGGCACCATCGGCCCGACCGACACGAATGTCGAGAAATTGGGGGTGAGCGTCAATCAGACCACGGCTCCGCGCGCTTCGGTGGGAACCGGCGTGGTGTGGCGCTCGCCGATGGGTCCGATCAATATCGATCTTGGGTTGCCGGTGATCAAACAGACCCATGACCAGATGGAGGTCTTCCGGCTTAATTTTGGTACGAGGTTTTGAATATGTTCGTTTCGTCGATGTCTCGGCTGCTCGTTTGCAGCGGGTTGGTGGTCGCGGTGGTGGGTTCTTTTCAGACGCCGGCTTTTGCCCAGGCGGCGGGGGCCGGGGCTGGAGGAGCGACCGGCGCCGCCGCCGCGACGATTCCCATGCCGGTGATCGCGATCGTCGATGTCGATCAGATCTTGCAGGAATCGGTTGCCGCCAAGGGTGTCCGGGCGCAGGCCGACAAATATCAGCAGTCCTTCCAGGCCGAGATGAGCAAGGAGGAAACCGCGCTGCGGAGCACCCAGCAGGACATCGACCAGCAGCGTAAGACCTTGTCCCAGGAGGCTTTCGCCGAAAAGGCCCGGGCCTTCGACGGCAGCGTCGCCGAATTCCAGAGGAAGGGCCTGGCCCGCCGCAAGGCCTTCGACAAATCCTTCAACACGGCGATGGGCCAGGTCCAGCAGGCCATGCTGGAGGCGACTCAACAGATCGCCGCCAGCCATGGCGCCACGATGGTCCTGCCGCGCAGCCAGGTGATCCTGTTCGACGACAAGATGAACATCACCAAGGAAATCATCGTGGCGATGGATCGCAAATTGCCGCATGTCGATTTTCCTGCACCAAAAGTGGAGGCGGAGAACGCTCCTTCGGGCGCCGGCGGCTCGAAGAAATCCCAGTAATCCATGGCGGATTCTCGTTTCTTCGCCAAGGCGGGCCCTTTCAGTCTGGCGGTGCTGGCCGAGCGGTGCGGCGCCGAATTGGCCGCCGGGGCCGATCCGGCGGCGATGGCGCTCGATGTGGCGCCGATCGACGTCGCCGGTGCGGATCACATCTCGTTCCTCGATAACAAGAAATACGTCGAGGCTTTCACCGTCAGCCGGGCCGGCGCCTGTCTGGTCCACCGCAGCCTGGCGTGCAAGGCGCCCGCCGGCATGGCCCTGTTGCTGTGCGACGATCCCTATCGGGCCTATGCCCTGGTGGCGGCGGCGTTCTATCCGCGGCCGGCCGTCGTGCCGGGAATTGCCGCCGGCGCCTTGGTCGATCCCTCGGCGATATTGGGCGACGGCGTCCGGGTCGAAGCCGGGGCGGTGATCTGCGCCAGGGCGGAAATCGGCGCCGGCTGCCTGATCGGTCCGAACGCGGTCATCGGCGCCGGCGTGGTCCTGGGAGAGGATTGCATCATCGGCGCCGGGACCACGCTCAGCCATGCGATCCTCGGCAAGCGGGTCAATCTTTTTCCCGGAGTGCGAATCGGCCAGGACGGATTCGGCTTCGCCATGGGTCCCAAGGGACTTTTGAGCGTTCCGCAATTGGGGCGGGTCCTGATCGAGGACGACGTCGAGATCGGAGCGAATTCCACGGTCGATCGCGGCGCCGGACCGGATACCATCATCGGCGCAGGATGCAGGATTGATAATCTGGTCCAAATCGGGCACAACGTGCACCTCGGACGCGGCTGCGTCATCGTCGCTCAGGCCGGTATCGCCGGCAGCACGCATCTTGACGACTTCGTCGTCGTGGGCGGGCAGGTGGGGATCATCGGGCATCTGCATATCGGTGCCGGTGTCCGCATCGCCGGACAGAGCGGGGTGACGCGCGACGTCGAGGCAGGTCGTACCATTGGCGGTTCCCCCGCCATATCGATGACAGAATGGCTCCGGCAGTCGGCCTTGTTGGGTCAGTTGGCCCGCAAGAAGGGTCGGTAATGGGATGAGCGGGATGGATACCGTGGAAAACCGAACCAGCAAAGTGATCGACATCAATCGGGTCATGCAGATGATCCCGCACCGCTATCCTTTTCTGATGGTGGACAAGGTGATCGACGTGGTGCCGGATGTCTCGGCGACCGGCATCAAGAACGTCACAGCGTCGGAACCGCATTTTCAAGGGCATTTTCCGCAGCGGCCGATCATGCCGGGCGTGCTGATCATCGAATCGATGGCGCAGACCGCGGCGGTTCTCGTGGTCGAAACCTTGGGGCCGCAGGCCGAGGGCAAGCTGGTCTATTTCATGTCGGTCGACAATGCGCGCTTCCGCAAGCCGGTGGTGCCCGGCGATACCCTTTTCGTGCATGTCGTCAAGGAACGCTCCCGGGGCAGCGTTTGGCGGTTTCGCGGCGAGGCGAGGGTCGACGGCAATCTGATGGCCGAGGCGACCTATGCCGCGATGATCATGGACAGCTGAATGACCCAAATTCATCCCACCGCGATCGTCGCCGCTGGCGCCCGCATTGCCGAAAGCGCCCAGATCGGTCCTTATTGCGTGGTCGGCGGCCAGGTGGAAATCGGCGCCGAGGCGCGGCTGATTTCCCATGTGGTGATCGAGGGGATCACCAGCCTCGGGGAAGGGACCGTGGTCTATCCTTTCGCTTCGCTCGGCCATCGCCCGCAGGATCTGAAATACAAGGGGGAGCCCAGCCGTCTGGTCATCGGCCGGCACAACCAGATCCGTGAAAACGTCACCATGAATCCGGGGACCGAGGGCGGTGGAATGGTGACCTCCATCGGCGACAACGGCCTGTTCATGGTCGGCGCCCACATCGCCCACGACTGCGTGGTCGGCAATGGGGTGATCTTCGCCAACAATGCGACATTGGGCGGGCATGTGCAGGTCGGCGATTTCGTCGTGCTGGGCGGTCTGTCGGCGGTCCATCAATTCGTCCGGATCGGACGGCATGTGATGGTGGGCGGCATGTCGGGCGTCGAGAACGACGTCATTCCCTATGCGACGGTGACCGGCAATCGGGCCCATCTGTCCGGCCTCAACCTGATCGGTCTGAAGCGCCGCGGTTATTCGCGAGAAGACATCCACGCCTTGAGAAACGCCTATCGGCTGCTGTTCGCGCCCGAGGGCACCATGGCCGAGCGCATCGACGAGGTGGCCTCGCAGTTCAAGGGCGTCGCGCCGGTGCTGGAGATTCTCGACTTCATCAGTATCGACAGCTCCCGGGCCATCTGCCAGCCGAAATTGGAGAATGCCGCTTAAAAAGCGCTTCAGCCACCGGCGGCGCGGGCGTCCCTGTCCGCGTCCGGCGGAAAAGGCGGGCGCGGAGGCCCGCCCCACTGACCCGGTCCCCAAAGCTGCGAGTGTGAACAATGGCGGCGAAACTCGGTATCATCGCGGGTGGTGGTAACCTGCCGGCCCGTCTGGCGGCGGCGGCCCGGGCCGATGGGCGAGAGGTCTTCGTGCTGGCCCTCACCGGTCATGCCCTTGCCGACGAATCGCTGGAAAGCCTGCCGCATGCCTGGATCCGGATGGGCGAGGCGGGACGCGGCATCGATCTTTTGCATCAGCAGGGCGTCGAGGACCTGGTCATGGCCGGGCCGGTGCGCCGGCCGACCTTGCGCGATCTGCGCCCCGATTGGCGGACCACCCGGTTTTTCGCGCGCATCGGCTTGCGGGCCCTGGGCGACGACGGGCTGCTGAAGGCGGTGATCGGCGAGCTGGAGGGCGAGGGCTTCCGGGTCCTCGGCCTGCACGACATCCTGGGCGACGCCCTGGCCGAGGCCGGGGTCTGGGGGGCCATCGAACCCGACGACCGGGCGAAAGCCGATATCGCGCATGGGCTGAAGGTCGCCCACGGCCTGGGAATCCTGGACGTCGGGCAGGCGGTGGTGGTTCAGCAAGGCATCGTCCTCGGGGTCGAAGCCGTCGAGGGAACCGACGCCTTGCTGCGCCGCGCCGGCGAACTGCGCCGGACCGGACCGGGGGGCGTGCTGGTCAAGATCGCCAAGCCGGGACAGGAGCGGCGCGTCGATCTGCCGACGATCGGCGTGCAGACCGTCAAAAACGTCATTGCCGCCGGATTGGCGGGAATCGCCGTCGAAGCGGGGTCCGCGGTGGTGATCGATCGCGCCGCGGTGATCGCCGCGGCCGACGCCGCCGGCGTCTTCGTCTGCGGCGTCACGGCGGCCCAGGAATGACCGCGCCGCTGATCTATCTGATCGCCGGCGAACCGTCCGGCGATCTGCTGGCCGCCCGGCTGATGGTGGCGCTGCGCGACCTGACCGGCGGGGCCGTCCGCTTCGCCGGCATCGGCGGCGAGGCGATGCGCGAGCAAGGCATGGAAAGCCTGTTTCCCCAGGCGGATCTCGCGGTCATGGGCTTTGCCGAGGTGGTGCCCCGGATTCCGCGGATCATGCGTCGCCTCGCACAGACGATGGCCGATATCCGGGAGCGCCGGCCGGCCGCCGTCGTCACCGTCGACAGCTGGGGATTCACCGGGCGCATCGCCAAGCGGTTGAAAACCATGGGGTCGGCCATTCCGCGCATTCATTACGTGGCTCCGATGGTTTGGGCCTGGAAGGAAAAGCGCAGCTTCCAATTGGCCGAACGGGTCGATTTGCTTCTGTGCCTGTTGCCGCAGGAGCCGGCCTATTTCACCAAGGTCGGACTGCGGGCCGTCCACGTCGGACACGCCGTTTTGGAAAGCGGCGCCGACCTTGGCGACGGCGCGGCTTTTCGGGCCCGCCACGGCATTGCCCCCGACGTTCCGTTGCTGTGCGTGCTGCCGGGCAGCCGGCGATCCGAGACGTCGCGGCTGTTGCCGGTTTTCGCCGAAACGGTGGCGCGTCTGGCCCTGACGCATCCCGCCCTGCAGGTGGTGGTGCCGACCGTCGATACGGTGGCCGAGGAGGTGCGGCGGGCCGTCTGGCCGGTTCCGGCGACCGTGGTACGGGGGACGAAGGAACGCTATGACGCGTTCGCCGCCAGCCGCGCCGCCCTGGCGGCATCCGGCACGGTGGCCCTGGAGCTGGCTCTGGCGCGTCTGCCGATGGTCATCGGCTATCGGGTCAGCCGCTTGACCGCGTTGATCATCCGCCGTCTGATCAAGATCCCCTACGCCTGCCTGATCAATCTTTTGCTCGACCGCATGGTGGTCCCGGAACTGATCCAGGAGGACTGCCGGGCCGAGCCGCTGGCGGCCGAATTGGCGCGCCTGATGGACGATCGCGACATTCGTGCGGCGCAATTGGACGGCGCCGCCCTGGCCCTGGCGCGGCTCGGCCTCGGTGGCGAGACCCCAAGCCGGCGGGCGGCCCGGGAAATTCTCTCCCTCATCAAGGAAAGGCTCGAGACATGACCGCCACCCCTGCTTTCCGCATGCTGCACACGATGATCCGCGTGCGCGACCTGGACGCCTCGCTCGATTTCTACACCGGTCTTCTCGGGATGAAGCTGCTGCGCCGCAATGATTTTCCCGAGGGAAAATTCACCCTGGCCTTCGTCGGCTATGGCGACGAGGCGAATCACACGGTGATCGAGCTGACCCACAATTGGGATCAGAAGGAACCCTACGACCTCGGCAACGGCTTCGGCCATGTCGCTCTCGGCGTGCCGGACATCCATAAGGCGTGCGACGCCCTGGCCGCCGCCGGCGCGAAGATTCCGCGTCCGCCGGGACCGATGAAGCATGGCACCAGCATCATCGCCTTCATCGAGGATCCGGACGGCTACAGGATCGAATTGATCGAGAAGGAATAGGCGGCACCGGAACCGAAAGACGAATTCACCACGGAGACACGGAGAACACGGAGGAAAACAGAAATCATGTGATTTTCCGTTTCTCCGTGTTCTCCGTGTCTCCGTGGTGAACGTGAAGCCGGCGCGTCAGCGCCTTGCCGCGAACAGAAGCCCGGCGATCGCCACGGCGACGAGAATCCTCAGTCCCCAACGGGCCCAGGGAAGCTTCGGGCCGATGTTGTCATTGGCCGGGGCGAAGCGGAAAGACGGCGGCACCGGGACCGCGCGATGGACGCGGCCCCGTTGCGAACGTGGCGGATATTCCTGGATTTCACCCACGAGCGTGCAGCGGGACATACTCCCGTGAGGTCGAGCCGGTGTAGAGCTGGCGCGGCCGGCCGATCTTCTGGCTGGGGTCGCCGACCATTTCGTTCCATTGGGCGACCCAGCCGACGGTGCGGGCCACGGCGAACAGCACGGTGAACATGCTGACCGGGATGCCCATGGCGCGGAAGATGATGCCCGAATAGAAATCGACGTTCGGATAGAGCTTCTTGTCGACGAAATAAGGATCTTCGAGGGCGATGCGCTCGAGTTCCATCGCCAGGTCGAGCAGCGGCTCGTCGCGGACGCCCAGTTCGTCCAGGACCTCGTGGCAGGTCCGTTCCATCACCTTGGCGCGCGGATCGTAGTTCTTGTAGACGCGATGGCCGAAGCCCATCAGACGGAAGGGGTCGTTCTTGTCCTTGGCCCGGGCGATGAATTCCGGAATGCGTTCCTTATGGCCGATCTGGGTCAGCATCTGCAGGACGGCCTCGTTGGCGCCGCCGTGGGCGGGTCCCCACAGCGAGGCGATGCCGGCTGCGATACAGGCGAAAGGATTGGCGCCCGAGGAGCCGGCCAGACGAACCGTCGAGGTCGAGGCGTTCTGCTCGTGGTCGGCATGCAGGATCAGGATGCGTTCCATGGCGCGGGCCAGCACCGGGCTCACCTTGTATTCCTCGCAAGGTGTGGCGAACATCATGTGCAGGAAGTTCTCGGCGAAGGACAGGTTGTTGCGCGGATAGATGGAGGTCTGTCCTTGCGTATATTTATAGGCCCAGGCGGCGATGGTCGGCATCTTGGCGATCAGGCGGTCGCTGGCGATCATGCGCTGATGGGGGTCGGCGATGTCCAGGCTGTCGTGATAGAAGGCCGACAGGGCGCCGACGACGCCGCACATGACGGCCATCGGATGCGCGTCGCGGCGGAAGCCGTGATAAAACGAGGCGATCTGCTCATGGACCATGGTGTGGTTGCGGATGTCGCCTTCGAACTTGGCCTTCTGGGCGCCGCTCGGCAACTCGCCGTTGAGCAGCAGATAGCAGACCTCCAGATAGTCGGAATGCTCGGCCAGTTGGTCGATCGGATAGCCGCGGTGCAGCAGTATGCCGGCATCGCCGTCGATATAGGTGATTTTCGATTCGCAGGAACCGGTCGACGTATAGCCCGGATCATAGGTGAAATAGCCGGTTTCTCCATAAAGAGAGCGGATATCGATGACTTTCGGGCCGATCGTGCCGGGAAGTAGAGGAAGCTCGAATTTCTGACCGGTGACGTTGTCGACCAGCGTGACCGTTTCCTTCGACGTGGCGTCCGAAGACTGTACGTTCTGAGTCATGTCGAGCATTCCCTTCGTTTTTTGAGATGTGAAACGCGATCCTGTCCGGTCGCGCCGGCTATTTTATTTGTCTCCAACCTTTCATAACACATCCTTGATGCGGGCCAGGCTTTCGTCCCGTCCAAGGATCCGCATGACTTCGAAGATGGGCGGAGATACGGTCGACCCGGTGAGGGCCGCGCGGAGCGGTTGCGCCACTTGTCCCAATTTCTGTCCCTGTCCTTCGGCGAATCGCCGCGCCTCATCCTCCAGTGCATCCTGCCGCCAGTTTTGCTGCGCGGCAAGAATTTGTGCAAAGCGGGCGAGCGTATCGCGGCCGCCGGCATCCATCAGTTTGGCGGCCTTGTCGTCCAGGACAAGGGGGCGCCGGCGCAAATAGAAGGCGGCGCTGTCGGCCAACTCGACCAGGGTCTTGGCGCGTTCCTTCAGTCCGCCCATCGCCTGGCGCAGCAGATCGGCCTGGGCCTCGGTCATCGGCTGGCCGGCCGGCGCCGCCAGTCTGGGCGCGATCAGGCCGACCAGGCGCGCGTCGTCGGCCTGGCGCAGATAATGTCCGTTGAGATTGCCCAGTTTGGCCAGATCGAAGCGGGACGGCGAACGGCCGATGCCGTCCAGGTCGAACCATTCGACGGCCTGTTCGGTGGAAATGATCTCGTCGTCGCCATGGCCCCATCCCAGCCTGAGGAGATAGTTGCGCAGGGCCTCGGGAAGGAAGCCCATCTCGCGATAGGCTTCGGCGCCCAGGGCGCCGTGTCTTTTCGACAGCTTGGCGCCATCCGGTCCATGAATGAGCGGTATATGGGCGAAGTCCGGGATTTCCCAGCCGCAGGCCCGATAGAGCTGGATCTGGCGGAAGGTGTTGGTCAGATGGTCGTCGCCGCGGATGACATGGCTGACCGCCATATCGTGATCGTCGACCACCACCGACAGCATATAGGTCGGCGTGCCGTCGGCGCGCAGCAGGACCATATCGTCCAGCTGTTCGTTGGCGACGCGAACCTCGCCCTGCACCTTGTCCTGCACCACGGTCTCGCCGCTCCGCTCGGCCTTCAGGCGCAGGACCGGCGGCACGCCGGCCGGCGCCTCCGAAGCGCTCCTGTCCCGCCAGCGGCCGTCATAGCGCATGGGCAGCCCCTGGGCCTTCTGTTCGGCCCGCATGGCTTCCAGTTCGGCCGGTGAACAATAGCAATGGTAAGCCTTGCCCTCGGCCAGCAGCCGATGAGCGACCTCGGCGTGGCGGCCGGCCCGGGAGAATTGGAAGACCGGCTCTTCGTCCCAATCGAGGCCCAGCCATTGCAGGCCGTCGAAGATGGCGTCGACGGCGGCCTGGGTCGAACGGGCGCGGTCGGTATCTTCGATGCGCAGCAGGAATTTTCCGCCGTGGTGGCGGGCGAACAGCCAATTGAACAGTGCGGTGCGGGCACCGCCGATGTGCAGGAAGCCGGTGGGCGAAGGGGCGAAACGAGTGACGACGGGCATAATGATCTGGGAAACCTCATGATCCGGTGATTTGGCCGGCGCCTGTCTGTAGCATATTCCCATCGCGCTTGCAGCATGGGCGTTGCGACGATGCGGGGTGTTGTTCCCGCCAGAGCGACTGCGCACGACGGCAAAGATCGACAGCGAAGCTGTGCATCCGCCTCAAATCCAGGATGACGCCGGCGCGCGATTGGCGCATGTTCCCTCGATGGTTGCGGTGCGGATGGCGAAACATGGAGGATGTCGGATCCAACGGTTTGGCGGCGGCCTTTCTCGCCGAGCGCGACCGCTGGGTGTTGTGGCTGCCGGTCGCGCTGGGCTGCGGCATCGGGTGTTATTTCGCCCTTCCATTCGAACCGCCGCGGTGGGCCGGCCCCCTTTTGCTGGCCGTTTGCCTGCCGGCCGCCGCCTTCGGGTGGCGCCGCCGGCCGTGGCTGCTGTTGACGGCGGTCGCCGTGGGCCTGGTCGCCCTCGGATTCACCCTGGCCACCGAACGCAGCCGGACGGTGGCCGCCCCGGTGCTGCTCCATCCCACCAGGACCCTGACGATCGAAGGGCGCATCGCCGAGGTCGAGCCCCTGGAACAGGGGCTGCACCGGCTCGTCCTCGATCGCCTGGCCTGGCCGGAGTCGGTCGAGGCGACGGCGGTTCCGGCCAAAATCCGGGTTCGCTTGCGGCAGGGGGATCTTTCGTGGCGTCCCGGTCAAAGAATCATGCTGCGGGCCGTCCTGATGCCGCCGCCGGCGCCGGCGGCGCCCGGGGCCTATGATTTTTCCCGGCAGGCCTGGTTTCAGGGAATCGGCGCGGTGGGATATGCGGTCGGGCCGCCGCGGCTGCTGCCCGACCGCGAGGCCGCCGGCGTCATCGAGCGGATCCGGCTGGGGATAGCCGGCCTGCGCCACGACCTCACGGCGCGGATCGTCGCCGCCATCGACGCGGCCGGATCGGGGCGCGGCCTCGGCTGGGTGGCGGCGGCCCTGATCACCGCCGAACGCGGCCCCGTTTCGCCGGACCTGCTGCAAGCCTATCGCGATGCCGGCCTGGCCCATATCCTGGTGATCGCCGGCATGCATATGAGCATGGTGGCCGGCCTGGTCTTCGTGGCGATTCGCGGCGGATTGGCGGCGATCCCCTGGATCGCGCTGCGCTATCCCATCAAGAAATGGACGGCCGTCGCCGCGCTGATCGTCACCCTTGGCTATTTGATCATTTCCGGGGCGCCGGTGCCGACGCAGCGGGCCTTCATGATGAACGCCATCCTTCTGGCGGCCGTGCTGCTCGATCGCGAGGCGATATCGCTCCGTTCGATCACCTGGGCGGCCTTTTTGATTCTCCTGCTGCGGCCCGAGGCGCTGATCGGCGCCAGCTTCCAGATGTCGTTCGCCGCGGTCTACGGATTGATCTCGGGCTACGAGGCCATCGGTCCGCGCGTCGCCCGCTGGCGGCAAAGCCATCGCAGCCGCTGGGCCATGCCGCTGTTCTATGTCGCGGGGATTCTGCTGACCTCGCAGATCGCCGGAGCGGCCACCGCCTTTTATACGGTCTTCCATTTCAACCGCTATGCGACCTATGGCTTGCTCGGCAATTTCCTGGCGGTGCCGGTGGTCGGTTTCTGGGTGATGCCGTCGGCGCTTCTGGCCTTTTGCCTGATGCCCTTCGGTCTCGATTCCTGGGCCTGGCAGATGATGGCGGCCGGGATCGCCTGTGTCGGCAGGATCGCCCTGTGGGTGGCGGCCCTGCCGGGGGCCAGCCTCGACCTGCCGAGCATGCCGATGCCGGCGCTGGTACTGTTCACCCTGGGCGGCTTTTGGCTGGTCCTGTGGCGCCGCCGGTGGCGGCTGTGGGGACTGGCCGGCATGTCGGCCGGTGTCCTGCTTTATGCCCTTCATCATCCGCCCGACGTGCTGATCGCGCCGTCCGGGCAGATGATGGCGGGGCGCGGCGCCGACGGCGGGCTGGTCTTTTCGCGCCTGCAGGGCGAGAAGATGCTGCGCGAGACATGGGGCAAGCAGGCCGGCCAGGGCGACGGCGCGGTCGCCTGGCAGGATGCGGCCGACCGGCGCCTGGCCTGCGACGAGATGGGCTGCGTATACCGCCGGGGACGCCACGTCCTGGCCTTGGCTCAGCGCCCCGAGGCGTTGGGCGACGACTGTCGCGAGGCAAATCTGGTGGTCGCGGCGAGCCCGGTCAGCCAGGGCGGATGCCCGTCGGCCGGCTGGTTCATCGATGGCCGCGCCCTGCGGCAGGGCGGCACGCACGCCTTCTGGCTGGACGCCGAACGGCCCCGCCTGCAGACGGTGGCCGATTGGCAGGGCGACCGGCCCTGGACCCATGGGCATTCCCCCGGCGAGGACGGCCTGTCGGGGCGTCCGCTCTCCAACGGCGTGGAGACCGCGGGGGACGGGCCGGACAAGGCGGAGCCGTGACGGGGCGGTCGGCCGCCGGCCGTCAGGCGAAGGCGGAAAGCTCCCGCCTTTTGCCGAAATAATAGGGGACGACGCCCAATTCCATGCCGATATGCTGCACGATATAGGTCAGCAGCGGCATGGTGACCTGGGTGAAAGCCAGATGCGTGACCGACCCGCCGATGGCGACGACCTGGCAGCCGGCTTCGACCTGCTCGGTCATGTCGGACGATGAGGTGATGGTGATGGTGACGGATTGGCCCAGGGCAAAGGGTTTGCCCTGCAGGCTCAGGCCATCGGGGGAAATGTCGCAAACAGCGTGGACGCCATCAGGACCGAGAACCAAAAGGCCCCGGCCGAAATGCCGACTGTGACGACGGCGCTCGAAGAGCGAAGTCATGGTCTTTCATCCTCAAGATGCGACCAGCCATTGTTTGTTTCCGGCTTTATCGCAATCAGAGGATTAAAGCATGAGATCAGGGGATCTCAAATCATTAATAACGGCGCAGCAAACCGACCAGCCGGCCCTGAACGCGAACGCGATCCGGTCCGAAAATACGGGTTTCATATTTCTGGTTGGCCGGTTCCAGGGCAATGGAGGCCCCCTTGCGGCGAAGCCGTTTCAGGGTCGCTTCGTTCTCGTCGACCAGAGCCACCACGATCGAACCGTTCTCGGCGGTCTCGCAACGGCGCAGGATCACCACGTCCCCATCGAGAATGCCGGCCTCGATCATCGAATCGCCCTCGACGGTCAGGGCATAATGGTCGCCGCTGCCCAGCAGGGTGGAGGGGACGCTGATGGTGTTGGAATGATCGCGCAACGCCTCAATCGGCGTTCCGGCGGCGATCTTGCCATAGAGCGGCAGGTCGATGGCATCGGCGGCGACGCCGATGGCGGCGCCCGGCAGGGCCGTTTTGAAATCGCCGCGGATGACGTTGGGGGAAAACTTCGGGGGCGGGGCGCTCGCCGCGGCCTCGGACGAATCGCCGGAGCCGATATTTTCCGGAAGTTTCAGCACTTCGATGGCGCGGGCGCGATGCGGCAGGCGCCGGATGAAGCCCCGCTCTTCAAGACCGGTGATCAGGCGGTGGATGCCGGATTTGGATTTGAGGTCGAGAGCCTCCTTCATTTCATCGAAGGAGGGGGATACGCCGTTGGCCTTCAAGCGCTGATCGATGAAAATGAGCAGCTCATATTGTTTTCGTGTCAGCATCGCACCCTCCGGCCGGCGGGATCACCATATATGGAACAAATCCGCAACAACACCTCATGTTCTAGTTTAGTTCCTCCTGTGCGTCAAGGCCCCTTGCCGCAAATTCGTCACGGGGGGAGCGTCTTGCCGGCCCGCGGGGCGGCCCGGCCAGGGCCGGGACGGTCAAACGCCGGATCAGCGAGGCTCGTCGGCTTCGAAGAGGCCGGATTTGCCGCCGGACTTGCGAACCAGGCGGATGTCGCCGATGCGCATCGTGCGGTCGGCCGCCTTGCACATGTCGTAGATGGTGAGGGCGGCGACCGACACGGCCGTCAGGGCTTCCATTTCGACCCCGGTCCGGCCGCTTACCTTGCAGGTGGCGGTAATGTCGACGGCCGAACGCGCCGGATCGCAGGAAAGCGCCACCGTGACGCTCGACAAGGCCAGCGGATGGCAAAGCGGGATCAGATCCGGGGTGCGTTTGGCGCCCATGATGCCGGCCAGCTGGGCGACGGCCAGGACGTCGCCTTTCTTGACGCCGCCTTTCCGGATCAGGGCCATGGTCGCCGCCGCCATCGTCACCGAGCCTTTGGCGACGGCGACCCGTTCGGTTTCCGGCTTGGCGCCGACATCGACCATGACCGCATTGCCCTGGCCGTCGAAGTGGGTGAATTCGCCCATCTAATGCTTTCCATTCCTTCTGGCCGGTTCAACCGTCTGCGGTGCGGACAGGATATTGAGCGACACGGACAGCCACGGATGGCACGGACGAGCGCCGCAGGCATTCTCCCCCCCTTTCGCCCGCATTCGGTTGGAAAAAGGGATATATGATGCCTGCGGCGCTTCATTTTTAATCCGTGTCCGTCCGAGGCTGTCCGTGTTGCTCAAAGCCCTCCGGTATCCCGAAGCGCCGATGGACAAGACGCGGTTGTCGTTTTACGGGCCCGAAGCCGCCACGGGCTCGGCGAGCAGGGCGCGGGTGGCGGCGGCGACATCCGTCTGGCGCATCAGGCTTTCGCCGATCAGGAAGCGCCGCGCGCCAGCTGCGGCCATGCGGGCGAGGTCGGCCGGGGCCTTCAGGCCGCTCTCGCAGACCAGGACGCGGCCGGCCGGCACACGGGCGGCCAGCCGCTCGGTGGTGGCGATATCGGTGACCATGGTCTTGAGATTGCGATTGTTGATGCCGAGCAGCGGCGAGCGCAGCAAAAGGGCGCGTTCCAGTTCCGCCTCGTCATGCACCTCGATCAGCACGTCCATGCCCTGGGCGAAGGCCGCGTCTTCCAGTTCCCCGGCCTGGCCATCCGAAAGGCAGGCCATGATCAGCAGGATGCAGTCGGCGCCGAGGGCGCGCGATTCGACGATCTGCCAGGGATCGATCATGAAATCCTTGCGCAGGGCCGGAAGAGGCACCGCGTCGCGGGCCGCCGCCAGATAGTCGTCCCGGCCCTGAAAATAGGGCGTGTCGGTCAGCACCGACAGGCAGGCGGCGCCGCCGGCCGCATAGGCCCTGGCCAGCGCCGGCGGATCGAAGTCCGGACGAATCAGCCCGGCCGAGGGCGAGGCCTTCTTGATTTCGGCGATCAGGCCGTAGCCGGTCGCCGCGGCGCGGCTCAAGGCCGCGGCGAAACCGCGCGGCGGCGGCTGCGCGGCGGCGCGGTCCCTCAGTTCGCCGGCCGTCAGGCCACGTTTCGCCGATTCCACATAGCGGCGTTTGTCGGCCGCGATGGCGGCCAGGATGTCGCTCACGAGACAAGCTCCCGGTTGGTGATGGCGATCAATCGCGACAATGTCCCGCGGACGCTTCCGTCGTCGATGGCCCGCGCCGCCGCCGTCACGCCGGCCGTCAGGTCCGCCGCCCGGCCGGCCACCACCAGGGCGGCCGCGGCATTCAGCAGCACGATGTCGCGGTAGGGGCCGGGCTGGCCGTCGACCAGCCGGCGCAACGCCGCGGCATTGACCTCGGCGTCGCCGCCTTTCAGATCGGCCGGACTCGCCGTCGGCAGACCGGCCGCCGCCGGGGTTATTTCGAAACGGCGAATCGTCCCCTCGTGCCATTCGGCCACCTGGCTGGGGCCGGTGGTGGTCAATTCGTCGAGGCCGTCCGAGCCATGCACCACCCAGGCGCGTTCGGCGCCGAGACGGCCGAGAACCTGGGCCAGCGGTTCGATCCAGCGCTCGGCGAAGACACCGACGATCTGGCGTTTGGTGTCGGCCGGATTGGACAGCGGGCCGAGCAGATTGAAGAGGGTCCGGGTCCCCAGTTCGACGCGCACGCCGGCGACATGGCGCATGGCCGCGTGGTGCCGGGGCGCCATCAGAAAGCCGATGTTGTTCTGCCACAGGCTTTCCTGCACGAGACTGGCGTCGGCGTCGATTTTCACGCCCAGCGCCGCCAGCACGTCGGCCGATCCCGATTTCGACGACAGGGCGCGATTGCCATGCTTGGCGACCGGCACGCCGCAGGCCGCCACCACCAATGCCGCGGCCGTCGATATATTGTAGGTTCCCGACGCGTCGCCGCCGGTGCCGCAGGTGTCGATGGCGCCGGACGGCGCGGCCAGCGACGCGGCCTTGGCCCGCATGGCGCGGGCGGCGCCGGTGATTTCGGCCACGGTTTCGCCGCGCACCCTGAGCGCCATCAGGAAGCCGCCGATCTGCGCCGGCGTCGCGTCGCCCGACATGATGATGTCGAAGGCGGCCTCCGCTTCCGCCTCGGAAAGCCGTTCCGCATCGGCGACGCGGGCCAGCAGCGACTTCATGAGGTCGGCCATCAGGCGGCGTGCCCGGTCCGGCGCCTGGCCAGGGCGAGGAAATTGCCCAGCATCCGGTGTCCGTGCTGCGAGGCGATGCTTTCGGGATGGAACTGCACCCCGTGGATGTCGAAATCCTTGTGGGCCAGTCCCATGATCAGACCGTCGTCCGTCCAGGCCGTCACCTCCAGGCAGGACGGCAGGCTGCTCCGCTCGACCAGCAGGGAATGGTAGCGGGTCGCTTCGAACGGCGTGGGCAGGCCGCCGAACAGGCCGGTGCCGTCGTGATTGATCCGGCTGGTCTTGCCATGCACCGGCTGCGGCGCCCGGACCACCTTGCCGCCGAAGGCCTGGCCGATCGCCTGATGGCCCAGGCAGACGCCGAGCAGGGGAAGGTTCCCGGCGCACCGCCCGATCAGTTCGAGGCAGATGCCGGCGCGATCGGGATCGCAAGGGCCGGGCGAGATGACGATGCCCTCGGCCCCCATCGCCATGACCTCGTCGACCGAGCGGGCGTCGTTGCGCACCACCTGCACCTCGGCGCCCAATTCGCCCAGGTAATGCCAAAGGTTGTAGGTAAAGCTGTCGTAATTGTCGATGAGCACGAACATGGTGGCTGACCCGCAGAAGCTGACCGGGAAGAATGCTACCCCCGGACGGCCAGCGTCAAGCCTGCGAAGGCCATTGCTTGTGGCGGATGTCGAAGAGCCTGGATGTTGCGCGGCCGGTTTTCAATTGAGTAGAGTCCGATCCCTCCGCCATCCGAAGTGATTCCGGTCGCGTGCATTCGGAAACAACCATCCGCACCAAGATTCGAGCTTGGTGGCCATGGCGTTCCGGCCTCGACGAAGAATGCTCGCCTTTGGCGCGGTGTTGATCGACCCCATCTTTTGCCGCCGAACTTGACAGCCTGGCATCGGGCGACGACAAGGGTGCGGCAGGACTTGCAGCATTCGACCGGGACGGTCGTTTTTTCTTTCCGTGACGGCGATTAAGCGGGCCCCGCGCCAAGAGTTCGGGGAGACTTGCTTGCTTGCGATTTCCGTAATCTGCTTAAGGGTCGGCAGCCGCCGGTCAAACCTGTCCGCTCGTCGCGACATCGGCCAGATAGGCCTTCAGTGTGTCCGCCGGCACAGTATGCTCTTTCCGGAAAGTCTGGACCATCTGACGAGCCGTTTCCCTTCCGGCGGCGGCCTCGTCCTGTACGTTCTGCCAATTTGTTTTGGCCCAAAGAAGATGCATCGATACGGCGTGAAGACTAAGTCTCATCGGTGCCGTTGAAAGCAACATAACCTATCTCCTGACGAAAATAGTTTGCATCCAGGCGACCATCGGCAAGAGATTGTTATTTCTGAGTGGGGCCGACGCTGAACGGTGATGTACCAAGTGTGAGAATAGGCAGCAATCTTTAAAAACCGGTAGCGTCGGAAAATACCTAAAAGTATCAGTTAAATATTTTAAATTTATTTAATAATGATATTTTGTTGGCGGTATCGCAGGCGTTCCATCATCGAGGTTCCTCGTCATGATTGGCCGATTTGAGTCTGGGAGCTTTCTTCGATATGGAAAAAGGTGCGTTCAAGCTAGTGGTCCGTTTCATCTTAAATGAAAGGGACCACTTAAGCCCGAGCGGCGCTTGAGCCTGCCGAAGCCGGAGGCGAAGGCATCGCATGCAGCCTAGCGGAACGCTTCGTTTTAAACGAAGCATTCCACTAGCGTGGGA
>JAATGN010000110.1 GCA_015654615.1 Rhodospirillales bacterium
GGCGTCGGTCCGCACCGTCGGCAATCCCTTGCGTCTCAATGCCATCAGGCTGGGGACGGAGCTATTCTCCAGCGCCACCTCGTAGCATTCCATCGTTTCCACCGGATCACAGGGGCGGAACACCAGAAGATTGGGGATGGCGCGCAGCACCATGAGCTGTTCGATCGGCTGATGGGTCGGTCCATCCTCGCCGAGACCGATGGAATCATGGGTCATGACATAAAGGACGCGCTGGCCCATCAGCGCCGCCATGCGCAGCGCCGGCCGCAGATAGTCGACGAAGATCAGAAAGGTGGCGCCGTAGGGGATAAATCCGCCATGCAGGGCGAGACCGTTCATCACCGCCGCCATGCCATGTTCCCGCACCCCGTAGTGAATGTATCGTCCCCGGGCATCGTCCGGGGTGATCGGATTTGTCGCCTTGGTCATGGTGAGATTGGACGGGGTGAGATCGGCCGACCCGCCGATCAGCTCGGGAATGTGGCGCGTCAGGACTTCCAGGGCCTCTTGCGACGCCTTGCGGGTGGCCCATTGGGGTCGTTCCGCCAAAACCTTGATTTTGAAGGCGGCGGCCTCGGCCTTCCAGCCTTCCGGCAGACGGCCGGCGGAAAGGCGCTCCCACTCGGCCTGGCCGGCGGTTCCGAGGGTGGCCAGGCGCTTTTCCCAGGCGGCCCGCTCGGCGGCGCGCCGCCGCCCGGCGGCCCGCCAGGGATCGAGGATCGCGGCCGGTATGAAAAACGGCGGATGGCTCCAGCCCAATTTGGCCCGCGCCCGGGCGATCTCATCGGCTCCCAGCGGCGCCCCATGGCTTTTTTCCGTACCGCCCTTGGTCGGCGCGCCATAACCGATGATCGTCCGGCAGGCGATCAGCGATGGCATATCGGCCTTGCGAGCCTGTTCGATGGCCCGGGCGATGGCCTGGGGATCGTGGCCGTCGATTCGGCAGGCGTTCCAGCCGCTGGCCCGGAAGCGCAGCAGCTGGTCGTCGCTGGTGGTCAGGCTGGTGCGGCCGTCGATGCTGATCTCGTTGTCGTCCCACAGGACGATCAGCTTGGAAAGCTTGTGATGGCCGGCCAGGGAGATGGCTTCGTGGCTGATGCCCTCCATCAGGCAGCCGTCGCCGACCATGCAATAGGTATGGTGATCGACCACCGCGCGGCCGTAACGGGCGGCCAGGATCTTCTCGGCCAGCGCGAAACCGACGGCGTTGGCCAGGCCTTGTCCCAGCGGACCGGTGGTGGTTTCGGCGATGGCCACGTGGCCGTGTTCGGGATGGCCGGCCGTCCGCGCGCCCAACTGACGAAAATTCTTCAGCTGCTCGATGTCGATGTCCTCATAGCCGGTCAGATAGGCCAGGGCATACAGAAGCATCGAACCGTGCCCTCCGGACAGGACGAAGCGGTCGCGATCGGGCCAGCCGGGCGCTCCGGCGTCGAATTTGAGAAAACGGGTGAAAAGCACCGTCGCGACGTCGGCCATTCCCATCGGCATGCCGGGATGGCCGGACTTGGCCTTCTCCACGGCGTCCGCCGCCAGGAAGCGAATGGCATTGGCCATATCCGCCGGACCGACGGGATTGGATCGCGTGGCGAACTCGGCTGTCATTTCAGATATCCTTGATTCTTTACGAAGATTGGAAAGCGGTTGAAACGAGATGATGCTGGCCGGTCGATTCGAGGACGGCCTGCCAGCAGAGCGAGGCCCGGTTCAGCGTCTTGCGCCGTCGCGTCACCAGATGCAGGGGCAGATGCACATAGCGTCCGTAGAGCTTGCTGACCACCATGCCGGTCTTGCCGGCCATGGCGGCGTGTACGGCGAACTGTCCGAGAAACCCGCAATAGACCCGGTCGTTGGCATTGGCCGGAATCGACCGGATCAGATAGCTGGGATCGATATATTTGAAGGCGTGGGGTATGTCGCGCTGCCCCAGATAGTCGCCGATTTCCCGCATCAGGAGGCCGGCGATGTCGCCCAGCATGGGGTTGCCGGAGGCGTCGGTCCGGCTGACCTTGGACAATAGATGCTGGCCGGCCCCCTCGGCTGCGACGATCACGGCGTGTCCGCGATCGCGCAGACGCTGTTCCAGCGAGGGCAGCAGGCCGTTTTTCCCATGCAGGACGAACGGCGCCTCGGGGATCAGCACATAATTCGCCTCCTTGATGGCCAAAGTGGCCTGGGCGGCGATGAAACCGGATTCGCGCCCCATCAGTTTGACCAGGCCGATGCCGTTGGGAACGCTGACGGCCTCGGTATGGGCGCAGCGGATGGCCTCGCCGGCCTTTTCCACGGCGGTGTCGAAACCGAAGGAAGAGGTCACCAGATTGATGTCGTTGTCGATGGTCTTGGGCACGCCGATGACGGCGATCCTGGCGTGCCGCCTTTGCACTTCCTCGGCGATGCGCATGGCCGCCTTCATGGTGCCGTCGCCGCCGATGACGAAGAGCAGATCGATGGCGCGGCGTTCGAGGGTGTCGACCACCGCCCCGATCGGCTGCGGACCGCGCGAGGTTCCGAGGATGGTGCCGCCGGACTGGTGGATGCCCGCGACGTTGCGGGGCGTCAGCTCCACCATCGGATGGCCGTATTCGGCAATGAAGCCCTGCAGACCGAAGCGGACGCCCAGGGTGCCGGCGATATGGTAATTGTGGTGGGCTTCCATGACGATGGCGTGAATGACGTCATTGAGGCCGGGGCAAAGCCCGCCGCAGGTGACGATGGCCGCCCTGACCCTGGCCGGTTCGAAATAGAGTTTGGCCCGCGGACCGGCCAATTCGAAGGCGACGTCGGTCTCCTCGTCGACCTCGTCGAAATCTTCGGGACTGAGGCGGATGCTGGCCAGATGGTCGTCCGCGCTGAAATGGCGATAGGGCAGGGGAGACGGAATCGTCGGCGGTCCCAAAGCCGCGATCGTCGTCTCCAAGGCACCCGGCATATGATGGTCTGACATAAAGCTCCTCCGCGCGGCGGGCCTGACGCCTCCGCAACAAGATATCGGCCGTGGAAAAGGCGCCGTGGCGCCGCAGGCGAAGCGTCTTCCTTAGGCTTTCTGGCCGATTTCGAAATCGGCCAGGGTCTCCAGGGCGCGGACCATGCCGGAATGATCCCAGGCCTTGCCGCCGTGGGCGGCGCA
>JAATGN010000462.1 GCA_015654615.1 Rhodospirillales bacterium
CACGCGCTGGGGCGGTTTTCTCGATCAGGTCGACCGATTCGACGCCCATTTCTTCGGCATATCGCCCCGCGAAGCGCTGCGCATGGACCCCCAGCAACGCCTCTTGCTGGAGGTCAGCTGGGAGGCGCTGCAGGATGCGGGACAGGTGCCGGAACGCCTGGCCGGCACCGCGGCCGGGGTCTTCATCGGCATCGCGACCAACGATTACGGCCGGCTTCAGTGGAATGATTTTGAGCGAATCGACGCCTACGCCGGAACCGGCAACGCCATGAGCATCGCCGCCAACCGGATTTCCTATCTGTTCGATTTCCGCGGCCCCAGCCTGGCCATCGACACGGCCTGCTCGTCGTCGCTCGTCGCGGTCCACCTGGCCTGCGCCAGTCTGCGGAACGGCGAATCGACGCTGGCCCTGGCCGGGGGCGTCAATCTGATTCTCTCGCCGGCGATCGCCATCAATTTCACCAAGGCCGGCGCCATGGCCCCGGATGGGCGCTGCAAGGCGTTCGACGCCCGGGCCGACGGTTATGTCCGCAGCGAAGGCGCCGGTGTCGTCGTGCTGAAGCTGCTTTCCAAGGCCTTGGCCGACGGCGACCCGATCTACGCCGTCATTCGCGGCAGCGCCGTGAACCAGGACGGGCGGAGCAACGGGCTGATGGCGCCCAACCCGCTGGCCCAGGAGGCGGTCCTGCGGGAGGCCTATCGGCAGGCCGCCGTTTCGCCCGGCAAGGTCGGATACGTCGAAACCCACGGCACCGGCACATTGCTGGGCGACCCGATCGAAGCGATCGCGCTCGGCAAGGTGCTGAGCGACGACCGTCCGCCGGGACACCTTTGCGCCATGGGATCGGTCAAGACCAACATCGGCCACCTCGAGGCGGCCGCCGGGATCGCCGGCCTGATCAAAGTGGCGCTGGCGCTCCGGCATCGGGAGATCCCGCCCAGCCTGCACTTCGAGAAACCCAACCCGCACATCCCCTTCGAGGCGCTTCCCCTGCGCGTGCAGACGGCGCTGGAACCCTGGCCCACCGAATTCGGGCCGGCCTTGGCCGGGGTCAGTTCGTTCGGCTTCGGCGGCACCAATGCCCATCTGGTTCTCGAAGAGGCGCCCCCGGCCCCAAAGATCGTGCCGGAAGCCGAACGACAGGCCGGGACGCAGCTGCTTCCGCTGTCGGCCCGATCTCCGGAGGCCCTGCGGTCCGTCGCCCTCGCCTACCGGACGCTGTTCGCCGCCCCGGCCGCCGCCGCCACGCTGCTGGCGGACATCTGTCACACGGCCGGCGCGCGGCTCGGCCACCATGACCACCGTCTCGCCGCGACCGGCCATTCGCCGGCGGACCTGACGGCAAGCCTGGAGGCCTTTCTCCGCGGCGAGGCGCGTCCCGGCCTGTCCTCGGGCCGCAAGCTTCCGGCGCGGCGGCGAAAACTCGTTTTCGTCTTTCCGGGGCAGGGAAGCCAATGGTTCGGCATGGGACGACTGCTGCTGGAACGGAACGCCATTTTCCGCGCCGTCATCGAACGCTGCGACCAGGCCATGCGACCTTACGGCGACTGGTCGCTGCTCGCCGAGCTTACCGCCACCGAGGCCGCCTCGTCGCGGCTGGGCGAGGTCGATATCATCCAGCCGACCCTTTTCGCCATTCAGATCGCCCTGGCGGCCCTGTGGCGATCGTGGGGCATCACGCCGCAGGCCGTGGTGGGCCATTCGCTGGGAGAGGCCGCCGCCGCCTATGTCGCCGGCGCGTTGAGCTTCGAGGACGCCATCCGCGTCGTTTGCCATCGCAGCCGACTGTTCAAGCGCACCGTCGGCCGGGGGGCGATGGCGACGGTCGAACTTTCCGCCGCCGACGCCGGCCTCGCCCTGAGCGGCTTCGAAGACAGCGTATCGGTCGCCGTCAGCAACGGCCCCGCCTCGACGGTCCTGTCCGGCGATCCGACCGCGCTGGCCGCCATCGTGGACCGGCTGCAGCGCCGCGACGTCTTCTGCCGGATGATCAAGGTCGATTTCGCCTCGCACAGTCCGCAGATGGAACCGTTGCGCGCCGATTTGCTGCAGGCCCTGGACGGCCTGCGGCCCGCGGCCGAGAAGCTGCCGATCTATTCGACGGTGACCGGCCGGATCCACGACGGGCTCGGCTTCGATGCCGCCTATTGGGTCAGGAACATGCGGGAACCGGTCCTGTTCTCCGAGACCGTCCAGCGTCTGGTCGACGACGGGCATGACATCTTCCTGGAAATCAGCCCGCACCCCATTCTGCTCAGCGCCATGCGGCAGGGATTCCAACATTTCGACCAGGACGCCGCCGTCCTGCCTTCGCTGCGGCGCGGAGAAGACGAGCAGGCGGTTCTGCTCGGATCGTTGGGCGCGCTTTATTGCCTGGGGTATCCGATCGATTGGGACCTGGTCCATCCGGCCGGGAGCCGGTGCGTTCCGCTGCCGGCCTATCCGTGGCAGCGCGAGCGCTTCTGGTTCGAGCCGCAAACCGGGACGACGCCGTCCCGGCGGGAGCCGTCCTCCCCGAGCAGGCCGGCGGAGCATCCCCTGCTGGGCCGGCGTCTGGAAACGCCGCATCATGCGGAAACCCAATTCTGGGAAAGCAGGCTGGACCGCGCCTCTTCACCGCATCTGGACGATCACTGCATCCAGGGCGTCGCCGTGCTGCCCGTCTCGGCCTATGTGCGGATGGCCCTGGCCGTCGCGCTCGAAGTCTTCGCCGGGCAATCCGTAGCCCTTGAGGATATCGCGTTTCACAAGGCGCTTTTCCTGCCGGCGGGCGGAACCCACACCCTGCAGATGGCTCTGTCGCGGCAAGCGGACGGCGGCGCCGCCTTTCGCATCTACGCCCGCGCCGGCAGCGGCGAAGCGTCCTTCGGCAAATCCTGGACCCTGCATGCTTCCGGCACGATCCGCCTTCGCCGGGACGACGGCGCCGCCGGCCCGGCGCGCGCGAGCCTCATGGAGATGCGCACGCGCTACGGCGAAGCGATCTCCGGTCCGGATTATTACCGGAAACTCGACGAAAGCGGCATTCATTACGGTCCTTTCTTCCGCAGCATCATCCAGTTGTGGCGCAACGAGGCGGACATGCTGGCCGAAGTGCGGATCCCCGAGGAATCGGAGAGCGACCGCGACGGCGTTGCGCCGCACCCGGCCGCTTTCGATGCCGGCCTGCAGGTTCTGGCGGCGGCGCTGGCCGTGGAAACCGCCGAGACCGGCCGCGACGGGCTCATGTTGCCGACCCGGATCGTCCGCATCGTCGTTCACGGCCGGCCCGGTCGCCATCTGTGGAGTCACGCCCGGGTCCGGACTCGCGAGGCCGATGTCGCGACGGGGGACGTCGAGCTTCTCGACGAAGCGGGGCGGGTGGTGGTCGAGATCGAAGGACTCCGCTTCGAATATCTGGGTGAAGACGCGGCGCGGCGCGACTCCGCCGATTTCGACGATTGGCTTTATGAATTCCAATGGCGGCCCAAAGAGCGCGCCGCCGGACCGGTCGCGGCGCCGGCCGGTGACGCGGTCTGGCTGATCCTGGCCGACCAGGGCGGCGTCGGCGCGGCGCTGGCCGCCTTTTTGGAAGCCCGCGGCGACCGCGGCATCCTGGTCGCCCGCGGCGATTCCTTTGAACGAACGGACGAGGCGCACTACACCATCCGTCCCGAGCGGGAGGATGACGTCGGCCGTCTCTTCGCGGCGCTCGGCGCCGCCGGCCGGCCGGCCTGGCGCGGTATCGTCCATCTGTGGAGTCTCGATGCGCCGGCGGCGGCGGACCTCACCGCGGCCTCGCTGGAAGCCGCCCAGGGTCCGGGCTGCGGCAGCGCCTTGCTGCTGGTGCAGGCGCTGGCCCGCCTGCCATCGTCCGATCTTCCGCGGCTGTGGCTCGTGACCCAAGGCGTTCAGGCGATCGGCGAGACGCTTTTCCCCTTGTCCATCGCGCCCGCGCCGCTTTGGGGATTGGGCCGCGTCATCGCCCGGGAACATCCGACCTTCTGGGGCGGACTGATCGATCTCGAACCCGGCGCCGTACCGCCGGATGCCGTGGCGCGGCAGTTGGGAGAAGAGATCCGCGCCGCCGACGGAGAGGACCAACTGGCGTTTCGTCAGGGACGGCGCTACGTGGGCCGCTTGCGCCGCCGCCGGCCATCGCCGGCCCGGCAGGCCGTTCCCCCCTTTCGTTGGCGGACCGACGGCAGCTATCTGATCAGCGGAGGACTCGGCGATCTCGGGTTGCTGGTCGCCCGCTGGATGGTCGACCAGGGGGCGCGGCGACTGATTCTTTTGGGACGCCATGGCCTGCCGCCGCGTTCGGAGTGGACTTCGGCCGAGCCGGGCGGCCGCCTGTCCCGTCAGGTCGCCGCCATCCGCACCCTGGAATCGCTCGGAGCGTCCGTGCATCCGGCCGCCGTCGACGTGGCGGACGAAGCGGCGCTGGGCGCCTTCCTGAAGGCCTTCCAGGCCGAAGGATGGCCCCCGATCAAAGGCGTCGTGCATGCCGCGGGCGTCCTGCAGGACGGATTGCTGACGCAGCTCGACGCGGCCGCCCTGCAGGCGGTTCTGCGGCCGAAAGTGACGGGGGCCTGGCTGCTCCATCACCTGCTGCGGGACGCCCCTTTGGACTTTTTCGTTCTTTTCTCTTCGGCCGGTTCCGTTCTCGGCCAGTCCGGCCAGGGGAACTATGCCGCCGCCAACGCCTTCCTCGATGTCCTGGCCCATCATCGGCGGGCCCGGGGACGACCGGCCCTCAGTATCGACTGGGGCGCCTGGACCGGCGAGGGATTCGCCGATTCCGCCGGAGGCAAGCGTCTCGCCCAGCGCCTGGCGCTTCTCGGGATCGGCGGTCTTGCCCCGGCGCAGGCGCTCGGCATTCTGGGGCGGCTGCTCGGGCAGGCGGCAACCCAGGTGATGGCGGTGCCGGTCGACTGGAAGCGGTTCCGCGATTTTTATCCGGACGGCAATACCGCGCCGCTGCTTTCCGATCTGGCGGCTGACGATGCCGCGGACCTTCGTCCGGCCGATCGGACCAGCCCTCGGCGCGATGCCCTGATCGCGGCCGAACCGGCGGAACGCCGCCGGCTGCTGCAATCCTACCTGAGCGAGCAGGTCGCCCGGGTGCTCGGGCTCGGCCCTTCCACGCTCGACCCGCTGCAGCCCTTGAGCGATCTCGGCCTCGATTCCCTGATGGCGGTCGATCTGAAGAATCGGATCGCGATCGACCTCAAGGTGAATGTGCCGGTGGCGAAGTTCCTGCAAGGCTTCAGCGTCGACCAGGCCGTGACGCAGGTGCTCGCGCAACTGGCCACCGAAGCCGCCGACCCGGCGGCACTTCCGGTCCCGGCCGTGGCGCCGACCGAGGAACAGCAAACCGCGGCGCGCCTTCTGGTCGAGCTGGACCAGCTTTCGGACGAGGAGGTCGGCGCGTTGCTGGTCGACATGCTGGACGAAAAGACTTCCCCCTGAACCCATCGGAGAGGACACGTCGTCAGTTGGCGAACTTGACCGAATTGCCGGCTTTTTTCCGTCGCCGGCCCAGCCGGAACGGACTGAGCGCCGCCCTCAGGGCCGGCCGTTTCCTGTTGTGCCTGGGCTTGGCGTCGCAGGGCGGCTGGGGCCAGCCCGCCCGGGCCGCCGACGATCCGGGAGCGCCGGAGATCGTCGACCGGGTGGCCCGGATGTTCACCGGCGGCCGGTCCTGCACCGCCACCATCGAAATGCAGATCGTCAGGCAGGACTGGCAACGGGCCATCGAGATCCAGCTGTGGTCGCGGGGCGAATCGGACATTCTCGTCCGCATCCGCCGGCCGGCCGAGGACGACGGTACGGCCATCCTGAAATCGGCCGGCAAGGTCTGGAGCTATCTTCCGAAATCGAACCGGACGGTCGAGATGCCGGCCTCGATGATGATGACCTCGCTGATGGGCGGCCATTTCACGCTCAACGACCTGGTGAACCAGGGCCGACTCACCCGCGACTACGGAATCGCCACCTCTTTCGAGGGAGAGCGGGACGGAACAGCGGTGGTCGAATACACCCTGACGCCCAAGCCGGAGGCGGCGGTGGTATGGGGAAGGATCGCCCTGGAAATCCGCAAGTCCGATCTGATGCCGCTGTGGGAGCGTTATTACGACGAGGACGGGGTCCTGGTCCGGGAGCTGTCCTTTTCCGATTACAGGACGGTGAACGGCCGGCTGATCCCGACACGCCTGGTCATGCAGCCGGCCGACCGGGCGGACGAACGGACGACCATCACCTATGAAGACATCGCCTTCGACGCGCCGATCGCCGACGAGACGTTTTCGCCCGGGGCTTTGCCGCGATGAACGGGCGGCTTCTGCTGCTTGCCTGGCGTAATCTCTGGGACAATCCCGGGCGGACGCTGATCACCATGGCGGCGATCGGCGTCGGATACGCCATGCTGCTGTTCGTCGCCTGCCTGATGGCCGGGCTGCGACAGCAGATGATCGAAAGCGGCACCCGTCTCGTGCTGTCCGACATCGAGGTGCATGCCCCGGATTACGACCCGGACCGCCCGATTCACCGGACCCTGGGCGGGCGAAACGGGACCGATGTCGGCGCGCTGGTCGCCGCCGTCGTCGCCGACCCGCGGGTCCGGGCGGCGAGCCCCCGCGTCCATGCCGACGGCCTGGTCAGCACCCCCCGTCAATCGGCCGGCGCAGAGTTCCTGGGCGTCGTTGCGGACCAGGAACAAACGGTCACCTCGTTGCAGACCCGGATGGTGAAGGGACGCTACCTGGATGACGGCATGCCCAAAGGCATCGTCATGGGAGACCGGCTGGCCGGTGCGATCGGCGCCGACGTGGGATCGGAAATCGTCCTGGTGACGCCGGCGGCCGACGGCTCGACCGGCAACGATGTTTATACGCTTGCCGGCCTGTTTCACACCGGGCTCGACACCGTCGACCAGGGTCTTGTCCTGATGCGGCTCGCCTCGCTGCAGGAGCTGCTGCGCCTGCCGCCGGAGAGGGTTCATGAGATCGGAATTCGCCTTCGTGAAACCGGAATGGCGACGGCGACGGCGACCGCGACGGCCCTCGAGGCGCGGCTGAGCGGAGGCTTTCCGGTCCGGGTCGAGCCCTGGCCCGCGCTGGCGCCCGAGCTGGCCAGCTATGTGCAGTTCAATCGCCGCGTCACCGTCATTCTCTTTTTCATCTTTTTTCTGCTGGCCGGCATGGGCATCGCCAATACCATGCTGATGGCGATCATCGGGCGCACGCGCGAGTTCGGCATGCTGATGGCCCTGGGGCTGCGTCCGATCCAGGTGGTCGGCCTCGTCGTGGCCGAGGCGGCCAGTCTGGCCGGGGCCGGCCTCGCCCTGGGGGCGGCGCTCGGCGCTCCGCTCCTCTGGTATTTGCAGGTCCACGGCCTGAGGCTGAGCGGCGACGGCGGCGCGGTCTCCGTCGCCGGAATCGCGGTGGGCCCCTTCTGGTACGGCCGGCAGGATGCCGCGGCCTACGCCGAGGCCGCTCTGGGACTGGCCGTCACCGCCCTGGCCTCGGCCCTTTATCCGGCGTTGCGCGCGGCGCGCCTGCGGCCGGCCGAGGCGCTCCGAAAGGTTTGATCATGACGGGTATTTTCCTGATGGCGAAGATCGGATGGCGCAATCTCTGGCGCAATCCCCGCGGGACCATGGCAACGGCGCTGGCCCTGGGTTTGGGGCTGACCCTGCTGCTGGTGTCCTTGGGCCTGCTCGATGGCAGCCACGAGCAGATGGTCGGCAATGGGGTGCGATTCGGCGCCGGGCACGTCGTCATCCAGGCGCCGGGATACCAGGAGACCGGCTCCCAGGCGCTGCTGTTGCCGGCCTCGGTCGCCTCGGCCGCCGCGGTCTTTCTGCGGAGCGGGGCGATGGCCGGCGTTTCGCGTGGCGTCAGCCCCCGGCTGCGGGCCTCCGGATTGCTGACCTCCGCCGCCAATGCCGAGGGGGTCGGCATCATGGGGGTCGTGCCCGAAGCGGAGCGGGCCGTGTCCCTGATTCCCCAGCGCATGATCGAAGGAGGCTATTTCAATGACGGCGGGAACCCGGGCATCGTCATCGGCGCCGCGCTGGCCCGCAAGCTCGCCCTGAAGATCGGCGCCAAGGTCGTGCTGACGACTCAGGGCATACGGTTCCCCGGCGCCGAGGCGACGGAGGACGGCGGCGACATGCGGAGCACGCTGCTGCGGGTCGACGGCATCTTCCGCACGGGATTCCAGGCGATCGACGCCCACCTGGTCCAGATGCCGCTGGCCCAGGCCCAGGCCTTGCTCGGCACCCCCGACCGGATCACCCAGGTGGCGATCCTCCTGGACAGGGAGAGCGATTCGCCGAGGGTCGCGGCGGGCTTGCGGAAAGGATTGGACGGCGTTCCGGCGGAAATTCTTCCCTGGCGGGACTCGATGCCGGCGCTGGCGCAGATCCTTCTGCTCGACGACGCCTTCAATTACGTCATGAACGGCGTGGTCCTGGCGATGGTCGGGCTGGGAATCCTCAACACCACGCTCATGCGGGTGATCGAGCGCCGCTACGAATTCGGTCTCTGTTCGGCCTTGGGCCTGCGGCCCGTCCAGCTTGCCGCCCTGATCGTCGGCGAATCGCTGGCGCTGACCGCGGCGAGTCTCGTCCTGGGCCTGCTGCTGGGATTGACCCTCCAGCATTATTTCGCCACCACCGGGCTCGATCTGCGCTGGTTCTCCCGGACCAACCTGCCTCCCGACCTGGTTTTCGACCCGATCATCCATGCGCGCCTGAGCCTGGGACGCATCGTTTCCTCGGTCGGCATCGTGTTCCTGGCGGCGACCGTCATCTCATTTTATCCGGCTTGCAAGGCGGCACGGACCAAACTGCCCGACGCCTTGAAGATGTTTTAATCACCGGATCTGGACTGGAGCGCATGGTGACCGAATGGGCGGTGGAATTGAGGAAGGTCGAGAAGACCTACCGGACGGGGCCGATCGGGGTTCCGGCCTTGCGCGGAATCGATCTGCGGATCGCTTCGGGCGATTTCCTGGCGATTGCCGGCTCGTCCGGTTCCGGCAAGACCACATTGCTCAACATCCTGGGCGGACTCGACCGCGCCGATGCCGGAGAGGTGCTGGTGGAAGGCCGGGACCTTCAGCGGCTGTCGCCGGGCGAACTCGCCCATCTCCGTCTGCACCGCCTCGGTTTCGTCTTTCAGGCCTACAATCTTCTTCCGGTGCTGACCGCCCTCGAAAACGCCGAATTCACGCTGCTGCTGCAGGGAATGCCGGCGAAGCAGCGAAAGGAAAGGGTGGAAACGCTGTTCCGGGAAATCGGTCTGGCCGGCCTTGAAAACCGCCGCCCCGGCGCCCTGTCGGGCGGACAGCAGCAACGGGTGGCGGTGGCGCGGGCCATGGTCACCGAACCGGCCTTGATCCTGGCCGACGAACCCACCGCCAACCTCGACTCGGTGACGGCGACCGCTCTGCTCGACGTGATGGAACGGCTCAATCGCGTTCATGGGACGACCTTCGTCTATGCCACCCACGATCCCCAGGTCATGGAGCGGGCCCGGCGGCTGATTGGTTTGCATGACGGCCGGATCGGCAGCGATGTGGCGCGTGCGTCTTAAGCGGCGAATCACGGAAATTTGGCGGAAACTGTCGCAGCTCGACGCGCGGCCCGGCCAGATCGCCGCCGGTTTCGCCATTGGCGTCGCCGCGGGCTTGCTGCCGCTCAATCCCTCGCCTGTCGTCGTGGCCAGCCTGGTGGCATGGCTTTCGAAACGCAATGTGATCGCCGCCGCCGCCGGAGGCGCCGCGGCGATTCTCTATACCCCGCTGCTGCCCCTGATCTGGCTCGCCGAATATCGACTGGGCCGGTGGATCCTGCCGGTGCGGACGGCAGCGCCGCCGGACCTAGCGTCCCTGTGGGATGTCCTGCACGAAGGCTGGGCGGTCTACGCCGCCATGTGCGTCGGCGCCATCGCCATCACCGCTCCCGTCGCGGCCTTCGCCTACTGCGCCGTCAAACGGCTCGCCGTGACATGGGCCCAGCGGAGACGGGACAGCGGCGGTCCAGGCTCATGACGGCCAGATTTCTCCGCTCCGCTAGACAAGCAAAGCGTCAGTGGCACCGGCGTCCCTGCCGGTGGAGAAAAAACTCCGCCGCGCCAGCGGCGGACACCGGCAGGGACGCCGGTGCCACTCTTCCTTTTCATCCAGGACGGGACGGCGCCTCGTCGGCGCGGAACGGGCAATTTACCGGCCCCAAGTCCTGCGAAAGCGCCTGGAGGAGAAGCGGCCGGGCGGTGTTCATGAAGAAATGGTCGCCGGGAAACATCCGGCGCGCGAAGGGGCCGGCCGTTCGCTCGCGCCAGGCCGCGAGATCGGCCGGCGCGACCCTGTCGTCCCGCAAACCGCCGAATGCCGAAATGGGGCAGTCGAGAGGCGGCCCCGCCGTGTCGCGAAAGGTCTCGAAGACGGCGAAGTCGGCCCGCAGGATGGGCAGCATGAGGCGCATGAGCTCGGCTTCCGCCAGCACCTGTTCGGGGATGCCGTTCAGATGGCGCAGTTCGTCCAGGAATTCGCCGTCGGGCAGCGCGTGGATGAGCCGGTCGCGCAATGGGATCCGCGGCGCGCGATGCGCCGAGACGAACAGATGGACCGGCGGCGGGCCGGATTGCCGCCGCAGTTCGCAAGCGAGCTCGAAGCCGATGATGGCGCCCAGGCTATGGCCGAAAATGGCGAAGGGCTTGTCGAGAAGCGGACGCAGTGCCTGGGAAAGGGCCCGGACGAGCGGCGCCATCCGCGTGAACGGCGTCTCCGCCATCCGGCTCCCGCGGCCGGGAAGCTGGATCGGACAGACTTCGACATCGGACGGCAGTCCATCCGGCCAGGTGCGGAATATCGAAACGCCGGAACCGGCATAGGGCAGGCAGAACAGGCGAAGGCGGGCCGCCGGATTCGGCTTGCGGCAGACTATCCAGGATTCCGCTGGCATGGGCTCACGCCTGCCCGGGCCATGCCCGCTCCAGGCAGGCCGCGAGCGTCTCGGCCAAAACCTGGACATGGGGTTCGTACATCAGATTGGCGTGATTGCCGGGAACGACATGGAGCTCGATGCCGCCGGCCGCCCAGCCGCTCCATCCCATGGTCTGATCGACGGCGCTGCCGGTCAGCGTTTCCTGCGCCTTGAAGAAGCTGATCCGGCCGGGATAGGGCTGCAGCACATAGTTCCGCGTCGCCTGCATATCGTTCCGGAGCAGCGCGACGAAACGGCGGGCCTCGGACACATCGAGCTCGACCGGGACCAAACCGGCGCTTTTCGCCTGTTCCAGCACGAAATCGAGCTGCTCGTCCTCGGGAAGATCGGCCAGGGAGTCCATCGGACCGAACGAAACGCCGAAATAGCGTTCGACCAGCAGGAGCGCCTCGGAGTCGTCCTCCGGGAAGGTCTCGTCGGCGATCGGGATGCGGCAGTCCACCAGGGCGAGCAGCGCGACGTCCTGTCCGCGGGCGCGCAGCTGCTGGGCCATTTCGAAGGCGACGACGCCACCCATGGACCATCCCCCGATCAGATAGGGCCCGGCCGGCAGCACGGTCTGCATGGCCTGGATGTAGTAGGCCGCCATGTCTTCGATGCGTGTGTGGAAATCCTGCCCCTCTTCCAGGCCCTTGGCCTGCAGCCCGTAGCAGGGCTGGTCGGGACCCAGGAACCGGGCCAGAGGAACATAGGGAAAGACATGTCCGCCGGCCGGATGGACCAGGAAGAGCGGCGGTTTGCCGCCCGCCGGCTGGATCGCCACCAGCGAGAATTGCGGCCCGGTCGCCGCCTGCCGGCGCAGAACCTCGGCCAGATGCTCGACCGTGGCCCCCTGAAAGACGGCCGAGAGCGGCAGCTTTCGTCCCAGCCGGGCCTCGATCAGGGCGAACAGGCGGACCGCCAGCAGGGAATGGCCCCCCAACGCGAAGAAATTGTCCCTTACCCCGACCGGCCGAACCCCCAGGACATCCTCCCAGATCCGCGCCAGGTCGCGCTCCAGATCGTCGCGCGGCGCGACGAAGGCCTTGTCGAGGTCGGGGCGCAGCCGGTCGGGAGCGGGCAGCGCCCGGCGGTCGATCTTGCCGTTGGGCATCAGGGGCAGGGCGTCGAGATCGACGAAGACCGCCGGCACCATGAACTCGGGCAG
>JAATGN010000319.1 GCA_015654615.1 Rhodospirillales bacterium
CATCGGACTGTTCGGCACGGTCTGGGGCATCATGCACGCCTTCGCCGCCATCGCCTCGGCCAACGACACCAGCCTGGCCGTGGTGGCCCCCGGCATCGCCGAGGCGCTGTCGACCACCGCCGTCGGCCTGGCCGCCGCCATCCCGGCCTCCATCGCCTACAACAAGCTGGCCGCCGACTTCAGCGGGCTGGCCCGGCGGCTGTCGCTGGCCATCGGCCGCCTGGCCCGCCGCATGGAGGGGACATCGCTTCGGGGCATCGCCGAATGATCGATCCGCTCGAAGAATGGCCCGGCACCGGGCGGCCGCTGCTCTCCGAGATCAATGTCACGCCCTTCATCGACGTCATGCTGGTGCTGCTGATCATCTTCATGGTGGCCGCCCCCCTGATGATGGTCGGCGTGCCCTTGAAACTGCCGAAAACCGCCGCCCAGACGGTCGGCCAACCGCACCGGCCGGCGGTGGTCAGCCTCGACAAGGAGGGCCGGCTGTTCGTCGGCAAGGACGAAACCAGCCTCGACCAACTGCCCGCCAAGCTCGCGGACCTCGTCAAGGCCGATCCCGAACTGGTGGTCTATGTCCGGGCCGACAAGGGGATCGATTACGGCCGCGTCATGGATCTGCTGGGCAAGGTGGGAGCCGGCGGCGTGGCCCGGCTGTCGCTGGTCGCCGAGGGGCAGCCGCTGCCGGGGGGAGCGGGACCGTGACGGTGGCGCCGTGCTGATCCGGCCGTTGACATCCTGCCCGCCGGCCATGCCCGAGACGGCGGCGATCGATCGCCCCCGAAGCCGGCGAGCCTCGTGGCGCCGTTCCTGGCCGCTGCCCGCCTCGATCCTGCTGCATGCCGCCTTGCTGGGCGGTTATCTGCTGGCCTGGCCGTCCTCTCCGCCGCCGCCGCTGCCGCAGATCGAGCTGCTGCCGCCGGCGCCGATCCCGCCGATGCCCGAGGAGGCCGCTCCCAGTCCGGCCGAGGCGCCGCCCAAACCGCTGCCGGCCTTCCCCAAGCTCACGCCCCTGCCGGTGCCGCCGCGCCCCCTGCAGCCGCTCGTCACCGCCAGCGAAAAGGCCGAGCGGGCCATTCCCAAGCCCCCGAAAAAACCGCCGCCCGACAAACCTTTCGCCGACGCGCCGGTCACGCCGGTGGTCGAGGACAACCGGGACTCCGCCGTCGATGCCGCCGCCGCCCCGGCCAGCGGGGCGAAGAACGCCGCCAACGCCCTCATCGGCGAGCCTTCGCCGAGCTCGCGCCCAGCCGGGCCGCCACCCGACTATATCGGCCTGATCCGCGCCCAGTTGGAGAAGGTCAAGCGCTATCCCGCCGACGCCCGGGCCGCCGGCGCCGAGGGCACCGTGCTGCTGACCTTCGTCCTCGAACGCTCGGGACAGGTCTCGAACTGGAAGATCAGCCGCGGTTCCGGCGTCGCATCCTTGGATGACGAAGCCGGCGTCATGATCCGCCAGGCCGTCTTTCCGCCCTTCCCCGCCGCCATCGACCAGGACCGCCTGCAACTGATCGTGCCGCTCGAGTTCTCGCTGACGATTCCTTGACGGGGCGGACGAGCGGTGAGGCCGGAAAACCCTATCCGCCGCTGCCGAGCGTCCTGGCGGCGCCGGAATAGCGGCCGGAAATTGACGGACATCGCAATATACCCGTACTATACGACGTGAGGACCGGGGACGGAACAACCGCACCAGGTCCTGAAGGTGATTTCCCGTTCCGGCGGCGCTGAGGAGGCACCGATGTGCGATGGTCGTTTGTGGTGCGGCAGCAAGGCCGATTTCATTGCCGCCGCCGAACCGGCGCCGAAATGGGCCGGGGTCGGGTTCGAGACCGGTCGAATCCGCGAGCCGGTGGCGGGAGTCTATGTTTTCGGCCGGCTGGACGGTGAACGCGTCTATGCCGTTTATGTCGGCGAGGCCGAGGACATCGTTCAGGCTTTGGCCGCCCATGCGGACGAGGGCGGACCGGCCGGCCCCGGCGCCGACCGCTTTTATTGGACGCGCCAGGACGACGCGCGGTTGCGCGCCGTCATCGTGCACGCCATCGTCGGACGTTATCGTCCGCCGGGCAATTTCGCCCCGCCGCCGAAAACCGACAATGCTTCGCGGATTGCCGAATGGGACGGCGCCGAACGCCTCGGTCCGGCGACCTCCGCGCGCTATCAGTAGCCCGGGCCGGGACAACGCCCGCGAGGCGGACGGGCGGTCACGGCATCAGGCCGACGAACGGCAGGAAATCGATCGAGGCCCCCTTGGCGATGGACAGGGGGCCGGCCGGCAGGTCGACCAGCCCCTCGGATGCGGTCAGCGAGGCCAGGACACCGGACGAATCGTTGGGAAAAAGCACGGCCGTCGGACCCGACGGCGTCTCTTCCAGCCGGGCCCGGGCAAATTCGCGGCGACCGGATTGCCGTTCGAGGGCGAAGCCGGCGATCACCGGATAACGTCGCGGCGGCAGGGAAATCGCCCCCGACAGCCGGGCGATCAGCGGCCGGGCGAACAGCAGGAAGGTCACGATGGCGGCGACCGGATTGCCGGGCAAGGCCAGGATCGGCGTGCCGCCGACATCCCCCAGCGCCACGGGACGTCCCGGTTTCAGCGCCAGGCGCCACAGATGGATTTTCCCCAGGGCGGCGATGACGCGGCGAACATGATCCTCCTCGCCCACCGAAACCCCGCCCGAACTGATCAGCAGGTCATGCCGGCCGCAAGCGTCGCCGAGCACGGCGGCCAATCGGGCCGGTTGATCGGCAAGGATGCCCAGATCGCTGACCTGGCACCCCAGATCGTCGAGCAGGGCCATGACGGAAAACCGGTTGCTGTCGTAGATGGTCCCCTCGGCCAGGGCAACGCCCGGTGTCCGCAATTCGTCGCCCGTCGAGAAGACGGCGACCCGCAAGGCCCGCCGGACCGGGATCCGGGTCAGCCCCAACGAGGCGGCAAGGCCGATTTCCGGGGCGCGCAACCGGGTTCCGGCCGCCAGGGCCCGCTGGCCGGCCGCCAGGGCTTCGCCGGCGTGACGCAGATTGGCCCCGCGCGGCGTCGGCGGAAGAGTCACCTCGTCGCCTTGCCGGCGGGCGTCCTCCTGCATCACCACCGTATCGAGCCCGGCGGGAACCGGCGCCCCGGTGAAGATCCGATAGGCATGGCCGGGACGGACCGGCGACTCCAGCGGATGGCCGGCGGCGATGCGTCCGCCGATCGGCAGCAGACGGCAGCCGGAACCGGCGAGTTCCGCCGCGGCGACCGCCCAGCCGTCCACCGAGGCATTGTCGAAGGCCGGCACCGCGCGGCAGGACAGAAGGTCGGTCGCCAGGATCCGGCCGCGCGCTTGGCGCAGGCCGCAGATTTCACTGTGGGCGACCGTCACGAATGTCCGGTCGATGAAATCCAGCAAGGCCTCGGCCGGCAGCAGGGGCCCGTGCTGCAGGCAAGGATCGGCGGCGTCGTCCGGGAGGGGATGGTCCCCCGCCCCGCCGCCGCCCCCGGCCCGCGCCTCGCACCCGTTGTGGCCCGCCGTCGTCATCCCTGCTTCGCCTTCGGTGTTTTCGGGGATCCAGGCTAGCCGGTGGCGGTGCGCACTTCCATCATAGAAAAATCCTTGTCGCGATGCATAAAGTGCAACAGCAAGGGGAGAGGACCGATGCCGGTATTGTCGCGATTTGCCCATTATTTCGACGAAGTGGCCCGCCAGGGATCGCTGCGCAAGGCGGCCGAACGCCTGCATGTCTCGGCATCGGCCATCGATCGGCAAATTCTCAAGGTGGAAACGGCCCTGAACGCCCCGCTGTTCGAACGGCTGCCCCAGGGGCTGCGGCTGACCGCGGCCGGCGAAATGCTGGCCCATCTGATCCGCGGCTGCCGCCGCGACGTCGACCGGCTGATTTCCGATTTCGAAAACCTGCGCGGATTGCGGCGCGGCAAGGTCTCGATCGCCATGGTCGAAGGGGTGACCTTCGCTTTCGTCCCGACGACCCTGACGGCGCTTCACCAGCAGCATCCCGGCATCGGCTTCGCGCTGACCGTCGCCGGCTCCGAGGCGGTGGTGGCGGCCGTCCTGGCCGGAGAGGTGGACTTCGGCCTGGCCATCAATCCCCGGGAACGGCCGGGGCTGGCGGTCAGCCAAAGCGCCGCCTTTCCGCTGGGCGTGGCGATGCCGCCCGGACATCCGCTGGCGGCGCTTCCCAGCCTGTCCCTGACCGACTGCCTGGCCTATCGCCTGATCGTGCCGGATCACAGCCTCGCCCTGCGCGAGGTGATCGATCGCGCCCTGTCGCGCCTTGCGGTCCAGGTCGAGCCGGTGGCGACCTGCAACAGCATCGCCGTCATGAAGATGCTGGTGGAAAGCGGGGTCGGCATCGGATTGATGAACGAAATCAATGCGGCGAACGAGATCCGGGGCCACCGCCTGATCTATCGCGACCTGACGGACGGCCAGGCCACGCCATCGGTTCTTTCGCTGTGCATCGCCCATGAGCGCCAGCTTTCGACGGCGGCCCTGGCGGCGCTGCAGGCCTTTTCCGCCGCGCTCCGGCATTTCCCGGCCGCACGCGAAATAATCGCGTCCAGTCCTTAAGTTAGGCTGTTTTCGCCGATTTTCCCGTCATCCCCGCTTTCGAGCGGTTGTGAATTTTTGCCCCTCGCCCGCTTGGCGGGAGAGGGAGGGGCCCGCCGCGAAGCGGTGGGAGGGTGAGGGGATCTCAGGGCCGCACGATGAATTTCGTTGTTTTAGGCGATGCGCCTCGCTTGCGGGTGTTTCCTGCCCTCACCCTCCCGCTGACGCGGGCCCCTCCCTCTCCCGCCAAGCGGGAGAGGGCTAAAAATTCACAACCTCTTTCGATAATAAAAAGCTAAACCCCTCGGCCGGGAGGCCGACGCTTCCGGAAGCCGCGCGGCGGCCGTCACTCCCGGGACCAGCCCCTGGCCTGCAGGCGCCAGAACAGGAAGGCGAAGACCGGCGTTCCGAATCCCGCCGTCAGAATGCCGATCGGCAATTCCTGCGCGATCAGCGTGCGGGCGATGTCGTCCATCGCCAGCAGGAAAATGGCGCCGCTCAGAGCCGCCGCCGGCAGCAGCCGGCGATGATCGGGGCCGACCAGCATGCGGGCGAAATGCGGCACGATCAGCCCGACCCAGCCGACGATGCCGCTGACCGCCACCTGGGCGGCGACGATCACCGAGACCAGGGCGATGATCAGCCAGCGCAAGCGGGCCCCCCGCACGCCCAGCGCGGTTCCGTCCAGATCCCCCAGCGACAGCAGGTTGATCCGCCAGCGCAAGCCCAGCAGCAGTCCGCCGGCGATCAGCACCGGCGGCGCCAGGACCGCCACCTTGTGCGATGTCGCTCCGGCGAAACTGCCGATCAGCCAATAGACCATGGTCGGCAATTTGTTTTCGGGATCGGCGGTGTATTGGATCAGGCCGTGCACGGCGGTGAAAAACGCGGCGACCACCACGCCGGCCAGGATGAAGGGCAGGATCCCGCCGCCCCGGGACAGGCGCGCCAGGGACCAGGCCGACAGCAGGGCGACGAACCCTCCGGCGAAGGCGGCGGCGAGCAATCCCCAGGACGGCCAGTCGAACAGAATGGCCAGGATGCCGCCGCAGGCGGCCCCCGAGGAGATGCCGACCAGATCGGGACCGACCAGCGGATTGCGCATCATGCCCTGCAGGGCCGCCCCGGACAGCCCGAGACCGCCGCCGGCCAGCATGGCCAGCAGGACCCGCGGCAGGCGGATGACCTGGACGGCGGCGAACTCGGCATCGGTCCAGGCGGCATGCGGCCGGAGCGGTTCCGGCAGGAACCCGCCGAGCAGGATCCCGACGACCCGGGGAAAGGCCACGGGATAGGCCCCGATGCAAAGCGACCCCAGCAGCGCCGCGACCAGCAGCAGGCCCAGCGAAGCAAGCGCCCAGCTTTCCCGGCGGGTCTCCCCCCACCGCCGCAGGCGGCCGGAAGGACCGCGGCGTCCGCCATCGGACAGCGCCTCAGTCCCGCAATCGGGCGATATCGTCATCGGTCAGCTCCATGCCGTAGAACAATCGGTAAAAATCCCGGACCGCCGATGCGAAATCGAACGGAAAGTCATCGGGGTAAAGACGGCTGGCCAGCCATTGCAAGGCCAGCATCTTGAACTGGGAATGGGGACGCTCGGCCCAGTTGAAGGGCAGCGACGGAAAGGCATAGACCCGCCCGTCGCGCACGGCGCGCAGATGGCTCCAGCCCGGGTCCTCCCGGATGAAGCGGGCGGTCTCCCGGGTCCGCGCCACGATCGCGTCGGGGTCCAGGGTGAACAGCGTTTCCAGATTGATGCCGACGCTGGCCCCCATGCTGTCGGGGCCATGGCAGGGCAGCACGTTGAGGCCGCCGGCCAGGCGGACGATTTCACCGCGGAAGGCGGTGGCGCACTGGCTTTTCAGTCCGTCGGGGGAATCGGCGTAATAGACGCGAAGGCGCCGCGACGGCGGAAGGGCGCCGACCGTGGCGTCGAGGCGCGCCATGGTGTCCTCCAGGGCGCGGGCCAGCCGTTCGGCCCGCTCCTCGCGATGCACCAATTGCCCGAGAAAGCGGAAAGCCGCCGGATATTGCCGGAACGGCGAGGCGTCGACCATCAGCGTCGGCGTGCCCATGGCGGTCATCTGTTCGACGAACTGATCCGGTTGACCCCGGATGTTCCAGGCGATGGCGACGTCGATGCCGAGCCCCAGCAGCTTCTCGGGGGCGATGCGGGACATGCCGCCGACGGTCGGCAGCCGCGCCACCGCAGGCGGCAGGAAATGGCTGGCGGCGGGCGAACGCGGGAACGGGAAACCGACCATCAGGTCGGGGGCCAGGGCGCTGAGGAAAATGGCGGGCGGGTCGTAGGCCACGTAGATCCGGCGGATGTCGTCCGGCACCACGACCTTCCGCCCGGCCATATCGGTGATCTCCCGGGCCGCCAGGGGGCGGCAGGCCAGCGGGATGAGCAGGCAGAAAGCCGCCGCCAGCCCCGCCGCAGACAGCATCCGCCGCGCACCACCCCACCCCCGCCCCCTCCCCGTCGGGGGAAGGGGTGGGGGAAAGGTCGTCAACGGGTTAGAAATCCACCGATACCGACGCATGGAAGGTCCTCGGGGCGCCCATGATGGCCTCATAGACCGTGCCGTTGGCGCCGGCCTGGCTGCTGCTGCCGCCCGTGGTTTCGGGCAGGATGGCCGCCCAGTAACGTTGGCCGGTGACGTTGTCGATGCCCGCCCCCCAGGTGAAGTCGTGGCCGTACAGGCTCGCCCGCCAGACGACGCCCAGGTCCAGGGTGGCATAGGGCGCCGCCCAGGTGGTGTTGGTGACGTTGGCGGCGCGGCGGCCGGTGTAATGCAGGTTGCTGTTCAGCGACAGGCCGGGGACCTCGTTCAGGCTGTATTCGCCATAGAGATTGCCCTGCCATTTGGGCACGCTGACCACCAGCTTGTCGGCGGTGGTGGGATCGGCCGTGTGCTCCAGCATCGGGCTGATGTAGGTGACGCCGCCGAACAGGGTCAGGTCGTCGGTGACCTTGCCTTTGGTCATGAATTCGACGCCATCGTTGACCTGCTTGCCGCTGGTGTCGAGCACGGTGCCCGACCCGCTGCCGATGTTGTAGGCATAGGGGCGCGTCATGTGGAACAGGGCGGCGTTGATATCCACACGGTCATTGAGGGTCGTCTTGGCCCCCGCCTCCCACTGCTTGCTGCGATAAGGCGGCAACATGGTGGTGCTGCTGCCGCCCGTATCGGTCAGCGTGTCGCCCTGTTGCAAGGCATTGGTGTAAGTGACGTAGGTGGTCACATTGTCCACCGGCTTGTAAATCAGGCTGGTCAGCGGGCTGACGCCGTAGGCGTTGTAAGCGGTGTTGACCCCCGTGGGCACCACGAAATAATTGGAACCGCTGGTAATCGTTTTCGTGCCGTAGCTGATATTGCGCAGCCAGCTGCCGCTGGCCGACGCCAGCACGGACCAATGCCTGTCGAAGGCGATGGTGTCGCCCAGGACGACGGACTGCTGCCCGCTATAGCCGCTCCTCCAGGTGGGGCCCCCATTGGAGAAGACTGGAACATTGTTCACCGCGGGGTCGAGCAGCGGCGACGTGCCCAGTTCGTAATTCTGCCCTCTCCGGTTATAAGCGAAATTTTGATAGCCGTTGGTCCCGATCAGCAGATCGTGGGACACCCCCCAGGTCTCCACATGGCCGTTCAGATAGGCCAGATCGCTCTGAACCTCGGATGTCCTCTCCACATCGGCCACGATCGAGGCGATCTGGCCGTTGCTCATCAGCCAATTGCCGGGGTCCGCCGCGCCATAAGTACCGGCGGGGCCATAGCTGCCGCGAAATCTTTGGTACATCGCGCCAGCGGTGAATTTCCAGTTATCGCTGATGTCATGGATCAGCTTGGCGTTGAAATCGTAGTCCTCCATGTTCTCTCCCGCCCCCTTGATCCCATAACCGGCCTTGGTGGGGTCGGGAGCCGACGGCAGCGAGTTGGACAAGGCCGCGCCCGAACTCGGGATGCCGTTTGAGGTCGGGATTTTCGCGTTGCCATAGACCAAAGCGACCGGAAAGCCGCTTTCGTGCATCTGGTAATAACTGTTGTTAGGCTCGAGCTTGGTGTCGTCCGCCAGTCGAATGTCGAAATTGCCGCTCAAAACCTCACGATAGAGACGGCTGGTCGAGACATAGCTTCCCCCTTCGGTATGCACGGCATTGACACGATAGCCGACGCGTCCCTCGGTGCCGCTGGTCTCGCCGTGTTCGGTGAACAATCCGTTGCTGTCAAAGCCAAGAGTGATCCGGTTGAACGGAGTTTCCGTCGGGCGCTTGGAGATGAAATTGAATGTTCCAGCCGGCGAAGACGGCCCGTACAGCGCACCTGCCGCACCATTGAGAATTTGCAGATCTTCGTATTCCTCCATGGGATAGGCCATGATGGTGTAGGAGTTGAATCCATCGATGCGCGTGTTCTGGATATTGGCGTTCTCGAAGCCGCGCGTCTGCGGCCGTCCGGAATCCAGATCGACACGCGGCTCCAACTGGGCCGATGGGTTGTATTTGATGATCTGGCTGAGATTCCTCTCCTGATGTTCCTCCATCAGGCCGTTGGGAATATCGGTCAGGGAAACCGGCGTATCCAGCTCCTTCTTCTTCCCCAGCGGCCCCAGGTCGGCGGTGGGCACCCGATACCCCGCTGCGGAACTGCCGTCGGCCGGCGCCGGAGCGGCGTCCTCCACCGAAATGGCCGGAATCTGCGTCGGCGCGTCCGTGCCCTCCCGGTCCGAGGCGGCATCCCCGGCGGCCAAGGCGGCCCGGGCGGCACACAGCAGAATGGCCAGCGACGGCCCCGCCAGGAAAAGCCGGCGATGAACGGTTTTCAGCCCTAAGGAAGCGACTCGTACGGTCATTTTCGTCTCCGAGCGAGCGAGAATCGCGCGTCCCGAGTTTGGAACGAGCGAAAACACCCGATTCTTGGAAACGGCTCATGCCGCACTCCGTCACCAGGCATGCCGCCCAAAAGGCTGGGACCGCCGGTGACGCCCCCGTCAGAAGAAGGAGACAACTAATTTCTATGAGGACGCCCGTCCTATGTCAATCCAGATTCCTCTAGACGATCGTCATATCTCGATCGGAATCCGACCTTCTTTTGTCATAGACGTGACAGTCGTTGTTAAATACATGACGATATCTGTTCAACTGTCGACAAATCGTCGATGAGAATTTCGAAGTCGATCCTGGGTGCGATATTTAAGCAATACGGACGAACACGGACAGCCACGGATGCACGCGGATGAAGATGAATATGATATAATTGTCACTGTTTATCAAAAAATAGGCGACGATATAAAAATAATTTTAGAAATTTACTTGTAATAATATTTTATATATATGGACATTGTCGCATATTTTTCCTTTCTATCTGTAATAATACCACTCAACATCCCATCCGTGGCTGTCCGTGTTCGTCCGTGTTACCCAAAATCCGTCGTCATCCCGAAGCCCCACCCCCCTTCGCAAGGCATTTTTCAGCAAAGAGAACGGGCAATCTGCTCCTCATGACTGGTCTCCGCAGGCGATCTCCGTCACCGGCCTTTCAGCGAGAAGCGAATGGGGACGACCAGATCCAGGCGGCGGCGTTCCAGGGTGTCGGGAAACGGCGGAAACGGCGCCGCGCGCGCCGCCATGGCCAGGGCTTCCTCGTCGAGGTCGGAATCGCCCGAGCCGCTTTCCAGGCGGCAGCTCAGCAGAGCCCCGGAACGATCCAGGACGAAGCGGACGGCGACCACCCCTTCCCGCCCCTCCCGGCGCGCCGCGGCCGGATAGCGCTTGGCCCGCTCCAGCTGGGCGCGGATCAGCCCGACGTAATCGGGTGGAGGACCGGCCGGCGGGGAAATCCGCTCCGCCGGCTCCCGGGCGGACTTGGCGTCCGCGGCCGCGACATCCCGGTCGGGCCCCGGTTCGGCGAGCGGAGCGGCGGCGGCTTCCGTCGCCGCCGGACCGCTCGAGGACAGGACGGGCGCCGGACGCGGCTTGGGCGAAAGCCTGGGCCCGGCGGTCCGATGGACGGCGGGCGCCGGAGGCGGCGGCTCGGTCCGGGCGGCCGGCGGTTGCGGCGGCGGTTGAGGTTGAGCCTGCGGCGGCGCGGCGGGCGGCGGCGGGGCTCCCACCAGTTCGATCTGCGGCAACGGGGCCGGACGCGGCGGCGACGGCAAGGCGATCACCCCGCCCAAGATCGCCGCATGGACCAGCAATGACAGCGGAAAAGTCCATATCCGGCGGCGGCCGGCCGCCGTCCGGCGCGCTGGTGCGTTCGCGTCCATCATCGAAAAGGCCTCGAAGGTCCGGCAGGCTTCCGAAGCCGGCGCGGTCATGGCCGGCTCCCGTTCGACAGGGTCCGGCCTTCGGCGACCAGGGACAGGCGGGTGACGCCGCCGGCGCCGATGCGGCCGAGCAGATCCATGACCTTTCCGTAATCGAGGGAGGAATCGGCCCGGACATGCACCACCGTCTCCGGTTCCGCCCTGATCAGCGGCGCCAGGGCCTCGGGCAATTTTTCCAGGCTGCTTTCGTCGGCGCCGACGAACAGGCGCCCCTCCTTGTCGAGGCTGACCACCAGGGGCGGCTTGGCCGGCGTCGCCGTCTGGGCGGCGGTCTTCGGCAGTTTCAGGGGCACGCCGACCATCATCAGGGGGGCGGCCACCATGAAGATGATCAGCAGCACCAGCATGACGTCGATGAAGGGCGTGACATTGATCTCGGAGAGCAGGCGCGGGGCGTTTCCATCGCCTTGGGTGAAGGGATCGAGCCGGCTCATGCCTCGCCTCCCGTCCGTTCCATCCGGCGGACGGCGCCGCTGATGGCCAGGCCGAAACGGCGCGAGATCGCCCCGAAATCGCCGGCCAGCTTGTTGTAGGCGATGGCGGCGGGAATGGCGGCGGCCAGGCCGACGGCGGTGGTCGACAGCGCCTCGGCGATGCCGGGGGCCACCACGGCCAGGCTGGTGTCGTTGGCCGAGGCGATGGCGGCGAAGGCGTGCATGATGCCCCAGACCGTGCCGAACAGTCCGATG
>JAATGN010000034.1 GCA_015654615.1 Rhodospirillales bacterium
GATCGCAAAGCGTCCTCGTGGTCCATGCCATCTAAAATGACATGGACCACGAGGCTGCATGCGATGCCTTCGCCTCCGGCTTCGGCAGGCTCAAGCGCCGCTCGGGCTTAAGTGGTCCCTTTCATTTAAGATGAAACGGACCACTAGACGATTGATGTGAAAGCCTTGCCGTCCCTCTCAGCTCATGCCGACCTTGGTCCGCACGTCATAGGGATATTTGCTGCCCCAGCTTTTCAGGAAACTCTCGAGTTCGCTGTCCGGCGGGTCCGGCAGCACCACCTTGAGGGTCACCAGCTGGTCGCCGCGCAGCTTGCCGCTGGGGGCGCCCTTGCCCTTCAGGCGAAGCACCGTGCCGCTGTTGGATCCCGGCGGAATGGTCAGGGTCACCTTGCCGTCGACGGTCGGCACGGTCACCTTGCCGCCGAGGACGGCCTCGGGCAGGGTCACCGGAACGGTCGTCAGGATGTCGTTGCCCTCGCGGCTGAAGAAGGCATGCGGCTCGACCTTCATTTCGATCAGGGCGTCGCCGGCCGGCGCGCCGGCCCGTCCCGGGTGGCCCTGGCCCTTCAGCCGCAGCTTGGCGCCATCCTTGGTTCCGGCCGGAACCTTGACGTCGAGATTCTTGCCGGTCGGCAAGGTGATTCGCTTGGTGGTTCCCATCACGGCTTCCGAGAAGCTGATCTTCAACGAATATTCGGCGTCGGCGCCCTTGGCGGGGGCCGCCTCCTCGTCCGTTTCGAAGGGATTCCAGGCGCCGGCCCGCCCCTTGCTGCGCCGCCGCAGCAATTCGGCGAAAATGTCGTCGGCGCTGTTGCCGAAGCGGAAGTTCTCGGAAAAACGGCCGCCCGCCGCCCCATCGCCCGGGCTGCCGCGATAGGCATGGCGCGTCCGTGTCCGTTCGGCGCCCGAAGCATCGATCTCACCGGCGTCGAAACGCGCGCGCTTGGCCGCGTCGCTCAACAGATCGTAGGCGGCGCTGACTTTCTTGAACTTCTCTTCGGCCTGCGCGTTGTCGGGATTGACGTCGGGATGCAGGCTGCGCGCCAATTTGTGATAGGCACTCTTGATCTGGGCACGCGTGGCGTCGCGGGCGACGCCCAGCAATTTATAGGGATCGTCCACAGGAATTTCACCTTCTCAAAACATACGTCGGGGCGCCCAACCGGGGGGCGCCCTCATCCGTCAATGATTCAAGATAGTGGGTTCGCGAACGACTTTCCAGCGGCCTGAGGCGTGCTATAAAAGGACACGAACTCGTCACAGCGGGGGCAGCGAAGACTGCCGCGCCGATAACGGCGATGGCCATGTTTTGCCTCGATCACTCAAACGGACGACAAACAATGGTTGATGGTGCCAAGGATCCCATTGCCCTGTTCGGGGAATGGCTAAGGGAAGCGGAAAAACACGAGCCGAACGATCCCAATGCGATGGCGCTCGCCACCAGCACGGCGGACGGCCATCCGTCGGTCCGCATGGTTCTTCTGAAGGGCTTCGATGCCGAAGGCTTCGTTTTTTACACCAATCTGGAAAGCCGGAAGAGCGAGGATCTGCACGCCAATCCCCAGGCGTCCCTTTGCCTGCATTGGAAAAGTCTGCGCCGGCAGGTGCGCGTCGACGGCGGCGTCCAACCGGTGAGCGACGCCGAAGCCGATGCCTATTTCGCCAGCCGGGCCCGCGGCAGCCAAATCGGCGCCTGGGCCTCGCGGCAGTCGCGCCCTTTGACCGGGCGCTTCGAATTGGAGCGCAGGATCGCCGAATACGGCGCCAAATTCGGTTTCGGCGCGGTGCCGCGGCCGCCCCATTGGTCCGGCTTTCGCCTTGTTCCCCGCTCCATCGAGTTCTGGCAGGACAGGACCTTTCGGCTCCATGAGCGTATTGTCTACAGGCGCGACGACGGCGGATGGGTCCCGGAGCAACTGTTTCCATGAGCGACGCGGTCTCGGCCAACGGTCTCCTGATGCGCCGGGCCACCTATCTGTCGGTGGCGATCGGCGTGTTGCTGATCGCCGTCAAGCTGGCGGCCTGGGGGGTGACCGACTCGGTGGCCCTGCTGTCGACATTGATCGATTCCACCCTGGACGCCGTCGCTTCGGTGGTCAATCTGTTCGCCGTCCACCACGCGCTGCAGCCGGCCGATCAACAGCATCGCTTCGGACACGGCAAGGCCGAACCCCTGGCGGGACTGGCGCAATCGACCTTCATCGCCGGTTCGGCGCTGTTCCTGGTCGGCGAGGCCGGCAAGCGGATGTTCACCCGCGAACCGGTCAGCCATGCGGGAATCGGCATCGCCGTCATGGTCTTTTCCATCGTCGTGACCATGGGGCTGATCCTCTTCCAGCGGTTCGTCGTGCGTCGCACCGGATCCGTGGCGATCGAGGCCGACCATCTGCACTATACCGGCGACCTGGCGATGAACGTCACGGTCATCGTCTCGCTGATCCTGTCGGTTCAATTCGGCCTCGACTGGGCCGACCCGCTGTTTGCCTTGGGAATTGCCGGCTTCCTGATCTATTCGTCGGCGACCATCGCCTGGCAGTCGTTCCATCTGCTGATGGATCGTGAATTCCCCGATGCCGAGCGCCGGAAGATCATGGATATCGGTATGCGCCATCCGGACGTGCGGAACGTTCACGATTTGCGGACCCGTTCGGCCGGCCAGCAGAGCTTCATTCAACTGCATCTGGCCCTCGACCCGGAGATCACCTTGCGGCGCGCCCATCGCATCAGCGATCAGGTCGAGGCCGAGATTCGCAAAAGCTTTCCCACGGCCGATATCATCATCCATCAGGATCCGACCGGCATCGACGAGCCGCAGGATTCGTTTTGACCCGTTGGCGGGCCCGCTTCGGGTCTCCAAATGGATAAGCGCTCCATTTCCTCGCCGTCGGTGCCTTGGTGGTCCATTTCATAGGACAACGGAACAGGCGGCCGGCGCGGGGGCGGTCGGTGGACAGGAAAGGATTTCGCCATCGTGACCCGCGATCCGCAGGCTGAACTGCTGGCTTGGTTGTCCTTGCCTTCGACCTTCGGCGCGGGGATCGACACGGTCGAGCGGATCGATA